>DASXMM010000292.1:0-9100 GCA_036495665.1 Candidatus Acidiferrum sp. | reverse complement strand
CGACTCGAAAAGCGCGGCTGGCTTGAAGCGGATTGGGGCGAATCCGAAAAAGGCAGGCAAGCGAAGTTTTACCGCCTGTCAGCAAAAGGCCGCAAGCAATTGGAAAGCGAAGAATCGAACTGGAACCGTCTCGCCGCCGCGGTAGCCAACATCATGCAAACCGCGCAATAGGAGTTCGCCAATGTCCTGGTGGAAATCTCTCTTTCCGAAACGTGCTTCCGACGCGCAAATGAACTCCGAACTCCGTTTCCATATCGACGAGCTCACCGACGAAAACATCGCTGCAGGCATGCCCCCCGACGAAGCCCGCCGCCGCGCCATCCTGGAATTCGGCGGCCAGGAACAGCTCAAAGAAGAACTCCGCGACGTTTACCGCGTCCGTTTCGTTGACGCCACCGTCGCCAATCTCAAGTCCGCCTTCCGTTTCATCCGCAAATCTCCAACCTTCTCCATCACGGTAATTCTCACGCTCGCTCTCGCCATCGGTGCCAACAGCGCCGTCTTCTCCGCCATCGACGCGATCCTCTTGAAGCCGCTCCCTTTCCCTGACGCGGATCAACTGGTGCGCGTCGACCAACTCGATCCGAAAAATCCCAGGCCCTTCCATCTGGTCGCTCCAATCCGTCTCGAAGACTGGAACCGTCTCAATTCCACATTCCAGGCGCTTACCGGTTACTACACCGAAGACGTCTCCGAATCCACCGGCCCTTTGCCCGAGAAAGTCACTCGTGCTTGGGTTTCTCCGCGCTTTTTTCAGGTCTGGGGGATGGTGCCCGCTCCGGGCCAGGAGTTTACGCCCGACGAGGAGACCCTCAACGGCCCGGCTGCGGTCCTTATTAGCGACCGGTTTTGGCGTCGCCGTTTCAACGCGGACTCCAACGTCATCGGGAAAAACCTGCGGCTGGATGGGCGTCTATACCCGATCGTAGGCGTGATGCCACCCAATTTCCTCTTCCCAAATCGCGATGCCGATTTGTGGTGCCCCCTTCCCGCGGGCATCTCTTACGGCGAAGCCCGCGAAAACAACTGGTTCGAGGTCATCGGACGCCTCAAACCTGGCGTCACCCTCGCGCAAGCGCGCGCCAATCTGGCCACGGTGCAGGCCCAACTCGGCCAACAATTTCCAAAGACCGATGCGGATCTTTCCGTTGGCGTCCAGCCACTCAAAGAAAGCACCATCGCCGGGTCGCGCCGTTCCCTTTGGCTGCTCTTCGGCTCCGTCTCTCTCCTTTTGCTGATCGCCTGCACGAATATTATTGCGTTGCTCTTATCTCGCGCCACCCAGCGTCAGCACGAAATTTCTGTGCGTTTCTCCCTGGGCGCTTCTCGTGGCGCGCTCATCTCACAGTTGCTTACCGAAACGTTTCTGCTCGCTCTGATCGGCTCTGGCCTGGGCCTTTTTCTGGCGGCCGCCGCTTCTGACATTTTCCGCTCGCTCGCTGCCCAACTGCCACGCGTCGAAGAGATTCATCTCGACTCCCGTATTGTTCTTTACTCACTCGCCTGTTCGGTTGCAGTCACTCTTCTTTGTGGATTGGTTCCCGCTCTTCGCGGCACCCGCCGCAGTCTCGCTGGTTCCCTTGCCCAGACCAGCCGCTCGCAAGTGTCCGGACGAAATCCGCTGCGATGGCTGCTCGTGGGCATCCAGGTCGCGCTCGCGGTCACTCTCCTGGCAGGCGCCGGTCTGCTTCTCCGCAGCTTTCAGGAGCTTGGCCGCGTCGCACGCGGCTTTGATTCGGGCCACATTCTCACTTTCCAGCTCAGCATGAACTATGGGGAAACTGGCGACCTCAAGAAGCTGCGCCAGTTCACCGACCGCGTCCTCGAAACTCTGCGCGCTACTCCTGGCGTCGAAGCCGCTGCCATCTCTGTGGGCGTCCCGGGAGTCCCTTTCCAATATCAAACCGAACTCAAGCTCCTCGAAGGGCGCGCCGCAACCGAACCTAAGCTCCTCGCCGAAAATCGCTTTGTCTCCGCCAGCTATTTCCAGACCATGCGCATCCCGTTGCTCGCCGGCACAATTTGTCGCGAAACCGAGGGCCCTCCTTCGATTGTTGTCAATCGCGCTTTCGCAGACGCCTACTTTAGCGGCGCCTCCGTCATTGGCCATCACGTACAACCCGCGGGCTTGGGCTACTCCGGCCCGGAGGAAATCGTTGGCATCTCCGGTGACGCCCGCGAATCTGGCCTCGACCATCCGCCCGTGCCCACCGCTTACTGGTGTGCTCCCATCGCCGAGCCTGGCACCTACTTCCTAGTGCGCATCGGCAACGCCCCCATGACCATGGCCGAAACCATTCGCCGCCAGCTTCGCGATATCGAACCGATGCGCTCCGTTTTTGATTTGGCTCCGCTGGAACAGCATTTCTCCGATGCGCTTTCAGAAAATCGCTTGCGCACGGTTCTGTTGTCTTTCTTCGCCGCAACGGCGCTCTCGCTGGCCTGCATTGGTCTCTACGGCACGCTCAACTATTCCGTCAACGTGCGACAACGCGAAGTCGGCCTGCGCATGGCCCTGGGCGCCCTGCGCGGCCAAATCGTGAAGCACTTTCTGTTTCAGGGGCTCGCCGTCTGCATCGCGGGCTGCGCGGCCGGTTGGCTACTCGCCCTTGCCTCCGCCCGCGTCCTCGCCGGCCTGCTTTATGGCGTATCCCCAACAGACATACCCACTCTATCCGCGGTTATCGTTCTCGTTCTCGTAGTCGCCGCCGCTGCGTCCCTGATTCCCGCAATCCGCGCCGCCCGCGTCGACCCCATGCGAGTCCTCCGCGAAGAGTAACGATGCCTGTCCAACCGCGGAAGAATGGATGTCAGGGAAAAGTAGTGACCCAGGATTATCCGTCTCGCTCGTTGAGTTAAAGCATGCTCGTAGCCAAATCGCTGGAGTCCTACTCTAAGTCAATTCTCGCGAGCGTAACGGATGTTGCGAATCGCCAGTCGCAATTCAAAATGGAGAAGACCAATGAACGTCGACCTCTCTCAGAAACAGATCGCTCGCCGCGAACTACCGCGCGGTTCCGCGACGCTCGCGGGCACGGCGCTCCTCGCGCAACACTTCCCCGGCAGCCTTCTCCGCGCCGCCGGCCCCACCCTTCTCGCCCATGAGAACACCAAGAAGTGTATGGCCTCGCCGCAATTCGCTCCCGTCATCAACGTGCATTCCGAACCCGCACCCGCCGTAGCTTTGCCGCAAGAAACGTTTGCCTCCGGCAAAAAGCTGCAGGCCAACCGCGAGACTCTCAGGTTCCAGCTTGCTCCCGCGCATACCGATTTACGTTCATTGCGAAAAGGCCAACGTCATCCACATGGACGACACTTTTTCAATGGCGTTTACCCCGTCATCGACGCCTGAACCGGCGGCAAACTGAATGGCATGATTGCAACCGCCGACAAGGCCCTTCCTCTCGCCAACAACGGCACAAAAATCGTTCTCGGCCACGGTCGCCTTGGCAATAAAGCCAACTCAACCAAATTCCGCGACATGCTCGTCACCGCTCGTGACCGCGTTCAAAAACTGAAGTCCGCCGGCAAAACCCACCAGGAAGCAGCCGCGGGACGGCGCCGGGAGAGTCGTCAGCGCCATCGCACGCGATCGGCGGAGCGGGGTATGCGAAGTATCAGATTTCGCCGAAATTTGCGGTGGCGGGGCGCGTGGAATATATGTCGGATCACGGCGGGTTGTTCAGCGGCATTACGCAGGCTTTAAAGGAAACGACCGCTACGTTTGATTACAAGCTGACAGAGGGATTCTTGATGCGGTACGAGTGGCGGAGTGATTTTTCGAACCAGCCTTCGTTTTTTACGGATACGAATGGAGTTTTGAGTAAGGAGCAGCAGACAGCGGCGGTGGGAGTGGTTTGGTGGTGGGGGAAGAAGGAAGGGGCTCGGTAGATCCAGAATTCGGTGGCGGCGTCGAAGTTGGGTTCAAGGTCGTGGCAGAGGAGACTATAATTGCGCGCACGACAGGAGGTGTCCATGTCATCGACGCCCACGATCTCAACGAGCGCGCCACCGGCGGCAAATGAGCCACTAACTTCACAGTACATTTCCTCGATCGAAAGAAGTCTCCTCACCGATCCATTTTCGCCTCTCACTCGGAGCCGACAGGAACGCTTATTAGTCGTCTCGTTTGTGTCGATGCTCTTATTCCTGGGTCTGGTGAAAGGCGATAAAGGTGCGTTTGCCATCTTCGGTACTTCGTTTCCCGCTGCGGTGGATACACATACGGTGAAATTGTTCGGCGCGCTGTTGACAAGCTACTTTCTTGTCGCCTTCCTCGTCGGTGTCCGGCAGGACTACCTCATGCGCCAGGGATTTAAGTTCGACATTCAGGGCCGTTTTGAAGCGGTCGTGCAAAGCTTCGCCGTTTTGAAGTCGGACTACGAAACGCGCTGCCAAGCAGTAGCAGGCGAGTTGTGGACGATGATGGACGATCAAGTAGCAAGGGCACGAACGCCTGGACGCACGGACGAGCAGCGCAACGAGCAGATTGCCGCCATCCGTGAACGGCTGCCGATTCTATTTAAGGAACATTTTGCCGAGAACCGGGAAAAGGAGGTCGCATTCAAGGGGCTGGAAAACAGGTTTAGACACTTGCTAAAGGGCTTGAACTCCTACGATGGGCTGCGAGATCTGATCATGGTATTTGACGCGATCGTTCCCGCCGGATTCGCCGTTTGTGTGCTCGTGATTTGGTATTTCCATCGAGCCTGAGAAGGGGTTAGAACGCGCCCGGCTTGTCGGCGACAGGCAACTGGGAGCATCTAGAGAGAGCGGAGGAGTTTGTAGAGTTCGTTGGCGGCGTCGAAGTCGGCTTCGAGGTCGCGGGAGGCGAGGCGTTCGCGAAGGTCGTCGAGGCGCCGGGCGAAGAGGTCAAGCGCGGCGGAGAGGACTTGTTTGTTGGTTAGGACGATGTCGCGCCAGGTGGAATAGGGGCTGCCGGCTAGGCGGAGGGAGTCGCGGAGGCCGGGACCGGCTAGCGTGATAGGGAGGCCGTTTTCGTCGAGATGATCGTAGAGGAAAGAGGCCAGGGCTACGGAGGCCAGTTGCGGAAGATGCGAGGAGAGACCTACGGCGTAGTCGTGTTGTTGGGCGCCTAGCCAGAGAGGGCGGGCACCGATTTTTTCGAGAATTTTGGTGAAGGCGGAGATGCGCGGGTCGGCTTGATCGGAGGGCGATGTGGCGACCAAGGCATAGGTGGAGTTTTGGAAGAGGTCGGGATCGGCGTGGGCGATGCCGGAGTGTTCTTTACCTGCCATGGGATGGCCGCCGAGGAAGAGCTTGGTGGAATCCTCGGGGACGAGTTCGGCGGCGGATTCGGTGACGCGGAGTTTGGTGCTGCAGGCGTCGGTAATTAGAGCATTCGTTGGAGCTTTGCTGACTATTTCTGGGAGAAGATCGAGAGTGGCGCCGATGGGGAGTGCGATGTAGATGAGCTCGGCGCTTTCTAGCGCGGGGCCTAGGTCTGCGAAAAAGGCGACGTCGATGGCCTTGCGGAATTGAGCTTCGCGGACAACGTCGGGTCGATCAAAGCCCGTGATGTGGATGTCTGGCGTGTATTTGCGGAGGGCCAGGGCGAAGGAGCCGCCGATTAGGCCGGTGCCGAGGATGGTGACGCGGTTGATAAGGTGGGCTGATGGCATGAATCAGGCCATGCGGCGGCCAATGGCTGGGGCGATGATGCGGAGTTCGGCCATGAGTTGGGTGAAGGCGTCGGGGTCCAGGGATTGGGCGCCGTCGGAGAGGGCGTGGTCGGGGTCGTTGTGGACTTCGATGAGGAGGCCGTCGGCGCCCGCGGCTACGGCGGCGCGAGCCATGGGAGGGACTTTGTCGCGACGGCCTGTGCCGTGAGAGGGGTCGGCCAGCATGGGGAGGTGGGAGAGTTTTTTGATGACTGGGATGGCGGCGATGTCCAGCGTGTTGCGGGTGTAGGTTTCGAAGGTGCGGATACCGCGTTCGCAGAGGATTACATTGTAGTTGCCGCCGGCCAGGATGTATTCGGCGCTCATCAGGAGTTCTTCCATGGTGGCGGACATGCCGCGCTTGAGGAGTACTGGCTTTCGGACTTCGCCTAGCGCCCGGAGAAGAAAATAATTTTGCATGTTGCGCGCGCCTACCTGGAAGACGTCGACGTAGTCGAGCATCATGGAGATTTGCGAGGCGTCCATGACTTCGCTGACGGTGAAGAGATTGAATTTGTCGGCGGCTTCGCGCATTAGCTTCAGGCCGGCTTCGCCCATGCCTTGGAAGGCGTAGGGAGAGGTGCGCGGTTTGAAGGCGCCGGCGCGGAGAATTTTTGCTCCGGCTCTGGCTACGCTTTCGGAGACAGAGAAAATTTGGTCGCGGGATTCGACCGAGCAGGGGCCTGCGGCTACGACGACCTCGTTGCCACCGATTTTTACGCCGTGGCCGAGGTCGACGATGGTGCCTTCGGGTTTGAATTGGCGGCTGGCTAGCTTGAAGGGTTGCGTGATACGCATGACTTCGCGCACGCCTTCGAGGAGTTCGAAGTCGCGGTGATCGAAGTCGCGGTGGACGCCTACGGCGCCGAGGACGGTGTGGGATTCGCCGGTGGAGCGGTGGACGTTGAAGCCGCTGCCGATGAGGCGATCGATTACGTGTTGGATTTGGGCGTCGGTTGCGCCTTCTTGCATGACGATGACCATGAAGTTGTCCTAATTCCCTTTCGAGTGCCGCCCGCAGGCGGAGAAATTCACGCTTCCGATAATTTGGAGACCGTGCCGATTGGGGCGCAGCAATGCTGCGCCCCTACAAGGGCAAACGCTGAGAACGGACCGCCTCGGAAGGCGGGGCCTACAAGGGTTAGAGCTTCAAGACCGGGTGGGCGGTTCATTCATTCCCGCCTCTGTCGGGCTTGGCGTCTGGGTGCATGGCGTTGCGTTCGGCGGCGCGGGCTTCGTCGATGATGCGCTCGAAGAGGCGGCGAATGGCGGCGTCGGTGAGCGGGCCGGGGTTGGTGCGCTCGGCGTTGGCCAGGACTTCGTTTTCGCGATCGGGCTGGTAGAGGGGAATGTTGGCGGCTTGTTTTAGTTTGCCGATTTCGAGGGCGCAGTGAGAGCGCTCGTTGAGGAGCTGGACGAGTTGTTTGTCTATTTCGTCGATGCGGCGGCGCCAGTCGGAGAGGTTCATGACGCGACCTCAGACAGACGGAAAAAGCGGATTCCTGGCTTCCCTCGGAATGACAAAGTTGGGAGTTTTCGACACGGAGTTTGGAGTGTTCGCCCCGTAGTTTTGAATGTGCGCCACTTAAATGTGCGCCATGGATGGGTCATGGGGCAACCTCGCGACGGGAGAGGCCGTGGCGGGCGGCTTGTTTCAGGGCGCGGACGCGGGTGGCCAGGGCGTTTGCGGCGGCATCGATCATGGCGGGGGATGGGCCGGTGACGCCGGGCTTTGCGGTGGCGTTTTCGATTTCGGAGACCAGGGCGGAGCCTACGACTGCGGCGTCGGCGAGGCCGCCCAGAACGCTGACGTGGCCGGGTAGGGAGATGCCGAAGCCTACGGAGATGGGGAGTTGCGTTACTTTGCGGGCGCGGCGCAGGAGCGCGGGAAGATCGTCGGGGAGGGCGTCTTTTGCGCCGGTTACGCCGGTGCGGGAGATCAGATAGAGGAAGCCGGAGGAGACATTCGCGATTTTGGCGAGGCGGTCGTCGGTGGACGTGGGCGCGCCTAGAAAAATTGTGTCCAGATTGTGGGCGGCCAGAGCACAGCGATATTCCTCCGATTCTTCAGGCGTGAGATCGGTGATGAGAACCCCGTCGGCTCCCGCACTTTCAGCAGCCGTCGCGAAATTTTCCAAGCCCATTTGCAGCACTGGATTGTAGTAGCTGAAAAGCACCAGCGGGACTTCCGACGATTCGCGGATGCGGCGAACCAATGCAATGACTTGGGCTAGCGTTGTGTGATTTTTTAGGGCGCGCTCGGAGGCCCGTTGGATTGTGGGGCCGTCGGCTAGCGGGTCGCTGAAGGGGATGCCGAGTTCGATGACGTCGGCGCCAGCTTCGGCTAGCGCGATGACAAATTTGTGCGTGGCGTCTAGCGTTGGGTCGCCTGCGGTGATGTAGGCGACGATGCCTAGTTCGCCGGATTCGCGCAGTTGGGCGAAGCGGCGCGAGATGCGTGTCGAGTTGGGGCTAACGACATTCATAAATGAGAAAGAAAGATTAGCAGAAATACAGGCAGGCAGCAGCGTACAACCAACACAGGGCCGGGCTCGTCTTATTCCATAACGGCTTCTCGAATCTATTCCGGTCCCTGCAAGCTAGAATTGCCGAAAGCAGGCCACAAACCATGAACGCGATCTTTTGCCGCCGCTTAGCTGTCGCCGGGATGGCTCTTTCACTGTGCACAGGCGATGCATCGCAGCTACAAAGCCCGCAGAACGCTGACCAAGTCCTCGAAGCAGCGGTGATTACAAAATTTTCGCCGCTCATCTATCCGCCATTGGCGCATCAGACGGGTATATCTGGCGAGGTGGTGATAAAACTGGACGTCCGACCCGACGGAAGCGTTGCGTCGGCTACCGTGATCAGCGGTCACCCGATCTTGAGCCCTGTTGCTCTGAAAAGTGCTCTAGAGTCGCAGTTCGCCTGTCCCGACTGCGGCCAGGAAGTCCATTGGTATCGTCTGGTTTATAAATTCGAATTGCCCCCCGCCATTGGCTGCGCGGCCGTGGAGGATAAGTCGAGCGCCAGTCAGGAGCAAGCGTACCCGCGCGCTACACAATCGCGGGGACAAGTGCTTATTGTCCTTGGCCGAATAAAGATCTGTGACCCCGTCACAACTATTAAATACGCAAGAGTTCGCTCCGTGAGGTGCCTGTATCTCTGGAAATGTGGCCGTCGATACTAGCTGGCTAGAACGGGCAAACAATTTTCTACTTCACGTTGAAATGGCGTGAGTAGGTGTCCATGTCTTTGTCGCCACGGCCGGAGAGGTGGAGGATGACGAGATCCTCGGCGGTGATTCGCGGGCGAGTGGCGTTGGATGTAGTGACGCGCGCGATTAGGCCCGCGACGGCGTGGGCAGATTCGAGGGCGGGGATGATGCCTTCGGTGCGCGAAAGGAGGCGGGCGGCTTC
>DASXMM010000291.1:0-10518 GCA_036495665.1 Candidatus Acidiferrum sp. | reverse complement strand
GCATCAGCGTCGACGGCGTCATCCCGCTCTCTCCGAAACTCGATTGCGTAGGCCCACTAGCCCGCACCGTCCACGACGCCGCCCTCCTCCTCGAACCAATCCTTCCCCACGTAAAAGGCGAACCGAATCTACGGAGGTTCGCAGCAAAACCCCTCAAGCTCACGCTCGGCGTACCCAAGGAATTTTTCTTCGATGTAATTTCAGAGGGCGCACGTCAGGTCTTCAGCGAAGCCCTTCAATCGCTCCGCAAACACAAAGTCAAAATGAGGGAAGTCTCGTTGTCTCTTCTGGAAGAAACGGAAGACGCTGGCAATCAAATCGCCTGGGCCGAAGCCACCCACTATCACCAGAGTCAAGGCTGGTTCCCATCTCGCTCCACCGAATACGGCGACGACGTTCGTTCCCGCCTCGAAATCGGTACAAACGTAAGCGCCACCGTCTATCTCTCCGCCCTCGACCTTCGCGAAAAATTCATCCAGCAATTTCACCTGGCCTTGCAAGATTCCGGCGTCGATGCTCTAGTCGTTCCAACCAACCCCATCGCCGCCCCTCAAATTGGTCTGGAAGCCATCCGCCTCAGTGACAAGGATCATTCGACTCGCGCCCTCCTCCTCCGCGCCAACCGCCCCGCCAACCTCGCCGGCGTTCCCGCCATAACCGTCCCCTGCGGCTTAACGCCAGCGGGCCTGCCAGTAGGCCTCCAATTCATCGGCCCGGCCACCGGCGAACATCTCCTCCTCCAAATCGCCCATTACTTCGAGCGCGCCCACCCTCACCCCCGCCCACCACTCATAGCAACCTAACCTGCCCGCTGCCAACAACTTGCCCGACGTCCCGCACCTCGTGATTTTTCGCTTGACATTCAGTTACTGGTAGGGTATGGTTCTTCTTGTAATTTTCTGCGCCCAGTTTCGTAGCGCCAGCATCCTCGCTGGCGTTTTTGCTTTTTGGGTTGCACAGGCACTCCAGCCTGTGCGCGGTCGTAACCAGTCGGTGACGCAACCCCACCAACGCGGTCTCACCTCTAGAATAGAGACCTGCAAATCGCACGGCGCTGGTCCGGTGACGCTAAATCTTTTAAATGCAACACATACAAAAAAGTGGGGGAGGGTCTGAAGTCAAATGCGCCCAGTTCCCCCTCGTCCACGAGGGCAACATCGGTCTCGCGTAAGAATGGCGGCCTGCAAATCTGACGCGCTGCCCGGCCGGCGATGCTAAGCCTTTTAAATGCAACACTTACAAAAAAGACGGGGGGCTCAGTCATCTGAACGAGCCCTCACTTCCACCACCGGCGCGATCCGTACACCCACGAACGTCCGCAACCCTATTGTCTTCATGGATTTACTTCACACTTCTCTGTAGACCCGGGGGGTAGGGTAGCCCCAATATGCTGCGACTCGTAGCGGAACGAACGGCGGTGTTTCAACGCGAAAGCGGTGCCGCGGTGCGCTATCTCGCGCGGGGCTCAATCGATGCTCTACCCTGGGCGACCCGACGCTGCAGCAGCCATCGCCCAATCACATACCCAAGTGTCCCGGTCATCAGTCCCCCAAAAACGTCCGCCACATAGTGATTTCGCACGTACACGGTAGAGGCATCCATACAAATCACAAACGGGAGGAAAACCCAGAATAACCACCGCCGGTGCCGCCACGCCCCCAGCAACGCCGCTGTAGCCCCCGCAACATGCTGCGAAGGAAACGCCGCCCCATGTACCCGCCCGCACTTCTCAATCAAACTGATCGCCGCAGTAAACGGCCCGCCGACAAGGTCCGCGGGCCACATCCCCGCAAACGTAAACCACGGACTCTGCACGGGGAACAGCGTCGCGATAACATACCCCAGCGAATACCCAATCGCCGAGTAAGTCATCACCGCCCAATACTCTTGCCACTCGCGCCGGTAGTAAAGAATCGCACCCAAAATCAGCAAGAACAAAAAGTAGGTGAAGTAAGCAAACTCCATGAATTCATTCAGTGCCGGATGCGCCAAACGCTCCAGCCAAAGCGAAGGATTCACTCCGGTCAGCCAGTGATCGAATGCAATCAACTTGGCGTCGTTCCACCCCGGTTGAACGAGGTGCACCAACTGCCCCATCTCCTCAAAGCAAAACAAGAAAAACAAATGCGGATACCAAAACCGCCAGAAATGCCACCAACGAGTGGAAAATGTCTCGCCGCCAACCCGCGCTTCTTCCGCCGCGCGCGCCTCCACGCGACACAGCAAAAGAATCAGCGCGCACACAAATCCCTGCATCCCAACCAACCGCAGTGGATGCGCCAGGTTCTCAGCAAACAGAACGATCAAAGCGCTGGAAGTCGCCAGGTAGCCAAATGCGACCCACTCAAACAACCCGCAAGCCGCCCAAGCAGCTGCCAGCTCAGGCAGCGCAAGTCTGCCTAAACTTGTAACGTCCCATCCGAGGGCTGAAGTAGTCGCAGCACCCACAACGCTTTCGGCCATGGCAACTGGCACGCTCTCGCGGCGCTGCAGGCCCGCGTGGTCCTTGCGTTCTCTATGCATTCTGTATAAATCCTTTATCCGTTCCGCCGCGAACCGTTCCATTCTTCGCTCCGAACGCCGCGTGTCACATCGCAACGCCGCTGCCAATCAGCTTTCTTGCAAGGCTCTCTGTTTACGCCACTTAGGAGCACAGCATTCCGTTTGGTCAAGCCAATGCGTCGGGCAAACCCGTCATCTGTCGTGCGTCGATGGCCTGTCGTGCGTCGGCCGCCGCAGGTATCGAATGCGGCTCTCATGCGTCTAATGGAGTTGCCGCTAGTCGTCACCGCGCTAACGCGAGGCACGCTTTTCCCGTCTTTGTGGGAGAATCAGGCAGTTCCAATCAGCAAGGGCCCAGCCATCCAAACTGGCTAAGCTATATCCAGGGCAGCGGGATGGGCTGCGTTTTGCATCAAGTCTGAAAACAGGAGACAAAATCTAAGCTCGGATTTTACGACCAGCTCAGGTCCACAAAAAGATGACCGACGTTTCTTTAGCAGCAGCGTTTATCGCCGGGCTGGTTTCGTTTCTCTCGCCTTGCGTACTCCCTCTCGTTCCCGGCTACATCTCGATGCTCTCCGGCATCGGCATGGAGCAATTGCGCCAGGGCCAGCAGCCGCGCGGCGGCCTCTTTCCGTCCGCGCTCTCGTTCGTCGTCGGCTTCTCGGTGGTGTTCATTTCGTTCGGAGCTTCGGCGAGCGCCGTCGGCACATTTCTTCTGAAGAATCGCGCGCAACTCTCGCCCATTGCGGGCGCTTTGATCCTGCTCTTTGGCTTGCATCTGGTCGGCGTGCTAGTGAAGCTCACCTTCAAGGTCGGCTTGATCATCGGCTCGCTTCTCGTTGTTTTAGGAATCGTCGCGATCGTTCACCATGGGCCGCTTTTTCTGGGCCTCGGTTGGGTACATTTCTTCTCGCTCTCGATGATCGGATTCTTTGGCCCGGCGCTCGCGAAATGGCTGAACCGCGATGTGCACCTGCGCAGCACCAGTACGAAGCCCGGGCTCTTCAGCGGCTTCTTTCTGGGCTTCGCGTTCGCATTCGGCTGGACTCCGTGCATAGGGCCAATTCTCGCCACGGTGCTCGCTCTCGCCGCCGCAAGCGACACCATCGCGCGCGGAATTCTGCTTCTCGCCATTTACTCTGCCGGACTGGCAGTTCCCTTCTTGCTCACAGCCTTGGGCATCGGGCAATTCCTGAAGTTTTATCAGCGCTTCCGAAAGTATCTACACGCCGTCGAACTGCTTAGCGGAGCGTTGCTGCTGTTTGTTGGCGCGCTCGTTTTCACCAACAAGCTGACGTGGCTAGCGGGCAAACTCAGCTTCTTGAACGACGCTGTTTTGTGGCTGGAAAAGGCACTGACCGGCGTGAAGTAAGGAGCCACCGCTTCACGCCGCCCGGACGCACAGGATTCGCATTCGGGTATAATTAAGATTGAGGATGAAATGTTGAAAACGCTTCTCGTTATCGGAACTGTGCTGGTCCTGATTGTCGGCACGTACTTTGCGGACAAGGCCACGCGCGTCAAAGCCAAAAACCCCAGTACGGTCATGAAAGCCGATGACCCGGGCAAACCCGACAGCGCCGCAGCCGGTCTTCCCGCACCCGACTTCACCCTCAAAGACCTCGACGGAAAAGATGTTTCGCTGAGCGAGTACAAAGGCAAGGTGGTTCTGGTCAATTTCTGGGCTACTTGGTGCGACCCCTGCCGCGGTGAGATTCCCGAACTGATCGAATTGCAGCACAAGTACGGCCCCAGGGGATTCGTCCTGTTAGGCATCGCCCTGGACGAAGAGGGTAAAAGTGTCGTAGCTCCCTTCGTCGCTAAAGAGCGTTTTGACGTCAACGGCCAGAAGCTCCCGATGGACTACAAAATTCTCATCGGCAATGAAGATGCGGCCGACAAATTCGGCGGCCTCTTTGGCTACCCAACGAGCATCCTAATCTCACGCGACGGCAAACAAGTCAAGCGCGTCACGGGCGCCATCAGCGCCGGAGAAATGGCCACGGTAATCGAATCTCTGCTCTGATACGCTAAATACATGCTCGAAGAAAAAGACTTTCAAAGAAAAGCCGACTCAGCCTTTGAAGAGCTGAAGAAACGGCTGCTTGTCGTGGCAGATGAGCAGGGCTTCGACGTCGAAGGCGAGAGCGGGAAGCTGGAAGTGATTTTCGAGGAGCCTGAAGAAGTGAAATTTGTAATTTCGCCGAACACGCCGATTCGCGAAATCTGGATTTCAGCCCTTTCCACTTCTTTCAAGCTGGGCTGGTCGGAAGCGAAGAACGCTTTCGTACTCGAAAAAACCGGCGAAGATCTTTTTGCAGTGATGAACCGAGTAGTCTCGCAGCAGCTTGGCACCCAGGTCAAATTATGAAGTCAGTTTTAGCCATTTTTGTGAGTGTCCTGTTTTTGGTGGCTGTCGCCGCGCTGCCTTCCGCTCCGCAGCAGGTACCTTCCCCGAAAGACGTCGTTGCTCCGACGATTTATGTTTCCCTCGATCCAGCGGGCCGCGGCAGTTCGTTTCAAATCGCGGCAGTGCTGAAAATTCGCCCGGGCTTCCACATCAACGCACGCGAAAAATCCGAAGACTATTTGATCGCCACCGATCTTCGCGCCGAAGCGCCCGCCGGTTTTCAGCTAGGCGAGGTTTCTTATCCCAAAGGCGCGCTGCATACATTCACGTTTTCCAAAAAACCGCTCAACGTCTATGAAGACACCATCGTTCTGCGGCTGCCGATCACCGCGCTTCCCAACGCTCCTCTGGGCGCGCAACACCTTCCGCTCAAGCTTCGCTACCAAGCTTGCAGCACCGAAATCTGTTTGCCTCCTGTAACGCTTGCTCTGGACGCAACCATCAATGTCGCCGCAGCCGCTTCCGACTCGAAACGCGCACACTCCGAATTGTTTTCTCCGAAATAGCGTCGCTGCTGCTGGAATCGCCGCTTCAAACCGCGTTCACCCGTCAAAACGAACTTCCTACAGTTCCCACGCGCGTCTTCCTACACTCTTCTCTGTAGGCACGGCCACTTGCGATTCTGAAAGAATCTGTCAATGAGTGCGAGTGTCAGACGCTCTCGAAAATGGCTCGCCATTTCGGCGGCTCTGTTGGCCGCCGTGCTCGCCAGCGGCGGCCTTCTCTTCTGGCGTGCGCAGCACGTGGCCAACCTGCTGCGCCCGTGGGCGATTCGTTCGCTCAGCGAACATTTCCAGAGCCGCGTGGAACTCTCCAACCTGAGCGTCAGCGGCTTTCCGCTTCTGAGCGTGACCGCGGAGGATCTCTCGATTCATTTCGATGATCGAACCGATGCTCCGCCTCTCATTCACATTGACAGCCTGAAATTCAACCTCGGCCTGCGCGACCTTCTTCACCTGCCGCGAAGTCTTACCGCGGCACAAATCGACAACATGACCATCACGATTCCGCCCCGGGAAGACAACAGAAATGCCACGCCCCAGCATTTTGCAAACGCCCACAATGCCATCGCGTCCGTACTCGTCAACGAGGTGATCTGCAAGAACACCATCCTCGTGATGCTTCCAAGAAAGCCTGATCCCGGCAAACCGGCAAAGGAGCCGTTCGAGTGGGACATCCACGATCTCAAGCTGACTTCCGCCAGCCTGAACAAACCGTCTCACTTTCACGGAACGCTGACCAACGCCAAACCAAAAGGTGAAATCGAGACCAGCGGCAGCTTCGGTCCCTGGGACATCGACGATCCCGGCTCCACGCCTGTCGACGGAATTTATAGATTCACCGACGCCGACCTTGGCCCATTTCCCGGAATTGCTGGAATTCTCTCTTCAACCGGAAAATTCTCCGGCGAAATTTCCAAGCTCGAGGTCGAAGGAGAGACGGACACGCCCGACTTTTCTCTCGATGGAATCGGCAAGCCGGTGCCGCTGCACACGGCGTTCTCGGCAACGGTCGACGGCACAAACGGCGATACGCTGCTGCATACCGTGCGCGCCACGCTGATCCGCTCGACGATCGTTGCCAACGGAAGCGTGATCAGGGCGCCCGAGAATAAGGGCCACACCATCATCGTAAGCTTCGACTCTGCTGACGCGCGCATTCAAGATATCCTTGCACTGGCAGTGAAGTCGGATAAGCCCTTTCTGACTGGCACCGTCAGGATCAGAGGCAAGCTGCTTGTGCCGCCCTCGCCGGAAAAAGCTCTGGATAGAATGATTCTCGATGGACAGTTCGGTCTGGATGATGCGGAGTGGGCCAATCAGGAAGTGCGGGATAAACTGCAGGGGTTGAGCCGTCGCGCCGAGGGCAAACCGGGAGATCAGGATGCGGGAAGCGCGACCTCCGACCTGCGCGGCAAATTCCACGTGGAAAAAGGCGTGGCCAGGTTTTCGAGCCTCACGTTCAGCATTCCCGGCGCCGACGTCGATCTCGCAGGCACGTACAACCTTGTTGGCGGCGAATTAGACTTTAACGGTCACCTTCGTCTTCAGGCCAAGCTCTCGCAAACGGTCACGGGCGCAAAATCTTTTTTCCTGAAAGCCGTCGATCCCTTCTTGAAGAAGGATGGCGGCGGGGTTGTGATTCCAATCTCCATCACGGGTACGCGCGAAAACGCGACAATTGGGGTTACTATCCTTCACAAAACCATCGAGAAAAAGATCGGGGCATCCAACACTTCTTTCAGGTAAGCGCCTCGACCGGCTGAAACGCGAGCCCGGGCTCGTTCCCACTGCGTCATTTTCTCTCCGAAATCGCGGAACCTTTTCGTTGCGATACCGTCTTCTACGGCATGAACATCTACGCCTACCTCCGGTCCGCGTTTCGCCAAATGAGGCGCAATCCTGGTTTTTTCGGGACGGCGCTGGCAGCACTGGCGCTCGGTATTGGCGCTAATACCGCTATTTTCAGCGCAGTGGAGGGAGTGCTTCTCCGTCCGCTGCCTTATGCCGACCCAAGCCGCCTCGTCATGGTTTGGGAGGACTCTTCGTACCTAGGATTTGCACGCAATACTCCCGCGGCAGCGAACTACGTGGATTGGCGGGCGCAGAACCAAGTGTTCACCGACATGGTGGCTATTCGTTATGCAAATGCGGCGTTCACGGGAGACGCTGCGCCGGAGCAGCTCCTGGGACGCCGAGTCACTCCCAACTTTTTCGATGTTCTGGGCGTCCAGCCCGTGCTCGGCAGGCCGTTTACCGCCGAAGAGGATGCGGCCAAGGCCAAACTCGTGGTCCTCAGTTACGCACTCTGGCAGAGACGCTTCGGCGGCAATCCCGCGGTGCTCGGGCGATCGATTCTGATGGACGACGAAGCCACTACGGTTGTGGGCGTGATGCCTCGGGGCTTCTTCTTTCCGGACGCGGCCTGCGAATATTGGGTTCCCGCGTCATTCACGGCGGAGGATCTGGCGCGGCGCACGCGTCACAATCTGGAAGTTGTGGCGCGCATGAAACCGGGCATCACACGCGAGCGTGCGCAGCACGACATGGACGTGATCGCCAAGCGGCTGCAACAGCAGTATCCGGACTCGAACACAAATGTTGGAGCCGTGGTCGTCCCCATTCGAGAGCAATTTGCGGGCGATACGGCGACTGGTTTGTGGGTGCTGCAAATTGCGGCGGTGCTGGTGCTGCTGATTGCTTGCTCAAATCTGGCGAATCTGCTTTTGGCGCGTGCGGCTGGACGGCGGCGCGAAATTGCGGTGCGCATTGCGCTGGGTGCGAGCCGGGGTCAGATCGCCGCGCAATTGCTGACGGAAAGCCTCCTGCTGTCGGTGGGCGGAGGCGTTGCGGGACTGCTGGTCGGACGACTTTGCTGGAGCGCGTTTGAGAACCTGGTGCCTTCGCAGATTTCCGGAAACGGATTCGCGCTAAGCGCGCCGCTGCTGCTCTTTACGGCAGCCGTTTCGATTTTAAGCGGCGTGTCCTTCGGAATCGTCCCGGCATTGCGGGCGACGGATGTTTCACTGCAAGAATCGCTCAAAGAGGGTGCGCGAACGGGTGAGTCTCGAGGCGGCACGCGGCTGCGCGACACGCTGGTCGTCGCCCAATTTGCAATGGCGTTCGCGCTGTTGGTGGGCGCGGCTTTGATGATCGAGACTTTGTGGAACCTGCGCAAGATGGACCTGGGTTTTCGCCCCGACCATCTCTTGACGATGGCCGTGCCCTTGCCGGACACGAAATACAACACGAACGAAAAACTTCGCGCGTTCTATCGCGACGTTCTGGATCGCACGCAAACTCTTCCGGGAATGAAAGGCGTCGGGTTTGGCTCGGACGTTCCGTTTACTTCTGTAGGTGATACGGACGGCTACGCCATTGAGGGCGCGCCGCCAACTTTGCCAGGGCAGGACAACGACGCGCTGTATCGCGAAGTGACAGCGGGCTATCTTGAAACGATTGGCGGAACGCTTGAGGAGGGGCGGCTTCTGGAGGATCGCGATGTCGAGAGCAGCCAGCCCGTTGTAGTGATCAACGAATTTCTTGCGAAGCGTCATTGGCCGGGTCAGGACCCTGTCGGGAAGCGGCTCAAGCTCAGCGGCTCGAAGGAGCCGTGGCGGACCGTTGTGGGCGTCGTGAAGGATATTCGCGAGCGGGGACTTTTGCTGGACATGAAGCCGGCGGTTTATGTGCCGGTGAACCAGGTGGATCGTCCGGGGGCGGACTTTCTGATTGCGCGAACGTCGCAGGACCCTGGAAGCGTGAGCAATGCTTTGCGCGGGGCGGTTTGGGCCGTGGATGGCGAGAGACCCGTGGCGTTTATTCGGACGATGGATCAGTTGATGGAGCAGAATGTGGCGGACCGGTCGCGGCCGATGACTTTGCTGGGGATTTTCGCGGGGCTGGCACTGGTTTTGGCGTGCATCGGAGTTTATGGCGTGTTGGCGTATTCGGTGGCGCAGCGGACGCGGGAGATTGGCGTGCGGATGGCGCTGGGCGCGAGGCCGGGCGATGTTACGCGCATGATTTTGGGGCGCGGGTTGCGATTGAGCGCGATTGGATTGGTTGCGGGCGTGGCGTTGGCGGCGGCGCTGGGTGTGCTGCTGCGATCGTTGTTGTTTGGGGTGACGCCAGCGGCTCCAATGATTTATGCGGGAACCGCGGCGGCGCTGATTATTGTGGCTTTGGCGGCGTGCGTGATTCCGGCGCAGCGTGCGGCACGGGTCGATCCTGTTGTTGCCTTGCGCGACGAATGAGCCCAGAAATTCCGTTTTGCCGCTCTCGCTGAGCGACCTATAATCGTCCTAGTCATGAAAAACATTACTCTGCCTATCGTTGTCGAAGGTGATGCCGACGGTTACTTCGTTTCGTGTCCAGCGCTCCAAGGCTGCTACAGCCAAGGCGATACCTACGAAGAAGCGGTCGAGAATATAAAGGACGCGGTCAGGCTACATATCGAAGACGTGATTGCGAATGGCGAAGAGATTCCTCAGGTTTCGGTGAGTCTCTCGACCGTTGAAGTCGGTGTCTGATGCCGAATCCGTCCCGCGTAACCGCGCGTGGGATTTGTTCCGTCTTGGAAAAATTAGGTTTTAGGGTTGTCCGTCGAAGTGGAAGCCACGTGATTTATAAGAACAATCAAGGCAAGCGCGCGACGGTGCCGATTCACACGGTGAAAATCCTCCACCCCAGAGTCCTCACGAGCATTTTGCGGGCCACCGGCTTCTGCCCCGAAAAACTTTCCGATTTATTGTAATCCGAGATTTAAGCGAAGGCTTTGCGCAGGCGGGTTACGACGCGCTCCTGACCTAGCACGACCATGGTGTCGAAGAGCGGCGGGGCTACGGCTTGGCCGACGATGGCGACGCGGCAGGCATTGATCAGCAGGCCGGCTTTGACGCTAGCGGCTTCGGCTACCGCTCTGGAGGCGTGATCGCAGGCGTCGTGATTCCATTCGGGGAGCGCAGCGAGCGCGTCGGCAAGCCTGCCGAGCAGCTCGGGGACTTTGGGGTCTTTCCAGAATTTATCTTGGGCGGCTTGGTCGATGGGAAAGTCATCGCTGAAAAATGCGCGCGACCAGGACGAAAAATCGGGAATCAGGCG
>DASXMM010000290.1:0-10510 GCA_036495665.1 Candidatus Acidiferrum sp. | reverse complement strand
ACGATTACCGCTTTGCGCGACGTGCCCACGCCTGGATCAACGACAACGAGAAAAATGGTGCCGGAAGGGTAGTAGGGAGTTACGCCTGCCAGAAATCGCGCCGCCTCTTCAATCTGGAAGGGGGTTACCTGATGGGTGATGTCCATTATTCGCGTGTCTGGCGCGATACCTACTATCACGGCTTTGCACAACGCGACCGCGTCATTGGCGGTCCCAAAGTCGGTCATAAACACGATTGTCGGCCGCGCCGATGCTCCACCTGAGCCGCCGGGTGTCTTACCGCATGCACAGCAAAATAGAGCCCCTGCCAGGACGAAAATTGCGAAAAATCGAATGCGTAAAGCCATCTAGTCTCCCAAGTACAATGAGTTTTTGTAAGTTCAGTGAGAGCCACGAAGGTCTCACCCGGCCGGAATTGCAGCGCGAACGCTGGGACGCACGCTCCGGCTGCCCAAGTCAGGTCCGTCGCGATTCGCCCAGTCCCTGGAACGGAGGCAGTATACAGGAACGCCCGAAACAACGTCTTTTGACAGTGCTCGGAACCGCCCCTCGCCCTGTAAATACTGTATTGGATTGCTGTAGTGCTTCTAATAATATACCCGCGATTCGCAAGGACGCTACGCAAGACCCAGCAGCCTCCCGAAGCAAAAAGAAGGCCATGCCAGCCTGCGTGTCCGGGCTCATCGAGAAGGAGTAAAGACCGTGCGTAAGATTCTACTTATAAGCGCGTTTTTGTGTCTCTGCGGGAGGGCTGCGCTGGCCGATCAGGTTACTCTGAAAAATGGCGATCGGTTGACTGGAACAATCGTGAAGTCCGACGCCAAGACGCTTTTGCTGAAGTCCGATTTTGCGGGTGATGTGAACCTTCAATGGGACGCGGTGACCGGCATTGTGTCTTCGCAACCCCTGCACCTGTCGCTGAAGGATGGTCAAACCATTGTGGGGACCGTAACCACGGACGACGGCAAGCTGGAAGTCGCTACGAAAGAAACCGGTCCGGTCGCCGCATCCAAAGACGCCATTGTTGCGGTCCGCAACGACGCCGAGCAAAAGGCGTACGACGACCAAATTGAGCGGCTTCGCCACCCACACTTGAGCGACTTCTGGAGCGGTCTCCTGGATACGGGACTTAGCGTCACCAGAGGCAATTCCGAGTCCCTTACCTATACGCTCTCCGGCAAGGCCGCCCGCGTTACCGATCGCGACAAAATCTCCGTCTACAGCACGGCCCTCTACTCCAACAGCACCGTCAACGGCGTCAACTCTACCACCGCCCATACCATTCTAGGCGGCATCCGGGCAGACCTGAACGTTAGCGAGAAGCTGTTTGTTTTTGGTTTTACCGATTTTGAGTACAACCCGTTCCAGGACCTCGACTTGCGCAACGTCCTTGGCGGCGGGCTGGGGTATCACGTCATCAACACCAAAGCCACCACCTTCGATGTGTTTACCGGCGGCAGCTACAACCAGACGTTCTTTGGAGCCGTCGCCGCCACGGCGACCGTTCCGGCCACCGCTGCCGTCACGCAAAAGACTGGCGAGGTCGTTTTCGGCGAGACCTTCAACGCCAAACTCAACAGCCGCACTACGGTGACCGAGCAGTTTAGCCTCTACCCTAACGTTTCTGATACGGGCACTTACCGCTTCCAATTCGATGCCACCGCAGCCACCAAGCTGAAAGGCTGGCTAAGCTGGCAAGTCACCTACAGCGATCGCTTTCTGAGTGATCCGCTGCCCGGCTTCAAGACGAATGACCTCATTCTGTCCACGGGTGTTCGCTTGACATTTGGCAAGGGGGTGTTCTAAATGAAGCCCACTCTCACCGGTCCCATCTGCATTTAGACAGAGGAGGCAGCGCATGATTTATTGGCTCGTTGTTGGGCTCATCGCGGGCTGGCTTGCAGGAGTCGTCATGAAGGGTGGCGGCTACGGCATCATCGTGGACATCCTGCTAGGCATCGTGGGCGGTTGGCTGGGCGGCTGGCTCTTCGGCCGGATGGGTATTTGGCCTGCGGGAGGAATGATTGGCTCGATCATCGTTGCCTTCGTGGGTGCTGTGATCCTCGTGGGGATCACGCGGATTTTGAAGAGGGCTTAGCGTCTCCTTCCCAACCCAATCCCAATCTTATGCGTAGGAATCGCGCTGCCTAGGGCAGAAAGCCCGCCGGCGCGATTTTCCATTCTCGCGGTTCTCCTTGGAGCAGCCTAACACCCCCTCTTTCGCGCCTCTCGGACCACCTGTACTTACTCGGATTTGTAACAAATCAGTCGCTGGGATCACAAAGTATAGTGCGAAAAACCCTGTCCGTAGGGTCAGGTTTTGAATTGGTGGTACAGGGAAAAACAGGCGAAAACAGTAGCGAAAGGGCCGACGCAGATAACCCATTGTTTCTAAACGACCTACAGTGTTTCAAGGCGGGTCATGAGAGTACCAAACCGCTAGTTTGGGGTCAAAAATGTGCCTTCTGTACCATCGCGTTTAGGACGGGATTCGTGTCAAATAGGACAGGTCAAGCAACCTGGACCAAATGGCAGTCATCGCGCATCTAAAGTGCAGGCCAAAAAAGCGAGTGAGTCGTAGGAAGCGATCAGGCCGGTGGGGATAGGGGTCAGAGGAAAGATGAAAAACAAAGACAGCAATCGCAAATGGATGTGGTCGTTCTTGGGGGTTGTAGTCGCGCTACAACTGTACTTCGTGCGCGAACTAGTGGCGGCTTTTGCGCTCTTCGCGCTCGGTTTCGCAGCGATCGCTTTCGTGGTCATGAGCCTTTACATGCTTCAGAAGGCATGGGAAGTCGGAGTGCAACGGGTAGCCGATAGCCGCAACCCCGTCGTCGAAATTGCCCGGCGTGGCGTTAACGCCGTTGAAGACTTGGCGCGTCGCCCATTGCGCCGCCCGGGTTCAGCTGCGGCTCGTTGAGCCGCTAGCAAATTTCTGGCTTTGCCAGGAGCACACGCAGAACTGCCAATCCTGACAGCTTCTGTGGCAGAAAAAGAAAGTGGCCAGCCGTCCCGAGAGAGCGGCTGGCCTTCTTCTTTTGCGATCCCGCGATACCGCCCCAGCATTTCGTTACTCTGAATCGAAAATTGGAGCTTCGTCCCAAAGGGCTTGACACGCAAGCAAGTCTGTTGTATTTAACCAGTAGGTTAAATACGAATGGCTCGCCGACAAACGCATCAACGCGCGCTACACCCTTCCGACACCCTGACGTCGACCTTCTCTGCCTTGGCGGACCCGACTCGCCGGGCTATTCTCGCGCGCCTCATGGCGGGCCAAGCGTCTGTCAGTGAACTCGCGGAGCCTTTCGAGATGAGCATGCCTGCTATCTCCAAGCATTTAAAGGTACTTGAAAACGCCGGACTGATTACGCGGGGTCGCGCCGCCCAATGGCGCCCCTGCCGCATACATCCGGCGCGCCTCAAGGAAGTGGCTGATTGGGTGGAGACCTACCGCATGGCGTGGGAGCAGAGGCTGGATCGTTTGGACCATTATCTACGTGAAGTACAGGCCAAGGAGAAGAAACATGGCGGAGACAAGTAGTTGCCAGAAAGCTGCCGCTTCGCTTAACGCCAGTTCGCCCGACCGCGAGATCGTCATTTCGCGCGTGCTCGATGCACCGCGTGCACTCATATGCCAATCTTCCTGCGGACCTCGCGGGCGTCAGCATTCCGTCGCAAAAGTATCTGGTTTTTCCACACCGCGAGCACGTGTCAAAGCTCCACGAAATGTGCAGAATAGCGGGCGAGTGGCTCGCCGCCAACGGCCACGAAATTGCCAAGTCGGCTGGCGCGCCAGCCTTCTTCGAGCGTTACACCGAGGAGTTCAACTCCAGCACGGGAATGGGCGGCATGGAAGCGTGGTTTCCGGTCAAGTCGTGAAACGGAATGGCGTATGAGCCCGTCAGGAATATTAAATCCAGCGGGACTTCATCGAGAGTCACAGGAGGGCGGAATGCAACTGAATCCTTATCTTTTATTTAACGGCCAGTGTGAAGAGGCGTTCAAGTTCTACGAAAGGGCTCTCGGAGGTAAGATCGAGGCGATCCACAGGTTCGAGGGGTCGCCGATGGCGAAACATATGCCGGCCGAGTGGGGAAGCAAAGTCATGCACGCGAGTCTGAAGTTAGAGGGCGGCATGGTCTTGATGGGTTCCGATCCTCCGCCCGACAGCTATCGGGTGCCGCAGGGCTTTTCCGTTTCTCTGAGCATGAAAGATCCGGAGGAGACCGAACGTATCTTTAACGAACTGGTGCAGAACGGTAAAGTGGAGATGCCCGTTCAGAAGACTTTCTGGTCGGAACGTTTTGGCATGCTGGTCGATCAGTTTGGCATACCGTGGATGCTCAACTGCGAGCAAGTGGCTACGCAGTCTGCCTGATTTTGCTGGGAAACTGGGTCTGCGGGAGAGTTTTTTCGGTGATTTGATTTTGAATTAGGAGATGGAGCCATGAATTTCACTTCGGGGTTGTTCCTCAACGATTTAAAAGTTGCCTTTCGCTCGCTTATCCGGGCCAAGGGGTTGGCGATCACGGTGGTGCTGACGCTCGCGCTTGGCATTGGCGCGAACGCTGCTATCTTCACGCTGGTGCGTGGCATTCTGCTCCGCCCGCTGGTGAACCGCGACGAAAGCCGCCTTATCTATATCCGGCAGAGCATGCCCGGCATCGGCAACGACAACACGAATTTCTCCGTTCCCGAATACAGGGACATCGAAGCCGGGGTGCACAGTGTTGGCGAGTTCGGCGATTTCTCCAGCATCCCGCTGACCATGGTCGGCCTCGGTGAACCTCGTTCGGTGCTCGCCGGCATTGTCGGGGGCACCTACTTCAACGTCATGGGGCTCAACCCAGTACTCGGCCGGCTTGTTGGACCGCAGGACGATGGTCCGAAAGCGGCCGGCGTGGTGGTGTTGACCTATCGCTTCTGGTCGGCGGCGTTTCACAACGACCCCGGCGTAATCGGCAAGACGGTTCGGCTTGGCAGCGGCCCCCTGGGTACACGCGAGGCCACGGTCATTGGCGTCCTGGAGCCCTCGATTCCGTATCCGGCGGAGACCGAAATTATGGCCAACCTGGTGACCAGCCCGCACCATCTCTCAGCCACAATGCAGGATGGACGTGTCCACCGCATGACGGAACTTTTCGGCCGGCTGGCCCCCGGTGCGACTTTGGATCAGGCCCGCGCCGAGTTGCGTACCGTGTACGGGGGTATGGTCGCGCAACACCCGGAGGCCTATGCGAAGCAGGACGATCCGCAGATCACCGCGACATTTTTGCGGGATCAGATCACTTCGGGAGCGCGCACGGTGTTGCTGGTGTTGCTGGCGGCGTCCGGCCTGGTTTTTGTGATCGCGGTTTCGAACGTGGCCAACCTCATTCTGGCGCGGTCGGTGCGGCGCGAAGGGGAGTTGGCGGTGCGCGCTGCCCTTGGCGCGAGCAACAGTATGTTGCGCAGGACGTTGCTGGCGGAAAGCATTTTGCTTTGCGGCGCCGGCGCGTTGTTGGGTGTTCTCGGAGCGCGGCCCATGGTGGCCATCCTTGCGCGCTATGCCTCGCGGTTTTCGGTCCGCGCTCTCGATCTGACGGTGGATTCGAGCATGTTGTGGGTAGGCGCCGGCTTAGCCATCGTCGCGGCGATTTTGTTGGCGTTCATTCCGCGTCTGCCGTCGTTGAATTCGTCGCAGGGTTATGGTCTGGCAACGGGAAGCGTACGCATCACTGGCGGAACGAATCGCCGATTGCAGATTTTTGCCATGACGCAGATTGCCGCGTCGTTCATGCTACTGGCCGGCGCCAGCATGCTGCTCAAGACGTTGCTGGACATGCAACATGCCCACGAGCCGCTCGACACCCATCGCGTGCTGGCGGTGAACCTGCCGGTGGATTCCTACGGCAAGACGGAGGCGCAGATCAACCATTTCTATGAAGACGTGGTACGGAGCGTGGGGCAGCTTCCCGGTGTGGACGCTACGTCGGTGGGAAGTTCGGCGCCCTGGCGCGACACGACATTCGATTTCCAACTGCAATTCTCTGCGGACCAATTCCAAAAGCAACCGGGAGAAGAGTATCCCCGCGCGAAGGGCCGCATCATTACGCCAGGTTTTTTCGCTTCGCTGGGTATGCCGGTTCTGGAGGGACGCGACATCAACGATCTGGACCGCAAGGATAAAGAACCTGTGGTGATCATCAGCCAGAGCCTGGCGCAGAAAATGTTTCCGGGCCGCGATCCACTGAACCGGCACGTCTGGTGGACCGATCCGGTGCTGAAATTCATCGGTATGGATGAGACGCCAATGCGCGTCGTCGGAGTCGTAGCGGACATTGACGACCAGCACGTCATCCAGGAGCCGACGTTGACCATCTACAGCCCGCTGGAGCAGCAGGGCATCTTCTCGGCGCGGCTCTTCGTGCATACCCATGGCGATCCGTACGCGCTGGTCACGCCGATCACGAAATTAATTCGTGGGATGTCCGCGGATCAGCCGATTGAGAAGCCGGCGACGCTCGAAGATATCCGTGCGGAAGTGCTGACGCCAGACCGGCTGAACTCGGTGGTCTTTGGCGGATTTGCGATGGTGGCGCTGCTGATTGCGGTGGTCGGCGTGGCCGGCGTGCTGGCGTTTTCCGTGAGCGCGCGCACACGGGAATTTGGCATTCGTCTGGCTATCGGCTCGCAGCCCACGCGCTTGCTTGCTGGCGTGATCGGCGAAGGAGCCGTAATGGCCGCAATTGGCGTCGCCGTTGGCGCAGGCATTGGCTACTTATTGGCTAGGCTCGCGGGCAGCTATCTTCTCGACATGAAGATGCCGAGCCCGTTGCCGGTGGTGGTGTCAGCGCTGATTTTGTTGATTGCGGCGGTGGCGGCTTCGGCGCTTCCCGCTGCGCGCGCTGCGCGCGTTGACGTGATTCAGGCGCTTCGCTCGGAGTGAGAGCTGCCGTCGCTCTCAATGACGAGAGCTGAATACGGCGATCTGATCCACTTTTGGAGTGCCGGCAGATACGAGCCACGGCTCTTCCGCGACGGTCGGCGTACACGGGCCGTAAGTGCAGAGGCGAATCTCGCGGCCCTGGGCCTCTCGTCGAAGCGAATCCAGCACGGTCCGCAGGATTGACCCGCGGAACGGCGTGTACAGATAAAACATCGTCCCGCTGGACAAATCCGCCTCCCGCGCGTCCTGCTGGATAAACTTCACGTTGTTTAGATTGAGCGCCTGAGCGCTTCGCCGGGCGCAATCGATGTAGGCCGCCTCCAACTCAATCCCGACGCAGCGAGCGCCCGTGCAAATGGCTGCCAGCGATGGAACGTGACCCAATCCCGAGCCTAGATCGACCAGCACATCCCTGTTGGTGAGTGCGGCGCGCCGGAGCAGATCGAAGATGTGCCGCGCCGGCGTGGGTTGATAAGCAACCATCTCGGCCGCCAGCTCGACACGCAAATCGTCGGGTCTTTCGAACCGCAAGACTCCGCTGATCAGCTCATCGAGATAGTCATAGCCTTCGCCACTGGCGAGACCGCTCGCGTCGCCAACTCGACCTGGTTTGGACACATACTGAAGCAAACTATCCGGCCTGGAGCCGCGCTGAATTTCCTCGCGGATCGTTTGGTAGAGCTGAAAATTGCAAGCCTCCAGCTTCGCGCAAATCGCTCTCGCGCGGCGGTAGGTTTCCGTTTCTATGGATTCGGTTGCGGCGGACGGCAACTCCTCATCCAAGTGATAGGCGTCTAGGCGGTCGAGGGCATCGATCCGCTCTCGCAGACAGCTCAGTTCGTCCAGCGATCGATCCTGCTCCAGCTCTTCGATCAGGTTTTCCAGCGCACCCATTGTGTGTCTCGGGCCCATTCATCAAGGAGCGCGGGATCCAGCGAGCCCTCGCTGCCGAGATAATAACATCGGGTTGCCCCATGCCAGAGAGGTGAACTTCTGTGTTGCCGCCTGTCTTGCCTGGGCTTGTGCTACTCTTTGCGCCGCAAGAAATGAAAAATCACCGTGAAGCAAACGAGGAGACTGGCATGACCCTGCGGACAAAACTGATTTTGCTGATTGGCATTGCAGCGTCTCTGACGCTTTCGATTTCTGCAGCGCCCCGAGCGCAGGAAAAAGATAAAGCTCCGGCAAAGAAAATCGCGATTCGCGCGGGACGTCTAATCGACGGCAAGAGCGACACGCCGATACTCAATGCGGTGATACTGATTGAGGGCGACAAAATCATTTCCGTTAGCGCCGCCGGAACGGCTCCTGCTGGCTACGAATTGCTTGACCTTTCGAAAGCCACCGTGCTGCCGGGATTCGCTGACGTACACACGCATGTCCTTCTCAACGGTGACATTCACCGCGGCGGATTACGACGAGCAAATTTTGAAGCAATCGACGCCCTATCGCGCGATTCTTGCCGCACGCAACGCGCGAATCGCGCTGGACAACGGTTTCACTTCGATTCGTGACGTGGAAACCGAGGGCGCAATGTACGCCGACGTGGATGTGAAGCAGGCAATCGCTCGAGGCGAAGTGCCTGGACCGCGCATGCAAGTAGCGACGCGCGCGATGGCTCCGACGGGGATGTACCCGCTGCTCGGCTATTCGTGGGAATTGAACATGCCCGTCGGCGTCCAAACGGTCGACGGCGTTGAGGGCGCACGCAAAGCCGTGCGCGAACAGGTGATGTACGGCGCCGACTGGATTAAGTATTACTCCGACCGGCGCTATCACTTTGGAGATGACGGCGTGCTCTACAGCATGGTGAATTTCACGGATGAAGAGGCTAAAGCGATCGTCGATGAAACGCACCGCCTTGGAAAGAAAGTCGCGGCGCATTGTATCGGTTCGGATGGAATTGCTGCGGCCTTACGCGCAGGCGTCGACACCATCGAGCATGGCGACGGTTTCACCGATGCTTTGCTCGACGAGGCCGTGAAAAAAGGTGTCTATTGGGTTCCGACGATAACTGTAGGCGCGTACGTTGCTCCCGGCCGCGGCGGAAACTGGATAAAAATGGTCGACCTCGAAAAAGCCGCGTTCCGAAAAGGACTGAAGAAAAATGTGAAGATTGCGCTCGGAACGGATGCGGGCGGCTTCGATTGGAAACAACTGAACGAGGCGGAAGAATTCGTCTATTACGCAAACTACGGAATGACGCCGATGCAGGCGATTCGCGCAGGCACTGTGGTGCCGGCGGAACTGCTGGGCTGGAGCGACAAGGTCGGCACGGTTGAAGCAGGGAAGTGGGCAGACATCGTGGCCGTTAGCGGCGATCCTCTCAAAGACATTACCGAGCTAAAGCGCGTAAAATTCGTGATGAAGGCTGGGACGGTTTACAAAAACGAGGTGCACTAACGAGCCGCGAATTTGACGATTTGGCTGCTCACCGGACGCGAAGTTTCGCGGTCTAACGATCATGGGCCGAATCTTTTGAGTGCGGCTACGCGAGGGGCAAACAATGTGGCGCGACCTTAAGTTCGCAGTACGGATGCTGACGAAAAACCCCGGCTTTACCATCGTGGCCGTTCTCACGCTGGCGCTGGGAATCGGCGCAAACACGGCGATCTTTAGCGTCGTCGACGCGGTGTTGCTGCAACCGCTCCCTTACAAAGATCCCGCGCGCATCATCAACATCTCCGGACTCGAGCTGAAAACGCGCAACAGCGGCATGTATCTCTCGTATACGAAATACGCGGCAATCCAGGAGCAAAATAAAACTCTCGAAGGCTTGGCGGCGTTTTATCCGCTGACGCTCAGTATGCTGACCGAACGCGAACCCGAAGCTGTGAACGGCCTGCGGGCCTCGCACGAGTTTTTCCATGTCCTGGGTGTTTCGCCCACGCTGGGCAGAAGTTTCCTTCCCGAAGAAGATCAACCGGGAGGACCTGACGTCGCCATAATTTCGGACGGATTCTGGCGCAGCCATTTCGCTGGCGAACCCGCGGCGCTTGGGAAAGCGCTGGTGCTGGACGGAAAGAACGCGACGATCGTCGGAATCCTTCCTGCAAGTTTCCATTTTCCACTTCAGTTTCCGGAACCGGATGTTTGGCTTTCTCGCCCTACGGAGATCGCTTTTCTGACTCCAGCCCAAATTCAAGGCGGCGCGAGCGCCTTCAATGTTATCGCGCGATTGCGTCCGGGCGAGACTCTGCAGCGCGCTTCTGCGGAATTGGAAACCATTAACGCGCGCTACAAACAGCAGTTCGGGAGCAACGCCGACGCCACGAGATTTGGAATTTCCGCGCAATCTCTCGAAGACAGTCTTGTGAGTGGCCTGCGCCCCTCGCTTCTGGTGCTTCTGGCGGCCGTGGGTTTCGTTCTTTTGATTGCCTGCGCGAACGTAGCGAATCTTCTGCTGGCTCGCGCAACCGCTCGCGAACGGGAAATTGCCGTTCGTAAGGCGCTTGGCGCTTCGGGCGGGCGCCTTGTGCGACAGTTGCTGAGCGAAAGTGTTTTGCTTTCGGTGAGCGGCGGTGCGCTGGGCGTTTGTTTCGCGGCGATGTTGATGCCGGCGCTGCGCACATTGAGCCCCGG
>DASXMM010000289.1:0-4506 GCA_036495665.1 Candidatus Acidiferrum sp. | reverse complement strand
AAAGCACGGGAAGGTTTTGCTCGAAAGCCGCGAGGCGAGCGGTCTGGTCGCAGTCGCGCAAAATAAATTTGATTTGTTTGGTGCGCAGGAACTGCTCTTTGAGGCGAGCGAGAGGGCCATCATAGAGGACCGTGCCGCGGTCGATGATCATGATGCGGCGGCAGAGTTCTTCGATGTCGTCGAGATCGTGGGTGGTGAGCAGGACCGTGGTTTTGTAGCGTTCGTTGATGGCGCGGAGGAATTGGCGAATGTGGTCTTTAGCGACGACGTCGAGGCCAATGGTGGGCTCGTCGAGAAAAAGGATCGGCGGATTGTGGAGCAGCGCGGCGGCGAGGTCACAGCGCATGCGCTGGCCGAGAGAAAGTTTGCGCACGGGAACGTCGAGCAATTCCTTTAAGCCGAGAACCTGGTTGAAGAGCTCCATGCGCTCGTCGAAATCGCGCTGCGAAACATCGTAGATGCGGCGCAAAAGTTTGAACGATTCGATGGCGGCGATGTCCCACCACAACTGCGTGCGCTGTCCGAAGACAACGCCGATGGTTTTTACGTAGGCAGCGCGCTGGCGCCACGGGACGAAACCGTTGGAGAGCATTTCGCCCGAGGTCGGCACCAGGATGCCAGTGAGCATTTTGATGGTGGTGGATTTGCCGGCGCCGTTGGGGCCGATGTAGCCGACCATTTCGCCGCGGCCGATTTCAAAATCTACGTTCTCAACGGCTTTGACGGTGTTGTATTCGCGATGGAAGAGATTTACAAGGCCGCCGAGGATGCCTTCGCGCCGCTTGAAACTGCGGTAGTGCTTGGAGAGGCTGTGGACGGAGATGAGGGGAGCGTCGGGCATGAATCTGCAATTTTAGCACGCGAGAGCGAATCGCCGCTTTGCACCTTGTTGACACCGTGATCAGCTTTTGCGGCTGCGAAATCACTGCTTCGCTAGCGGCTCGTCGCTTGCTGGTTCAAAAATCTGCACAGGCTGAAGCCTGTGCCACTTATTGGACGGGCTTGGAGTGGGCAACGTTAGCGTAGAAGTTGAGGACGCGGCGCTGGAACTCGGCGGGTTGGAAGCCGAGGGCGGCGGTGTGGAATGCGCCGGGGACTTCCCAGATTTGTTTGGGGCCGACCGCGGCGGCGTAGATTTGCTGCGTGTGCCGGCAGGGAAGCGCCTCGTCTTTCTCGTCGCAAATCAGAAGCACTGGAAATGCGCGGCTTGCGACGGCTTTTTCCGGCGAGACCTCGTCGATAGGTAGGCCGGTGAGTTGCCTGTCGCGATAGATCAACGTCCAAGTGAAGGGTCTGAACCAAGTCTTACCGAGTAGGGGCGAGCGGCGCAACCCGGCGTAGTCAAAAGCCGCTTCTCGCAAGTTGGCGAAGGAAGCTTCGGCGGCGACCGCTTCGATACGCAGATCGACGGCGGCTGACTGCAGTGCGATGCCGGCGCCCATCGATTCGCCGAGAGCAAAGATGTGGGGCGGATGCGACGCAGCGGCGGGCACGCCAGGGTACAACGGCTGATACATCTGGACATTGATATGCCGATGCGATTCTCTGACGGAAAGCTCGTCGATAATCGCTTTGGTGTCGTTGCGTTCGAGCCAGCCGTAGGTGGCGATTTGGCCGTCGCTTGCGCCGTGGGCGCGGGCGTCCATCATGACTACGCTGTAGCCGACACGGAGGAGGAATTCGGACTGGCTGACGACACCGATGCGGTTGTCGGCGACCCCGTGGAAGAGGATGACCCAGTTGCCGTTCGGATTCGTAGGGCGGACGATCCAACCTCTAAGCATGACGCCATCGGGAGCGCGGACGTTGAAGTCTTCGCGGTGGCCGTCGCTATGGGCAAAGGAGGCGTCGGCTTCGCGGATCAGATCGGGAGTGAGTTCGCGGCGGATGGGGTGGAGGAAGTTGGGGGCGACGAGCCAGCCTGCGACTCCAGCCAGAATTGGCGGCAGGAGCAGAAGGATCAAGAGGATGCGGATGATCCGGCGGCGGAGGGTCATGGGCATGGGCCTAACTATGATACGAGAACGCGGATGGGTTGGTTCGGGCTCGTTGAGCGGTGCGTATCTAAGTTGCTACGTGGCGGAGTGGTAGCCATCCATTTTCTCGTCCATTTTGGTTAACCATAAGTGGGTACCCCTCCCCCCCTTTTTCGTAAGTGTTGATTCTAAAGGTGGTTCAAATGGCGCAGAATCAGCACTTGCATAAGTGTTGATTCTGAGTAGGTTAGCTATTTTCGCGAGTTTGAGGCTTCCGTTTGCGTGTTTTTGCTCAATCCCGGATGGCGAGCTGCGACGTCGGGGGCGTCTGAATACTCGCCGAAAACCGCGACTATAAAAACAAAAACGGCAGCCTCAGGGCTGCCGTTTCTTGGGATTTTCCCTCGCTGTGAGAATACCGCACTTACGCTTTCTGGTCAAGAGACAAATTGGCCTCTTTTTGCTTGCTGCGACACCTAGGCGTTTCAGGCGCTACGGTTTGTGGGGACGGAAGACGATGTCGAACCACGGGTTCCAGGTTTTGCCGGCGTCGGTGGAGGTGACGGCGGTTTCGCGGACGGCACCCTCGACCTGCTTCCATGTGCCGCGGACTTCCCGTTTCTGACCGGCGGGGGTGAGATCGGAGCCAGTGAGGACTATTTGGCCGGTTGGAAGGTGCCTTCGATGATGAGGAGTTCGCCGCGGTTGGTGACCCAGGTTTGGTGCCAGACTTTTCTGGAGGCGTCGTAGAGGCTGAAGCTTTCGCTTTTGTGGCCGTCGGCGCCCTGGTAGTCCTCGCGGATGACGCAGCCTTCGAGGATGCGGTCGACACGGAGATGGGCGTTCTTTTGGGTGCTGCCGATGTCGAAGGCATCCCAATCGCCTAGCCAGAAATCGAATTGGTGGTACTCGGGCTCGGAACAGGGGGTGGGGTTTGCGGATTGCGGAGGAGGGGCGGAACGAGCGGGCATGAGTTCGATGCTTGCGAGGAGAACGGCTAGAGAAATGGCGCTGATCCTGAGACGCCTGGCAATTGTGTTCATGGAGACACTCGGCTTCTGAACTGGCTTAAAAGTCGGTTCAGATTGTCACACGCCTATCTCGGAGTGATTTGGAAACGCGCAGTGTTCGCTGGCGTCAAGTATATTGATGGGTGCAGGCGGAGGGGTATTCTTGGGGTTTAGAGCCGCCCGCACCCGTCCTCGACAACATCTCTATTATTTTCGTTTCATTTCCCAGCCACAGGGTTCATCGAGTTAGACTCCCGATTTATAAAAAATGAAGCAGGAATTTAGGTGAGAGTTATGAATTGGGCGCGTGAGCGGCGAATCGGGTGGGGCCAGGTCCGCCTCACAGGGTGGATTGCGCGAACTTGCGGGCCATAACACTGGCGTTGGTTGCCAAGGTGGGGCGCAGCATGCTGCGCCCCTACACAGTTTTGAGGGCGTCATTGCTGCGGCTGTACCTCTAGTTGGAAGTGGCCGATGGGGATGTGGCGGCGCATCTGGTTCTGCACATCGTCTGGGATGATGACCGTTTGCGTTTGGCCATAAGCCACGCGGTCGCCGGAATCACACGGAACGAGCAAGACGGCGTGGGCCACGCCCGTGACTATGCCGCCGGAGACGATGTTGGCTTGCACGGCGATTTCGCCACGGTCGTTGATCCCACCAGTGGAAGAGATATCCCAGTCGGCGCTGGCGGAGCCGATGAGGGAGTTTAGAGGCGTCATCGTCCCGTTTTGGTAGATAAAGGCGCGGGGGTTGTCGAAGAAAAAGTCGGCAAAGGAGACGCCGACGATCTGATTTTGGTCGTTGATGTCCGTGGCTTCACTCATGGCGTCTCCCGGCAATGTGCCGAGGTTCTGCATGCCGTGGTCTCTGGTCCAGATGAAGGCCAGAAAACGGAACTGGAGCTGGCCGCCGATGACATCATTGGGCCCGTTCGCGAAGCCGGCGACGACACCGCGATCATTGATGGCGCCGGGGGTGTTCCAGCCATGACCTCCTAGGTTGCCGAGGTCGAGGGGCTGACCGTTTTCCCAGAGCAAGGCATGAATAGCGGAATAGGCACCGATGGCAACGCCGCACTGCCCGGAGATGCCAACCGCCTGGCCTAAATCATTGATGGCTGTGGCGGCTCCATCGGGGTCGCCGGGATAGGGAGGAAGTTCGCGCACTTGCCAGTTGCCGTGCCAGTCCCGTTGCCAGAGGGTGGCCTCAAACTGCAAGAATTGGGTGGCTCCGGGAGCGGGAGGCGCGCAGGTGGGGTCCTGGTGGGCGTTCTCGGCCCAGCCAACGATCTGGCCGAGATTGTTGTCGCCCGTTCCGATGGAGTTGTTGCCGCCAAGTCCGGGGAGCTGGGTCATCCGGCCGAACTGCCAGGCAAAGGCGACGCAGGAATTGCCGCTGACCAAACCGAACGCGGGACAGGAAAAGGTCTCGCCGAGAGGATCGGGCTTACCGTTCTCCGATACGCCAGAGATCAGTCCGAAATTGTTCTTGACGGGCCAGCCGACGTCGCTGCCGGG
>DASXMM010000288.1:0-9741 GCA_036495665.1 Candidatus Acidiferrum sp. | reverse complement strand
TTTGCGACGTTTGATGGGCACCGGACGGACGATTACAACGTGTATTTGTTTCAGACTTCGGACTATGGGGAGACGTGGAAGGCGATTCGCAATGGGATTCCGGACTCGGCGGGGACAGTGCACGTGGTGCGCGAGCATCCGAGGAACGCGAATTTGCTTTTTGCGGGGACGGAGTTTGGGTTGTGGGTGTCGTGGGATCACGGGGCAAACTGGACCGCGCTGAAGAATAATTTTCCGACGGTGCCAGTGGACGATATTGAGATTCAGGCGGAGCAGAATGATTTGGTTTTGGCGACGCACGGGCGGTCGATCTGGATTTTCGATGATTTGACGCCGATTGAGAAGTTTGATGGCGGCGTGGCTGCGTCGGAGTTGACGTTCTTTGCGCCACGGCCGGCGATTGTGTGGGATTTGCGCGAGAGGCGGTGGAGCGCGGGGCAGAAGATGTTTACGGGGAAGAATCCTCCGTATGGAGCGATTTTGAATTACTACCTGAAGGAGGCTTTGCCGCCGGAGAAGCCGAAGGCGGGCGCGGATGACAAAGCGGCGGGCGAGAAAACCGCGGAAGAAAAAGCTAAGGAAGAAAAGGCCAAGCCGCAGGAACAGAAACCAACGACGGTCGTAGACGAGAAGGCGAGAGGGCAGGAAAGAAGGGAAGCCCCTGCGGCTGCTCCTTCGGCTACTTCGGCGGCTGGAAAAGCAAACGGTCCGGAAACAGCGGGGAAGACTGAGGGGAAAGTTAAAATCACCGTTCTGGATAAGGATGGGAAGGTGGTGCGGGAGTTTGACGGGCCGGGGAAGGCGGGAGTGAACCGGACGAATTGGGATTTGCGGTGGAATTCGCCGGCGGTGCCTACACCGGAACAGTTGGAAGTGGCTGCGGCGGGATTTGATTTTGGGCCGCGCGGGCCGCTGGTTGAGCCGGGGAAGTACACGATAAAAATCAAGGCGGGGAGCAAGGAAGAGTCGCAGACCGTGGTTGTGGAGGACGATCCGCGATTGCAAATTTCGGCGGCGGACCGCAGGGCGCGGAGTGAGGCGATTGCGCTGCTCTACGCGATGGCGAAGACTGCCGATAAAGACCGCAAGGCAATTGTGGGCATCAAGGATGGATTGAAGGCGGCGAGGGAGCAGTGGAAAAAGGACGCGGACAAGCCGGAAGCGCCGAAGATTCCTGAGGAGATAAGAAAGGCGGCAGACGAGCTGCAGAAGAAGGTGGACGCGGTGGCGGAGAAGTATGCGCGGGATCGCGAAGGGTTGGGGAATGCGGGACCCGCGTTCGAATGGAAGCCGGAGCCCTTGCCGCAGCAGGTGCAGGGGTTGTTGAGGGATCTCGATGGGTTCTGGGCGGCGCCGGGTGGGCAACAGAAAGATAGGTTGGCAGAATTGCCGCCGCTGTTGAGCGAGGCGTCGGCGCAGGTGAAGAAGATCGTGGAAGAGGATTTGCCGGCGTTGAACAAGAAGATGAATGACGCGGGGATACCGCATATTGTGCCGGCTCCGCCGGAACGGACCGGTGGGCGGGGCGGCGACGCGGATGAGGATGAGCCGTAGATTGCGACGGATTCGAACCGGGTCGACGAGTTAAGAGTTATATGGAGGAAAAGGAATGAACGCGAAGCGGCTTGGTTTGGGCGCGCGGGTTTTGGTTGCGGTGATTCTTGGCGGATTTGGATGGTGTACCCAAGCGAGGACGCAGGACAGACCGAATCAGGGCGGGGCGTCCCAGGACATGGTCGCGCAGGATGCGACGGGCCGGGACAGCCAGGATAAGGAGGACGAAAAGAAGGAAGAGAAAAAGGACGAGAAGAAGGGGCTGCCGCTCAAGGGCACGCGGAAGATTGAATTTACTACCGACGAGGGGACGTGGCTCTCGCTGGATGTTTCGCCGGACGGGAAGACGATTGTGTTCGAATTGCTTGGCGACATTTATACGCTTCCAATCGAGGGCGGGACGGCGAAGTTGATCGATGGTGGAATGGCGTTTGACAGCCAGCCGAAGTTTTCGCCGGATGGAAAGTGGATCGCGTTTATTTCGGATCGCGAAGGCAGTGAAAACGTTTGGATCATGCATCCGGACGGCAGCGGCTCGAAGCAGGTGTCGAAGGATCCGAATAATGAGTTTGCTTCGCCGAGTTGGGCGGCCGACGGGAATTATATTTTTGTGTCGAAGGCCGGGTTTGGGATCAATACGTTTGAGATTTGGATGTACCACGTGAATGGCGGCTCCGGCGTGCAGGTGACCAAAGCGAAAGGCGGGCCTACGACTCCGCGGCGTGAGCAGGGGAATGCGGTGGGAGTGGTCGCTTCGCCGGATGGAAAGTATCTCTACTATGCGAAGAAGAACGGAGGATTTGAATACAACGCGCAATTTCCACTGTGGCAAATCGCGCGGCGCGACCGCAAGACGGGCGATGAGGATATTTTGCTGCAGCAGGCGGAGAGCAGCTTCCGGCCGGAGCTTTCGCCAGATGGAAACGTGATGCTGTATGTGACGCGGTATGAGACGGAGAGCGGTTTGCGTATGCGGAATTTGCAGACGGGCGAAGACCGCTGGGTGCGGTATCCGATCACGCGAGACGATCAGGAGTCTCGTTATACGCGCGATCTCTTTCCGGGATATGCATTTCTGCCTGGCGGGAAAGAAATTGTGTACAACCAGGACGGAAAAATCCGGCGGCTGAATATTGCTACTGGCGCGGAGAGCGTTATTCCGTTTACGGCACAGGTTTCGCAGGAGTTGGGACCGAAATTGGATTTTCCGCAGAAGGTCGAGCAAGGGCCGGTGAAGGTGCGGTTGATTCAGGCGCCGGTAGATTCGCCGGATGGGAAGAAGATGGTTTTTTCCGCGATGACGCACCTTTACGTCATGGACATTCCGGGCGGAAAGCCGCAGCGATTGACGAGCGGGAACGCGCGGGAGTTTGAGCCGACGTGGTCGCCGGATGGAAAATCGATCGCGTACGTGACGTGGTCTACGGCGGGCGGGCAGATATGGAAGGTGGCCGCTGCGGGCGGAGCACCGCAGCGATTGTCGAGGACGGAAGCGTTGTACAGCAGTCCGGCGTGGTCGCCGGACGGAACGAAAATCGTGGCGCTGCGGGGCAATGCGTATGACCGCGAGACGCAACAAATCGACAGCGGGCAGACGCGCAACGCCGATCTGATCTGGATTCCCGCGGACGGTGGCGACGCCAATTTGATTTTGCCAGCGCGCGGCGCGGGCTCGCCGCACTTCACGCACGACAAGGACAGGATTTACATTTACACGCCGCGGGGTCTCGTTTCGCTGCGGTTTGACGGGACGGACCGGCGCACGCACCTGCAGGTGAAGGGGACCGGCGGCTACTTCGCCGATGAACCCATTCCTGCGGGCGATGCGCGGGTGAGTCCGGATGGGCAGTGGGTGCTGGCGCGTGTGATGAATCAGCTTTACTTGACGGCGATGCCGGTGGTGGGCGGCGAGGCGCCGACAGTAAATGTGACGTCGCCCTCGGTGCCGGTGAAACGGCTCACGGATATCGGGGCGGACTATTTCAACTGGGCGGATGACGGGAAGACGATCACGTGGGCCGTCGGAGCCAGCCTGTTTCGCGAGCCGCTGAGCGCGATCTCGTTTGAGCCACCGAAGGACGAGAAGGAGGCTGATAAGAAGGACGGGGCAGCGGACGCGAGCAAGGACGAAAAGAAGGAAGAGAAAAAAGAAGCCAAGAAGCTCAAGGAAGAAGAGAAGAACGTCGAGGAGATCGCCGTTGACATCGAAGTGCCGCGGAAGACGCCAAAGGGAACGATTGTCCTACGAGGGGCGACCGTGGTGACGATGAAGGGCGACGAGGTGCTGAAGAACGCGGACATCGTGATCGAGAACAACCGGATTAAGAGCGTCGGGCCGAAGGGAGCGGCGCCTGCCGGGGCGAAGGTCTTTGATGTGGCTGGGAAAACGATTGCGCCGGGATTCATCGACACGCACGCGCACTGGTTTGAAATTCGGCGCGGTATTCTGGACACCGAGAATTCGGCATTTCTGGCAAACCTGGCTTACGGCGTGACGTCGGGACTTGATGTGCAGACCAGCACGAACGACATGTTCGCCTACGAGGACCTGGTGGACAGCGGAGACATTATCGGGTTACGCGCGTTTTCGACGGGGCCTGGCGTTTTCTCCGACAATGATTTCAAGTCGGAGGAAGAAGTGAAGGGCGTGCTGACAAAATACAAGAAATATTACGGCACGCACAACATCAAGAGCTACATCGTGGGCAACCGGAAGCAGCGGCAGTTCATGGTGGAGGCGTCGAAAGAGCTGGAAATGATGCCGACGACGGAAGGCGGGTTGGACCTGAAGCTCAACCTGACGCACGTGATCGATGGTTTCCACGGGAATGAGCACACGCTGCCGATCACTCCGCTGTACAAGGATGTGTTGCAGATATTTGCGCAGTCTGGAATTGCGGAGACGCCGACGCTGATTGTGAATTATGGCGGGCCGTTCGGGCAGGAATACTGGTTCGAAAATACCGACGTGCACGGCGACGCGAAGCTCAACCACTTCACGCCGCATGTTTTGCTGGATGAAAAGACGAATAGGAGGCCGGACTGGTTCCGGAAGGACGAGTACGCTTTCCCGAGATTCGCGGCGCAGATGGCGAAGCTTTTGCGGGCTGGCGGGCTTGTGGGCGTGGGGAGCCACGGGCAATTGCAGGGGCTGGGGTATCACTGGGAGATGTGGATGCTGGCGAGCGGGGGAATGACACCGATGGAGGTGCTGCGATGCGCTACTTTGAACGGATCGAAAATCATCGGGCGGCCGGAGGAGCTTGGTTCTTTGGAACCGGGGAAACTGGCTGATCTGGTGATTTTTGACAAGAATCCATTAGACGACATTCACAACACGAATACGATTCACTGGGTAATGAAGAACGGGGAATTGTTTGAGGGCGATACTTTGGACCAGGTTTGGCCGGAGCAGAAGAAGTTGGGGCCTTTGTACTTTTGGAATTTCGACAAGCCGCAGGTGGGAGAGCCTTTGAGTTACGGGAAGACGGTGACTCCCTAAAGACCAGCGGAAAAGATGCACATAGAGTTCGCTGAGGGCAGGGAGATCGCAGAGACGTAAGCGCGGACTACGTCCAGGAGAACTGTTCGTTGCCATCCACGGACCGCGTCACGATGGACACGATCACGTGGAGGCAACCGAGCGCGTTTAGTCTTTGGATTGTGCTTCGGTTTTGACTTGACTGGCGCGGTACCACTCAAACGTTCTGGTAAGACCTTCTTCAAAACTGACTTGTGGATCGTAGCCGAGGCACTCGCGAGCTTGGGTTATGTCGGCTTGGGAGTCGCGAATGTCGCCGTCGCGCGGAGGCTCGTTCTTTGCAGTGAGTTTCTTGCCGGAGATTTTTGTGAGGAGTTGAATGGTCTCGTTTAGCGTGAAACGGGCGCCGGTACCGACGTTGAATGTTTTGCCGGAAGCGCCGGGCGCTTCGCAAGCGAGAAGATTGGCCTGGACGGCATTTTCCACGTAGGTGAAGTCGCGCGACTGTTCGCCGTCGCCACACACGACCGGTTGCGTTTCTTCCAAAAAGCACATGCAGAATTTCGCGAGTACGCCGGAGTATGGCGATCCGGGATCCTGGCGGGGACCAAAAATGTTGAAGTAACGCAGGGAGACATTTTCGAGGCCATAACAGCGACCAAAGGTTTGTGCGTAAAGCTCGCCAACGAATTTTGTGACGCCGTAGGGTGAAATGGGTGCGGGCTGCATCGTTTCGACTTTAGGCAGCGTAGGTGTCTCGCCGTAAGCGGAAGAGGACGCAGCGAAAACGACGCGCTTCACTTTGGCATCGCGCGCAGCAACCAAGACGTTGAGAGTGCCATCGATATTGATTTTGTTGGTTTCGATGGGGTCTTTCACCGAGCGTGGGACGGAAGTGCGAGCTGCGAGGTGAAGGACATATTCGGCTTCGTGCATGGCCTTGCGGACCACTTCGATGTCGGTGATGCTTCCCTTGATGAAGGTGATTTTGTTGCGGACTTCGGCGAGGTTATCTTCTTTGCCGGATGAGAGATCGTCGAGCACGACGACGCTGTGGCCGCGCCGGACGAGTTCGTCCACCGTGTTCGAGCCGATGAAACCGGCGCCGCCCGTAACGAGGTAGCGCATTCAGGAAATCCTCCTATGCCGAGGTCCGTGAGCGGTGAAGTGCCATCCCGGTCATTTACGAGGCGCCGGCGAAGACGCGGGCCTCGCGTTTTGGTAACCTCAAAGCTCGTGGCTGGCGTCCGGCGATTTTTGCCGGCTACCGCGGATGAATTCGTATTGTACGATGGAAGAGGGGTAGGCAACGGAATGTTTCGAGTGCAGGTCACACAAAGAGCATGAGCTACCGGAAGGCCATCGGCATCACCGCACTGATAGTTGTCGGGTCAGCGGTTGGAGGTTACTACTGGCTGAGGGCGCGGAGCGAAGCTTCGTTGCGAGCCGCGACGGCGCGGCTTTCTGAGTCAATGGACTCGCCGGCGAACAAGCCGCCTGTGGCTGGAGCAAATCCGAGGGGCGCGCCGCCCGCTGGGAGCCCGAACAAGAGTGGGGAGCCCGCGCCTGATCCCGGATTGCCGCTGCGAGGTGGCGAAGTGCTCGAATATACGGCAAATGTCGCGAACCTCAGTAACGTGGCCGATCTGAAACTGCGAATCGCCGAGCACAAGGATTTTCTTGGGAAGAATGCATGGCACCTTCAGGCATTCGCGCACACGGAAAATCCGCTGCGTATGGTATTCGAATTGGACGACCAGTTCGATTCCTATAGCGACGCCGCGACGATGACGAGTCTGCAATATGAGATGCACTTGAGCGAGCGGGGACAGAAAGTGGACTCGGTGCAACGGATGATGGCGACGGGAAAAGAGCCGGCACCTCCGAATACCACCGCGGCGCGAGTGCTTCCGGGGACGCGCGATCCGCTGGGGATGATGCAGTTTTTGCGGAACGTGGATTGGACGAAAACGGCGGAAGTGCGGGGGCCGGTGTACGACGGGCATAAACTCTACGATGTGAGGGCGAAGCTGGCGGGATCGGGCGAGGCCGTGACTGTTCCGGCTGGGAGTTACAAGGCTTCGAAGATTGAGATTCGCGTGTTTGAGAACGGGCAGGAGATGAAGGACGCGCATTTCACGATGTATTTTGCGAACAATGTGGCGCGCACGCCGGTGTTGTTGGAGGCGGTTATGCCGTTTGCGACGGCTCAGGTGCAGTTGATGCGCGCGAAGTAAGAGTCCCCCAGGTCGCTGTATTTCTTTCCATGAATTGAAGGTTTTTTCGGGATCAAAGGGAGGGCAAGTCCGCCCTTACAAAATAGCTGCCTGCTCGATCAGGGCGCAGGCGATGTGACCGATGGTGATGTGCGCTTCCTGGACTCGCTGAGGGTCTTGGGAAGGAACATTGAGTAAAAGATCCACCTTGTTGGCGAGCGCCCCGCCAGTTTCGCCAGTGAAGGCGACGAGATAGGCGCTTCGGGCGCGCCCGGCTTCCACTCCGCGCACAATGTTTGCGCTTGAGCCGCTCGTTGATAGGGCTACGAGGACGTCTTGAGGAGCGACCAGCGATTCGATTTGCCGGGAAAAAATATGCTCGAAGCCGTAGTCGTTGCCCGCGGCGGTGAGCACGGAGGGATTGGTGGTCAGTGCGAGGGCGGCGAGGCCCTTGCGGTCGGAGCGCAGCCTCACGACAAGCTCGGCGGCCAAGTGCAGTGCATCGGCGGCGCTTCCGCCGTTGCCGAAGAAAACAATTTTTCTGCCGGCCCGCAACGCGGCCGCGCTTTTTTCAGCAAATTGCGCAATGCGGGCGATAAGTACTGCGGAAAAACTTTGTTTTACGCGAGCGCTCTCTTCGAGCTGCCGTCGTATTTCATCGGCGGATGAGGCCATTCGGCGCCTAGCAAAGAACGATTTTCTGACGGTGACGCATGACGCGGCGCGTAGCGTTGCGGGTGTCGACAACCAGCTTGGCGGCGTCCACAATCGCTGAATAATCGTAGCTGGAATGATCCGTCGCGATGATAACGCCATCGTAACTCGCAAGCGTTTGCGGGTTGAGGGGGATGGACTTCATGTTTTCGTAGTTATAGTGGCGCATTTTGTGGAGCTGAGGAAAATAGGGATCGTTGTATTCCAGATTCGCGCCGCGCTGCTGGAGCAATTGCATAATTTTGAGGGTGGGTGATTCGCGAAGGTCGTCGACGTCTTTTTTGTAAGCGACGCCAAGAATCAGGAGTTTGGCGCCCTTGAGACTTTTCTGATGGTTGTTGAGCGCCGCAGCGACGGCATCCACCACGTGATAGGGCATGGCGGTGTTCACCTCGCCGGCGAGTTCGATAAAACGCGTGGAGAAATCGAATTCGCGCGCTTTCCAGGAAAGGTAATACGGGTCCACCGGAATGCAGTGGCCGCCGAGGCCCGGGCCCGGATAAAAAGGCATAAAGCCGAACGGCTTGGTTGCAGCCGCGTCGATCACTTCCCAAATGTCGATGCCCATGCGCAGGCTGAGCATTTTGAGTTCGTTAACGAGGGCGATGTTGACGCAGCGGAAGATGTTCTCGAGCAGCTTGGCCATTTCGGCGGCTCGGGTAGAACTGACCGGCACCACTCGCGCGACAACCTGGGCGTAGATTGCTTGCGCGGCGCGACCGCTGGGCGGATTTACGCCGCCAACGACTTTGGGAATCTGCGCGAGGCCAAACTGTTTGTTGCCGGGATCTTCGCGTTCCGGGGAAAACGCGAGAAAAAAGTCACAGAAAACATTTTCGTTTTCGGGGCCGGCAGCGATGGGACAGTGCAGACCGCTCTTTTCGAGAATGGGAAGAACGAGTTCTTCCGTGGTGCCGGGATAGGTCGTTGACTCCAGAACCACGAGTTGGCCGCGCTGGAGATGAGGTTGAATCGAGATGGCGGTTTGCTCGACATAGCTGAGATCGGGTTCGCGCCGTTCGTCCAGAGGTGTGGGCACGCAGATGATGATGGCGTCCGCTTCCTTGATACGCGCAAAATCCGTGGTGGCGCCGAAGTGCCTGGAGTTCACGAATTGCTGGATCTTCGTTTGGGGTATGTGCTCGATGTAGGACTTGCCGGCGTTGAGCATCGAAACTTTGTTCGGATCGGTATCGAATCCCGTTACTTTGTGGCCTGCTTCCGCGAACCGTAGGGCTAACGGCAGGCCAACATATCCGCAGCCAATGATGGCGACTTTCAGTTGAGCGCCTTTGAAGAATTCGGGTTTCCGGTCTGTCGGCATGAGTTCCGTAGCTCTCCTGGTGATTTTTTGGGAGTCAAACAGGCCAATCGGCCGATGGATAAAGACATATCAATATAGCAGGTTCTGGCGGAACAAAAAATCGTGGTGATTCGAAGTGTTACCGCTGGCCTACAAGTGGTTGCGGGCCGCCGTGAGACGGGGGAAGATAGAATGAATCCGCTGGACCATAGGGAATCGATGCGAGGCGCAGCCTCTATTTAGCGATGACTGTAATCGTTTTGTTGCTTGGGATCGTCGTGGGCGTGCTCGTCGGGCTACTGGGTATTGGTGGCGGCGTGGTGCTGGTGCCAGCGATGGTCTATTTGCTGCGCATGGACCAACACGTGGCTCAAGGGACTTCGCTTCTTATTCTCCTGCCGCCGGTGGGAATGGGCGCACTGCGTGAATATTGGAAGCAGGGGCAAGTTGATCTGCGCGCTGGAATTCTTTGT
>DASXMM010000287.1:0-3319 GCA_036495665.1 Candidatus Acidiferrum sp. | reverse complement strand
GGTTTGAAGCTTCTTGGCGGGTGAAGCGGAGCGTTCGGAGCGTCTTTCTTGCTCGACGTGCTGGGTGCAATCGGCGATCTCGTCATCGATCTTTTTGATTTCGAGCGCGAGGTGAAACTCGTCGGGATGCTTCGAATATTTCTCGAAAAGCGAATTGCGCTTGGATTTCAAGTCGTCGCGTTTTTTCTTCCAGACTCCGGCAACAGCTAACATGTGATCGCCCCCAAAACTGTAGTGTGCGCTCTTTTTCCGTTCGCCGATAGAGGATGTCGAGAGATTTGTGCGGATTTGTGTCGCTTCGTGCAAATCTCTTCGCCAGAGTGGCACCACCGCTGGTAAAAAGCGCGAACGAAGTGGCTAATGCGGGTGAAATGTTGTATCTCCAATGTGACCAAACGGAGGGTGACGGCTCAATGCGAGGACTTCTGGTAAAAGCGGGTGTCGTATTCTTCTGGGTGATCGCGATGGCGACAGTCGTGTCGTCCTATCCATCCGATGACGCCGCAAAGGTCGATGCCTACTTGCGCGGCGAGATGCAAAAGCAGCGCATTCCGGGCCTGGCGTTGGGAGTTTATCGCGATGGAAAAATCGTTAAGGCCGAGGGATATGGCGTAGCCAATCTCGAATGGGACGTTCCCGTGAAGGCCGATACGATTTTCCAATCGGGATCCGTGGGCAAACAATTCGCTGCCACCGCGGTGATGATGCTTGTCGAAGAGGGAAAAGTCGGTCTCGACGATTCCGTTCAGAAATATTTTCCGGACGCGCCCAATACTTGGAAGGACATCAAGATCCGCAACTTGCTGAGCCATACCTCCGGTCTTAGCGAATACGAGAATGGCCCGCGAACCAAGCCTGACGGTCCGTTTTATCTGCGGCTCGATATGACGGAAGATGAGATCTATAAACGAATCGCCGCCATGCCGATGGACTTCAAGCCGGGCGAAGATTGGGCCTACCGGAATACAAATTATGTACTCCTGGGAATTGTGATTCACAGAGTGACGGGGAAATTTTACGGCGACTATCTGCAAGAGCGCATCTTCAAGCCGCTTGGAATGACGACGACGCGAATCATCAGTGAAGCTGACATCATTCCGCATCGCGCCGCCGGCTACGAACTCGTCAAAGGGCAACTGAAAAATCAGGAGTGGGTTTCTCCGACGTTTAATTCCACCGCCGATGGGACACTTTATTTTACGGTGCTCGATCTCGAGAAGTGGGACGCGGCACTCTACACGGAGAAACTGCTGAAGCGCTCGAGCCTCGATCAAATGTGGACGGTGATGAAGCTCAATAACGGCGAGCCCAACAAAGCGAACTACGGGTTCGCCTGGGACATCAACGAGGTCAACGGGCACAGAGTGATCGAGCACGGTGGTGCGTGGCAAGGTTTTACGTGTCATATCGCGAGATATGTCGACGACAAATTGACAGTCGTGGTGCTTACCAATCTCGACGCGGATCACGCGCAGCCTGCAAAAATTGCCCACACGGTTGCAGGCTTTTACGTTCCAGCGCTGATGCCAGAGGAGCCCAAGCCCATCGAAGACAAAGAGCCGCAAACCGCGCAGATCGTTCGAACTTTAGTCCAGCAAATCGCTGATGGAAAAGCCGACGCCAACCAATTTACTCCCGAACTAAAAGCCAAGCTCTTCCCGGACGCCATAAGCGGGATTGGCGACTACATGAAAGAACTTGGCGAGCTGAAGTCGTTGGATCTGTTGACGCGCGGGGAAGAAGGCGATCAGCGCAGCTATAAATATCGCGCGAGCTTCGAGCACATGGATCTTTTCTTGTCCCTGCAGCTCACCAAAGACAACAAAATCGCCGCGCTGCATTTTTCGACCGAGTGAACTTTGGATGACGCAGCGGTCAGCCCAACTCTCCAGGGCTAAATCTGCGATAGACTTACGGGAAACAGGGAGCCTCGACCGATGAACGGATTACCGCAACTTTTGCCCACAAGCGCCTCGGCGGAAACGTTTGGCGGCGTGACGTATCACATCGACGGCGAGCTTGTGCCGGCGCTCACGATTGACGTTTCCGCCAGATCCATCTATTTCGAGCATCACATCCTGCTGTGGAAGCACCCAACTGTCCAAATCAGCCTGAAACCCATGAAGGGCGCGCTGAAACGCATGATGGCGGGGATGCAGGTGTTTGTGACCGAAGCGCGCGGCGCAGGAATGATCTCCTTCAGCCGGGATGGAGCCGGCCACATTGTTCCGATTCATCTCGCGCAGGGGCGCGAACTGCATGTTCGGGAGCATCAATTCCTCGCGGCCACCGACAGCATCGACTATACCTTCGAACGCGTGCGCGGCGCCGCGAACATGCTCTTTGGCGGGACCGGTTTTTTCATCGACAAGTTTCACAGTCACGCAGGCGACGGTATCCTCTGGCTGCACGGCTACGGGAACGTTTTCGAAAAAGTTCTGGGTCCAGGCGAGATGATCGATATCGAACCCGGAGGCTGGCTCTACAAAGACCCGACCGTTCGTATGGAGACGATCGTCGACCGCCTGACCAGCGGCCTTTTTGGCGGATTCAACTTGATCGTGAATCGTTTTACGGGACCTGGCCGCGTTGGAATCCAATCGATGTACATGCATTACGCGAGCGAGGAATAGCCAGAGAATGGAGGCCACTGTGCGCAGAATATTAGGACTGGCGGCGTGCCTCATCGCGACAAGCGTTGCGGTGCTTTGGCGCGCGGAGACGCGCGCCGCCAACCCTGCGGCCCCGACTTCTACTTTAAATACGTGGGATCAAAAAGCCGCAGCTGCTTATCTTGATCAACGGGCAGGCTGGTGGATGGCATGGCCGCGGGCCGCGCGCGATCACGACACGTTTTGTGTGTCGTGCCACACAGCGGTGCCCTATGCGATGGCGCGGCCGGCGCTTCGTGGCGCGCTTGGAGAGCGGACCCTTTCGGCGAACGAACGCAAACTGCTGGACAACGTGACGAAGCGCGTGCGCCTTTGGAACGAAGTCGCGCCTTTTTATTCGGACAAGGACCGCGGTGTCTATAAAACCGTCGAGTCTCGCGGAACGGAATCGGTTCTGAACGCGCTGATTTTGGCAAGCAACGATGCAGGCGGCAGCGCAGGCAGCAACTCGCAGAATGCGCGCTTAAGCGAAGATACGCGGACCGCGTTCGAAAACATGTGGTCCGAGCAACAGACGAGCGGAGACGAAAAAGGGGCCTGGTTGTGGCTCAGATTCAAGAATGAACCCTGGGAAGCCGATGACTCGGACTACTACGGAGCCGCCCTGGCAGCTATTGCGGTTGGAACTGCTCCAGAAAATTACCGCG
>DASXMM010000286.1:0-7865 GCA_036495665.1 Candidatus Acidiferrum sp. | reverse complement strand
GCCTGAAATGCAGACGGGCAACTGCCGTCAAACTGCACATTCCTTTGCTTGAGAAGGCGCAAAAAGCTGACGCGGATGAATTCCTCAAGGAGCGCGAACTTATCCGAATAGTGGGCGTAAAAGGTGGCCCGGTTCAGGGTAGCGGCCAGGGTGATGTCCTGGACGGAGATCTTGTCGAACTCCATCTCTTGCAGCAAGCGACGAAGAGCGTCTTGAAGGAGTTGACGGGTCCTGAGAATACGGGGATCCAGGCGTTGGCAGTCCTCATGAAGCACGAGACTCCTCCTGGCTCAGTATAGCAGAACGTGAGGATTGTCGTTTACAAGACAGCTGTCGCGTGGTAATATGCAACGACTGTTGCTTATGCTGCATCTGATGCCTTGGAGGTGGCTCTTATGCCCACATTAGTAAGGTTCGATTCGAGTCCCATGGGTGAAAGGTCGATATCGCGGAAGCTCACGTCGGATTTTGTCGAAACGTGGCTCAAGACGCATCCCGGGGGAAAGGTGATTAAGCGAGATTTGAGCACGCTGAACCTGCCGGTGATCGACGGGTTTTGGGTCGCGGCGGCGTATACGCCTGAGGAAGCGCTGACTGAGGAACAGAAGGACGCTCTGGCGGTTTCGGATTCTCTGATCGCGGAACTACAGCACGGAGATGAGTATGTGTTTGGCGTGCCGATGCACAACTTCAGCATCCCGTCGACGCTGAAACTCTGGATCGATCAGATCGTGCGCGCTGGAAAGACTTTCACGTATGGGGCGAACGGCGCGAAGGGGTTGTTGACCGGGAAAAAAGCCACGTTGTTGATCGCCAGCGGCGCGGTTTACGAGCAAAACGGAGCGCTGGCCTCGATGAACTTTGTGGCGCCTTATCTTCGGGCGCTGTTCGGATTCCTGGGCATCAGCGATGTGACAATCATCGCCGCCGAAGGAACGGCACAATTGAGGTCCGGCAAGGTGGACGTGCAGGCTTTCCTTGCTCCGACGCTGGAAAAAGTGCACGCTCACGCCAGTCACTGAGCATCACAAATCAAACATTGCAAATCAAAAACGGAGGAAACGGGAAAATGAAAATAGCATCGCTGATCGCACGACTGCTGTTGGGGCTAGTTTTTCTGGTGTTCGGGCTAAACGGGTTCCTGCAGTTCATCCACATGCCGCCGCCTCCTGGGGCAGCGGGGCAGTTCCTAGCAGCGGTGGTCGCGACTCCGTACTGGATGATTATCTTCGGCGTGCAAGTGATTGGAGGCGTATTGCTGCTGGTGGGGCGGTTTGTGCCGCTCGCGCTGGTGATTCTGGGTCCGGTGATCGTCAATATCCTTTCCTTCCACGCATTCATGGCTCCGGCGGGGCTGCCGTTGGCTCTTGTGGTGACCGTGCTTTGGGTGGTGGTGGCGATCCGGAACAAGCAGCACCTCGCGGGGCTGTTCGTGGCGAAATCGGAGTAAGCGTAAGAGGGAGAGACGCGCGGAAAGTCCTGCGTCTCTCCTTGCAGCTTTGGATCAGGCAGGGAGCCTATTCATGGAGATCGGAATTGACAGTTTTGCGGCGGCGATTTCCGACCCGGCTACCGGAATCACACTGAAGCCGGTGGAGCGGATGCAGCATCTGCTCGAGGAAATCGAACTGGCCGATCAGGTGGGGCTGGATGTTTTTGGGATTGGGGAGCATCACCGCGCGGAGTTTCTCGACTCGGCGCCGGTGGTGATTCTGTCTGCCGCCGCGGCGCGAACGAAGAACATCCGGCTGACGAGCGCAGTGACGGTGTTGAGTGCGACGGATCCGGTTCGCGTTTTCCAAGAATTCGCGACGCTGGATCTGATTTCGAACGGACGGGCGGAAATTGTTGCGGGGCGCGGCTCGTTCATCGAGTCTTATCCACTTTTCGGACTACGGCTGGAGGATTACGACGAGCTATTTTCCGAGAAGCTGGAGCTGTTGCTGAAGATCCGCGAGAGCACGCAGGTACGTTGGTCGGGCAAACACCGAGCGGCGCTGACGGGCCAGGCGATTTATCCGCGGCCGTTGCAGAATCCGCTTCCGATTTGGGTTGGAGTTGGAGGGACGCCGACCTCCTTTGTGCGAGCGGGAATGCTGGGACTGCCGCTGATGGTGGCAATCATTGGCGGCAAGCCGGAAGAGTTTCGGCCACTGATTGATTTGTATCGTGAAGCCGGGAGGCGCGCAGGTCACGCGCCGGAGCAACTGAAGGTCGGGCTGCACATGATCGGTTTTCTGGGAGACAGTACGGCGGAAGCGGCGGACATTTTCTTTCCGGGCTACGCGCACACGTTCACGGAGATTGGGAAGGAGCGCGGGTGGCCGCCGACGACGCGTGGAAAATTTGATGCCGTGCGCGGACCGAAGGGAGCACTGCTGATCGGCGACGCGGAAACTGTGGAGAAGAAGATTCTCTACTTTGATAAGGCTTTGGGCGGGATTTCGCGGCTGACGTTTCAGATGGGCGTGTCGACGCTACCACACGAGAAGATGAAGCGGGCGATTGAAATTCTGGGCACGGAGCTGGCGCCGGCACTTCGGAAGAAACTAGCACGACCTGCCAGCGCATAAGTCCCTACGTGCGGTAAGTACGTGCGGATTAAAAACAAATTGACGCCGGCACAGCGGGCGAAGCTTGTAGATCTACGGAGCAAGTCCGCCAATCGGTAGCCGCAAGACGAGTTTCAGCGTCAGGGAAAGCAAATCAGCTCGAAGATTTTGGTGTTGTCAATCTGAAGCGTACCAGGATTGTTCGAACGAATAAGCGGTAAAGACACTCGGCGCCGACGCTTCTTTGACGGTCGACGCAGTTCTGCTCTCAAACCTCGCAAAATCAGTTCCTCAACAGAGCATTGTTCGCGGACTGCTTTGGATTTCAGCTCACGGTAGAGTGGGGCGGAAATTTCGAGAGCGATTCGCATGAGGTCATTGTTCCATATCTGTGGATGAAATGGGTTAGGGGCGCGTGAGGCGCAATCAGCGGGCGGATGCGCCTTTGGGCTGGGCGACGGCGGGAAAAGCGCCGAGCTGACGCATGAGGCCGAGCGCGTCCCAACTGACATTGGAGTCGATGATCTTGCCGTTGGCCAGGTAGTGGATGGTGATGCCTTCGATGGTAACTTTGCGGTCGGTGGGACGAACGCCCATGAACTCGCCTTTGTGAGTACCAGTAATCGTCCAGGAACTGACAAGCTTGTCTTTTTCGGCGATAGTGTCTTCGACGGTGAAGCGAAGATCGGGGAAGGCGGCCAAGTAGAGCGCGGCCTGAATTTTGTAAGCTTCAGGGCCGACCGAGGAGCCGGTGAAGTTGTTGTCGCGCAGCGCGTGGCTGGGCGAAAAAAGATCACTGACGACTTCGAGTTTGCGTTTATTCCAGACGTCTCCGTAGAGGCGCTTTACGATGAGTTTCGAGTCGAGGGGCATGTGAATGCGTCCTCCTTCGTTTGGGGACTGGATGGCTGGGGCTGGCCTCCTCACGGAGCGAAGGAATGCGGCAGCTCTGCGGGAAAGGGCCGGCCAGAGGGTACTCCCAAGTAATGTCGTTTGCAATGCAGCCGGCCGTTGGCCAGGGCGGGTGCTTGAGGTTACCTGTTGACGCATCGGAAGCAAGCCAGGTCAAGAATCGCAGAAGTCTTTTGACAGGGCCGCGTGTTTTGCATAAAGCTTGTACCACGGCAGCCTGAAGTCGGGTCTCACACAGAACACATCGCGCTTCTCCGCAATTGTCGGAGCCAAAGGTTCGGGCGCTCCACTCTTGCGCGGCTATCCGTATTCCCTGGGGCAGTTGGCCAATCACGAAGGGTCAAATTCTAAAAAGGGAGACCTCGATGAAATCACGAACCAGAATGTTTTTAAGAATGGGCCTGTTACTGACGTTGGCAGCCATATTAATTCCCGCGAATCAGGCATTCGCCCAACACAACAACCCAGCCGCGACGGCAGCCCTCATGAGCGGATTCTTTTTGATTTTCGGCATTTTCTTCGCGATCGCGTACGTGTACCACGCTTTGGCGCTTCAGACGATCGCCGAGAAGACCAACACGGAAAATCCCTGGCTCGCCTGGATTCCGATCGCAAACTTGATTCTGATGCTGAACATCGCCAAGAAACCTGTTTGGTGGTTGATTCTGTTCTTGATTCCACTGGTCAATATCGTGATTCTCATTATTGTGTGGATGGGGATCGCGGAAGCTCGCAACAAACCCAACTGGTGGGGCATCCTGACTATCGTTCCGGTGGCGAATTTGATCGTGCCGGGTTATCTGGCCTGGGCGGATTGATTCGCCGGGACTTTTGACGAGTATGGCGCGTGCTATCGCGAGGGATCGTCGGGCTCGGACGCCCGTTCGATTCGGAAGGTGAAACATCCCGCCGTTGTGCTGTGGACCTGGAGATAGTCAATTTCTGGATGAGCGAAAAGACTTTCGATGGCTGGCTCGAACCGGCCGTCGGAGACATATTCTTGATCGATGAGCCGGCGGCCGCGCGCATATCCTTCCAGCGTGCGCGGACTGACGCGCAATTCTTCGGGAAAGCCTCCGTGCTCTGGATAGCGCGGGCAATTTTCTTCATGAAGGTAGACTGGGCCGGGCTGGGGGAGCGATTCCACGCCGCTGAAACGGTCGTAAGTGAACAGGATTCTGCGCGTCTGGATTGGAGCGATAAGGCGCAGGCAGTGGCGGCAGGGGGCGGCGTCCGTTGCGAGTTCGGCGTGGGCTGGAAATCCGTAGACGGGCGCGCGCATTGTGGAACGAACTGCTTCGGCGATTTCTGTCGGGATGGCTACAATCCGGATGGGCAGCATGATTTTTGTCCTCGCGTGCTTTCGTTAAGTTGAAGCGGCAGGAAGTATCGCTCGCTACGCGAAGGATTTTCTATCAAGAATGAACTGCACATCTATCCGATTTAGGCGGTCGAACTTTCAGGAGCTTGAGCAGCAGTGGGATGAACGAGCAAAACTACGCTTGCCAGAGCCCCTCGAAAGATCGGGGAAAGAGTCTTTCGAAGAGCCCCGAGGCAAGCTGAACTCAGACCTAGTGTTCGAGTTGGTGCGCTATCAGCGAAGTTCAGGGAGTAACGTGAACGCTGATCGCCACGTTCGCGCCGTTGTCCGAGCGGTAGGTCACATCTGCGGTGGAGCCAACCTTCAGCTTGCCATCTACAGTCGTGTTCTTATCGATCGTGAAGGACATGGTGCTCGCAGCGGCGGTCGATTGCTCGGTAGCAACAGTGGAGCCGGAGCCGACCGTCAGAGTGAACGAATTCTGATCAACAGAGGCGATCTTTCCAGACACGGATTGTGTCTGCGGGGTCGTCTGTCGAGCAGGTGTAGATTGATGCATGTTCGCCGGTGGAATTGCCAAAGCTCCCGCTACGAGAACCGTACCAGCCAACGTCGAGAAACCAAATCGCCATACGTTCTTCATTTCAAAGCCCTCCTTGGAGATTTGGCCAGGCGCGGTTGATAGTGCAGACGGCGTGCCAGAGTGAAACGGATAGCGCAATATTTATGAACTGCAACAATTATAACGAGTTACGTGGAAAGGCAAAGATTTTGGAGCGCCATGTCTGCTAGTACCAGAACTGGCAAACTCTTCGCGGCACTGTGGACAATCTGGCTAGGTAAATTATTGCGGCTGAACTACAGCTAACTTGGTATTGGCAGGTGCGCCGGGTTTGGGCAATTCTTTTTCTTCTGCCTTCATCGGCATGGCTGCAGGACTTGGGGCCGGAGAAGGCTGAGACGCGGCATCGTAAAAGGAAGTGTTGAGCGAAGCGGTGAGGGGATAGGATTTTCCGTGGTCGATGAGCTCGGTAAGAAGAAGTTCGTAGCGAAAACCGTCGGGATGATTTTTGCTGCGGAGGAGAACAAGAATCCCAATCACTTCGGAGTCAGCGTGGATCAAGACGTCATCGCCAAGGCTCAGGTCCGATACGACGACGCCGTGAAATTCAGCACCGTCGCGATCAGCGCTTGAATCGACGGGATTGAGCATTTTGACGTGGAACACGGTTCCCTGAGGAAGCGCGTCGAGGGGATCCGACGTGTTGTGACGAAGACGAGTTTGCAGGTGAAACGCTAGAGTCGTTCCAGCCGGGACGCGAATGGGCTCAATACCAGAGCTCGAAATTTGGGCTGGGGTGTGTGCAGCGAACACACTGGCGGCAAGCAAAGCAAAGGCAAGAAACCGATACATGGGCCGGGCTCCTCTAGAAAGATCACCGAAACGCCATTTTAAATTCCCAAAAGATTAGAGTCAAAGAAAATTCAACCGGGTACGTGAATAATTTACCTGTCCTTTCGGACAGGTCGCGAGATGGTTCAAATGGGGCAGTTTTGCGCGAAAAAGGCATTAAAATCATTAAGTTCGTTGCGATTCCCATCTAAAGATGTGCGAAGAGAAGAAACGGTTGGCTGCGGCGGCCCAGTCTTTTTTACACGACGATCGCTTGTGATTCCGTTCTGACGCAGACTCCGAACGCTTTGCAGCCAAGCCGGACAGCATGCGGCTCCCGGCCGATTTCAGGTACAATGTCGGCATTCATTGAGTGGCAAAACCAGATGCGCGCTATCGATATTGATTCCCTTTCCGAAGAAGAACTCATCGAGCTGAATCACAAGGTTGTGGCCCGGCTGAGATTCCTCAGTCAAATGCGCTCGCACAGCGCGATGCTGGATTTCCGCATCGGCGAACGAGTCAAGTTCCATCCCAGCGGTGGCGCTGCAGTGTTCGGGATCCTGACTCGTTATAACAAGAAGACAGTCACGGTGGTCACGGATTCTGGGGAGAACTGGAACGTGGCGCCGGGATTGTTGAGCAAGGTGGATTCCTCGACGGCTCGAAAGACCAGGGCGGATGATGACGGGATCGCCTATTTCCCGGATCATACTGGGGAGAAATAGGGGCCGGAAACAGGCGTTCCGGCTCTAGCTGCCGAACATGCACGGCGCACAACAAAAAGGGCCGCTGAGTGATCAGCGGCCCTTCACGCACTTGTAGATTTGATTTGCCTTTGACTCGATACGATCTGACAGAATCCGTCCGATCCCGCAGGGCGAAGCCCTTTGGGCCGGAGTAATTCGAACGTGTATCCCTAACCATCCGTGAGGATGGCGGCATACATTTGCGTGGCATAGTCCGCACACCATAGCGGATTGAGCCACGACTACTTTAGAAAGGAGGTGATCCAGCCGCAGGTTCTCCTACGGCTACCTTGTTACGACTTCACCCCAATCATGAGTCATACCTTGGGCGCTTGCTTCCTTGCGGTCAGCGCGGCGACTTCTAGTACAACTCACTTTCGTGATGTGACGGGCGGTGTGTACAAGGCCCGGGAACGTATTCACGGCGTCGATCTGATACGCCATTACTAGCGATTCCGGCTTCATGCAGTCGAGTTGCAGACTGCAATCCGAACTGAGCAGAGTTTTCTCCGATTAGCTCCCCCTCGCGGGTTGGCAACGGTTTGTGCCCTGCATTGTAACACGTGTGTAGCCCTGGACATAAAGGCCATGCGGACTTGACGTCATCCCCACCTTCCTCTCCGTTATCCGGAGCAGTCCACACAGAGTCCTCTCTTGCGAGTAGTAACTGTGTGCAGGGGTTGCGCTCGTTGCGGGACTTAACCCAACACCTCACGGCACGAGCTGACGACAGCCATGCAGCGCCTATACTTATGTCCCTTGCGGGAAGGCCGTATTTCTACAGCTGGTCATAAGCATTTCGAGCCCAGGTAAGGTTCCTCGCGTAGCGTCGAATTGAACCACATGTTCCACCGCTTGTGCGGGCCCCCGTCAATTCCTTTGAGTTTCAGTCTTGCGACCGTACTCCCCAGGTGCAGGACTTAACGCGTTAGCTCCGG
>DASXMM010000285.1:0-3011 GCA_036495665.1 Candidatus Acidiferrum sp. | reverse complement strand
ATCAGCTTACTGAGCCGAGCCGGTGCGTTGAGTGCAAGCCACATACCGGTTTGGCCGCCCATCGATAAGCCGCAAAAATGAACGCGCTCAAGCTGCAACTGGTCGAGCAGGGCGACCACATCGCGTGCCAACTGTTCGATGCAGTAGGGGCCCGGCGTGACCGCGGATTGGCCATGACCGCGAGTGTCGTAACGCAAAATGCGGAATTGCTTCTGGAGAGCGTCCATCTCGGGCTCCCACATGGAGAGAGTTGCGCCCAGCGAATTCGAAAAGACGAGTACGGATGCGTCGGATGGGCCGGCCAGGTCATAGTGGATGCGAACATCTTCTAATTGAGCGAAGGGCATAGGTTCACTTTTTCCGAGGCTTCTTTTGATCGCGCTGCGCGGTGCTCGATGCCAGCACGCGATCGATGAACTGATCGGCTACGCCCAAATAATTGGCCGGCGCGAAGAGACGGTCAAGTTCCCCTTCGGTGAGGTTTGCTTTGATGATGGCGTCCTGCGCGAGGACGGAGCGCAGGTCTCGGCGCGGGCTTTGCGCACGTTGACAAGCTTTTTGAACCAGCTCGTGCGCATCGGTGCGGGGCATTTTTTCGGCGAGTGCCATAGCGACGGCTTCGGCGAAAATCAGACCCTGCGTAAGATCGAGATTTTGGCGCATGCGTTCTGGGTCGAGGTCCAAAGCGGAAACGGTGGTCGTTAAATGATGGAGAGCACCCGCGGTCAAGCGGACCAGGTCCGGCAAAGTCTCCCACTCCGAGTGCCAGCCGCCAAGTCCGCGCTCTTGCTCCTGAACCATGGCGGCCAGCATGGTGCTGACCAGCGGCGGCACGCGCGCGGCAGCCGACAAAACGACGGCGCACGTGACCGGATTGTGTTTGTGCGGCATGGTTGTTGAGCCTCCGCGGCCCGTGGAGGATGGTTCGAAGACCTCACCGACTTCCGTTTGCGTGTGAAGAGAAATGTCGCGAGCAATTTTGCCGAGCGTACCGCAGCAAAGGCCGAGTGTCGTGGCGATTTCTGCCATGCGATCGCGATGGCTGTGCCACGGAATTTCTGGCAAGGGGAGCTGCAATTCTTTAGCGAGGTTGACCGCCACGTCGAGCCCGCGTGTGCCGAGAGCGGCCATGGTGCCGACCGCGCCGCCAAATTGAAGCGCCAGGCACCGCTCCTGTGTTTCCCGCAGACGCGCACGATGCCGATCGACGGCGTCGAGCCAGCCGGCCACTTTGAAGCCGAACGTTGTGGGCAGCGCTTGCTGCATCCAAGTGCGGGCCGCGACAAGCGTCGTGCGATTCTTGAGCGCCAATTCGCCGAGCGCGATGGCCAAGAGCTCAAGCTCGGAAGATATTAGCGTGAGGGCTTGGCGCAACTGAAGCACGCGCCCCGTGTCGATGGCGTCCTGGCTGGTAGCGCCCCAGTGCACATAACGGGCGGATTCTTTTTCTTTTTGCGCGACGAGCAGTGAGAGTTGTTTCACGAGCGGAATCGCCAGATTTCCGGCGTTGGCCGCGGCGCGCGCCAGCACCGTCATGTCGTAAAGTTCCGCATGGCATTTCGCTTCAATGGCTGGAGCCGCGGTCTCTGGAATAAATCCGGCACGCGCTTCTGCTCGCGCCAGAGCCGCCTCGAAATCGAGCATAGCTTGCAGCGTGGCACGGTTAGAGAAGACCTTTTCCACTGCTTGAGAGCGAAACGAGGGGTCAAGCAAGTTCATGCGCTGAGTGTAATCACTCCTATCGGGGAAAGAAAACGGTTTCCTAGTCGGTTTGCGGTGAGGATAAGCGGCCTTTTGCGACTCGCTAAACGCGTTCGAGGATGATTGCGATTCCCTGGCCCACCCCAATGCACATCGTGCAGAGCGCGTACTTCCGGCCGGTGCGGAGCAACTGATACATCGCGGTTGTGATCAGGCGCGCGCCGCTGGCGCCTAGAGGATGACCGAGAGCGATTGCGCCGCCGTTAGGATTGACATGAGCTGCGTCGTCGGCGACGCCCAGCTCGCGAAGCACGGCCAACGCCTGCGAAGCAAAAGCTTCATTTAACTCGATCACGTCCATCTGACCAATCGTCAGATTCGTTTTCGACAAAAGTTTGCGAGACGCGGGAGCGGGACCCATGCCCATGATGCGCGGCGCGACGCCCGCGGCGGCGGAAGCAACAATGCGCGCTTTGGGAGTCAGACCATGGCGCTTGGCAGCTGATTCCGTGGCCAGAAGAACGGCGCAAGATCCGTCGTTTATTCCCGAAGCGTTTCCTGCGGTCACTGTTCCGCCGGGCTTTACAACGCCGGGCAACTTCGCAAGGGCAGCTAGCGACGTATCCGAGCGCGGATGTTCGTCGCTGCTGAAGACAATGGGATCTCCCTTTTTCTGCGGAATTTGCACCGGGACGATTTCCTGCGAAAGAATGCACGCGCGCATCGCGGCAGCGGCACGTTGCTGACTTCTTAGTGCGAACGCATCTTGATCTTCGCGGGAGACATGAAACTCCTCCGCAACGATTTCAGCCGTTTCGGGCATCGAATCGACGCCATACTTTGCTTTCATGAGCGGATTAATGAAACGCCAGCCAAGCGTGGTGTCTTCGAGCTTCGCCGCACGGCTGAAGGCTAAGTCCGCTTTGCTCATCACAAAGGGAGCGCGCGACATGCTTTCGACTCCGCCGGCAATGACGAGTTCCACTTCTCCGCATTTCATCGCGCGAGCGGCTGAGGCCACTGCGTCCATACTCGAACCGCAGAGGCGATTGACTGTCGCGCCGGGAACTTCCTTGGGTAGACCGGCCAACAGCAGAGCCATGCGCCCTACGTTGCGATTGTCTTCTCCAGATTGATTTGCACAGCCGTAGACGACGTCATCGAGTGCGTTCCAGTCCACTGCACGGTTGCGTTCGACGAGCGCTTTGATCGGAATTGCTGCCAAATCGTCCGTGCGAATGGAAGACAGGGCTCCTGCGTACCGGCCGATCGGCGTTCGAATAGCATCGCAAATGTAGGCGTTTTCCATC
>DASXMM010000284.1:0-4769 GCA_036495665.1 Candidatus Acidiferrum sp. | reverse complement strand
TACACGACTGAAAATCTCTACCCTCTGCAATTCCCTTGTGCTCATAGCTGTCCTCTTCACCGCCACCTCCCTATGGAGGCCGCAGTCTAGGGGACATTTTTAAAGAGGTTAGCAGGGGACACTGTCAAAGAGGTTCAACAGTACTAAATGATAAGTGGTTTGTTTGGTTGGAGCTAGGAGCGAAGGAAGGCTAAGGCGGTTTTTACGAATTGCGGGGCGGCGTCCAGGAAGACAGGGCCGTGGCCGCCGTTGGGGACGGCCCAGAGGGAGGAGCGCGGAATGGCGCGGTACATATCTACCGCCATTTCAATGGGATAGAGGAAGTCGCGGTCGCCGTAGACGATCAGGGTCGAGGCCGTGATTTTGGAGAGGAGAGGCGGCGTGAAGTTCATGTCGTCGTGGCTGTCGGCCATGTCGCGGAGCCATTGCCAGATGGCGACGATTTGATCATCGCCGTGTTTGTGGCGTTTGCGCATGGTTTCCCACTCTTTGGCGGACTGGCTCTCGACGGTGACCTGGCGCATGATGGCGCGGGCTTGCTCGGGAAAATACATGGTGGAGCTGACGACGACCATGGACTCGATGCGGTCTGGTTGAAGGGTGGCCATGTGGAGAAGGATATTGCCGCCCATGCTGAGGCCGATGGCCTTGCACTTGGCGATGCCGAGATGATCGAGGAGGGCGAGAGTGTCGAGGGCGCATTGGCGGTGGGTGATGGTTTTGGCGGGATTGGTGGAGCGTCCGTGGCCGCGGGCGTCGGGCATGATGAGCGTAAATTCGCGATTGAACTCCTCGCGGCCAGCGTGAATCCAATCCTCGTGCGTGCCGCTGCCGCCGTGCAGGAGCAGGAGCGGTTCTCCGGCTCCGAGAATCTCATAATAGAGGTCGATGCCATTTATTGGCAGTGTGTTCGTGCCGTTTTGGATGGGCGTTTGCGACACGTGGCGGGACCTCGCGCTTGTTTTTTTGGGATGAGAAGGAGCGATGAAAAGAATACCACTTTGCATTTGAGGCTGGGCCGGTGAAATACAGACGTGCAGGCGAAGCATGTGACTCGTCGGCTTGAGCGACTATTCTCTAATGATAAGTTTTCGGCCTTTCAGCTATACTTCGCCGCACCTGCTAGACGGAGAGGGCCGCACGGAAACGCAAGAAAAGTGTGGCCGTTTATGACGGGTATGCATCGGACGAGACGGCGGACGTTGAAGATTGGTGCGATGAAAAAATCAGGCCAGGTTGTGTTGGCAGTGGTGTTAGGAATGCTCGGCAGCGGTATCGCAGTGGCGCAGCAAAAGACGGAGCTTGCGCTTCCGGATTCGCCTAGGCCGAAGGCAGCTGCGTCGCCAGAGCAGGCGCCGGCTGGCGCAGGCTCAGGACAGAACCAGCCGCAGGGTGGGGCCGGGCAGGCGCAAGAGAAAAAAGGCATGGGCAATCCGCTGGGACTCGTTGCCAGACGATCCTTTTTCTATCCCGAACTGGCGACCACGCCGGGGCCACTCTCCGCGGAACAAAAATTCAAACTGTTTATGACCAAGAGCATTTCTCCGCCGCAGTTATTGAGTTCGCTGGCGACCGCGGGGGTCACCCAGTGGATGGATAGCCCGCCCGGCTATGGGCAAGGCGGAGACGCGTTCGCGGAGCGTTTCGGCGCCTCAATGGCCGTGGGGGCTTCGAGCAATTTTTTTGGGACGTTCATCCTAGCCTCCATTCTCCACGAAGATCCGCGATATTTTCCGCTACAGGAAGGCCGTTTTGGCAAGCGCGTGGTTTACGCGCTGCGCCGCATGGTGATAACGCGCCGGGATGGCGGCGGAGAGACATTCGACTGGTCCGGAACGATGGGCCCGCTGGGCGCGGTGGCCCTGGCGAACGCGTATCTGCCCGATTCGGAACGAACTGTTGGAAAAACCTTTGAACACTACGGCATTCGCATCGGGTTCGGTGCTGCGAACAACGTGATCAAGGAATTCTGGCCGACCATTTTCAAAAAGTTGCGGATGAATAAGGTGGCACCGGGCTTGGGGCCAGATCCGCAAAGAAACTAGCCGGACCTCAGAGCCTTACCTCAAAATGCGTCAACCTTTCTGGGGTCAACATGAACGGTAATCAGGTTAATGAAGCACTTGCTGGAAAATTGTGCCACGCGCCTCATCAGAAAATTCGCGAGGCAAAAGCGAACGGCTGGCGACGTTGCCAGCCGTTCGAGCTTACGCGTGGATTGTTTGGTGTTTTAGCTTTCGTGTTTCGGCCCGTTCAATTGGCCGGTTTGCTCGTCTTGTCGTTGTGCTTCTCGTTGTGAATCTGCCTGCTATTCTTGTTCTGATCCTTGTTGATCTGCTGCTTTTGTCGCGCGTTCAATGCGCCGCCGTTGGCCGTGCGGTCGTTATGGACTTGCTGAGCGGTTCTGGCCTGGTTGGCATTGGTCTTGGCCGCTTCGCCAGAAGTCATTTGGCCGCTGCGTAGACCGTTGTTGGCCGTGCGCTGCTGCTGGTTCGCTTCGCGGTTGTCGACAGCATTTGGCTTGACGGTGTTCGCGTTGTGTTTTTCGTTGTAGATCTGGCGGCTAGCGGCATTCTGCTCGCCGTTGATCTGCTGTTTTTCCTGACCCGTTAGTTTGCCGCCGTTCGCCGCGCGGTCGTCGTGGACCTGCTGGTCGATCTTGGATTGCGTCCCTTCGGCGCGCGCCGCTTCACCGGAGGTCATCTGGCCGCTGCGGAGGCCGTTGGCAATGCGCTGATCCTGATTGGCTTCGCGAGTGTTGGGATTGAAGCTTTTGCCAGCGGTGCGGTCGGCCGCGGAGATGGGTTGCGACTGCGCGTGCTGCTGCGCCACCTGATGATAGGCATTGGTGTTGGAAGCCGCCGTAAACGCGGGCCTGCCGTGGTTCACGGACGCCAGTTGCGAGCGGTCCTGCGCGGCAAAATGTTCGTGCTCCGTCTGGTTGGCAGTGGCTTGGATGTGTTCCTCGTGTTCGGCTCGCAGTTCATTTTCGGAGGCGCGCGCCGAAATGCCACCTTCACCGTTGAAGCTGACGTGATTGTTGTTGATGATAGTGTTTTGCGTCACGATGGTGCGGTTCTCATAGACGTTGGTGACGTGCACGCTGCCGAAGTTGGCCACCGCGCTGTTGTACGCGAACGCTCCACCGCGCCACTCGCCGCCCGCGAACCCGACCCCGCCGAAGCCGAAACCGTAGTTGACGCCGCCGTAGAAGCCGACGTGCGGGCCCCAATAGCCGGCGTGCCATCCGTATGCGCCACCGACAAAGCCCCAATATCCGGGAGTCCAGAGAACGCCCACTCTCGGCGGTTGCACCCAAACGCCAGGAACCCAGTAATAGCCTGCGTCTCCGTAGGCCCAGTAGCCGGGGGTCCAGAGGTAGCCCGGTGCGGGCAGCGCAGGCTGCACATACACCGGCAGAGCTGGCGGAGCGACATGGACGGAAATGCCAATGCCGACGGCGATCTGGGCGTGCGCGACTGGCAGCGTCAGCATGGGGGCGGTCATCGCAACGGCGACAACCAGTCTGCGAAATCCTGAGCGAATAGACATCAACGTCCTCCTGAAGTAGAGATACATTCAATAAGAGCGTTCTTTTTTCGAGCTGCCCGGACTGTGTGGGCCTGCGTTTACAAACCCTAAACCGAGGAATTTGTTGCTGAGAAAAGTTCGGTTGACAAATGAAAAGAGCCGGAATTCCTGTTTAAAAATGAAGCCAAATCAATGCAAAACGTAAGCTTTATCGTTATCGGTGAGCAGCGCGTTAGTCGCGTAACTGCGCATGTATCTGCGGCGCCACAACTCGAAAAGGACTGCGTGTTTACTACGTTCTGTTATTCGACCTTTTCGATTTTTCCTCCAGACTCCGCAAAATCCATATAAAATCAGGATGGTACCTAGCGTGGGGCTGTAGCTCAGATGGATAGAGCAACGGTTTCCTAAACCGTTTGTCGGGAGTTCGAATCTCCCCAGCCCCACCAGTGTTTATCGTGACGATTTGACGCTTCAGGACCAAAACCGTACGCCAAAGGCACGCAAAATCGAACTGTAGGAAGTGAGTTCGGTTAAGCGGGATTTCCGAGGCGACGGGGGGATTTCTGTGGTTCGCGGAGCGCGCTCCGTTAGTGGCAATGCGGGAATCGCGGATCTTTGTCGAGCTAGAATTTCTTGCCTTTTTCCGGGACTGCGCATCCAAGGTTCTGAATCCCGAGGGTGATGCCAGATGCAAAATAGCTTGGAGGTGTGGCCATGATTGAATCTTCTGATCTGCGGATGATGAGGATACCGCTCAAGAACGGAGCCGGCCAGCTGCCCGCACTCGGCTTTGGCACGCTAATTCCCGACGCGACCTTGACGATAAGTGCAACCAGAGACGCGCTGGAAGCCGGATTTCGGCATTTCGATTCCGCGGAACGATACCGGAACGAGCACGAGGTGGGCGAGGCGTTGCAGGCAGGACTTGCCGCTGGTGGCATCGCACGCGAAGACATTTTTGTTACAACAAAGCTGTGGAACTCAAATCACCGGCCCAAACGCGTCGAACCGGCTTGCGAAGCGAGTATGCAGAGACTCGGGCTCAACTATCTCGATCTCTATCTCATTCATACTCCGTTTGCATTTCAACCCGGGGACGAGCAGGATCCGCGGGATCAAAACGGCAATGTCATTTACGACCAAGGCGTGACTTTGCTCGACACCTGGAAGGCAATGGAAAGTCTCGTGGACCATGGCAAGTGCCGCGCCATCGGCCTGTCGGACATCGGCTTGAA
>DASXMM010000283.1:0-6155 GCA_036495665.1 Candidatus Acidiferrum sp. | reverse complement strand
CTCGCGCCATTGGCACGGCACACATCAAATTGCCGTCGGCGCGAACGCCGCGGGCCTCACCTATTCTCTGAGTTCTGAGCGCGGCGAAATCCAAGCCCTCAACGCGGTAGCCACGGACCAAACCATTTGCACCTCAGCACTCCAACCGGGCTGCTTAGTCCGCCAAACCACGTTCTCTGGCAACGCGAATCCCTATCTTTCCAACACGCAAGCCGGCGCCTATGCGCAAGACACCTGGTCCTTCTCGAAATATCTGGTCCTGCAAGCTGGCATCCGAACGGACTGGGATCGCTTCACGCAAAGCGCCATGGCCGGCCCACGCGCGTCCGCAAACATTCTCCCGTTTGCCGACGACACCTCAAAAATTTCCATCGGCTGGGGCATCTACAACGCGCCGCTCAATCTTTCCGCGATCGCGCAAGCGCAAGACCAGCAGCAAATCGACACCTTCTACGACCCCACTGGCAAAGTCACTGCCGAAGCGGTGAGCCAATTCGTCCCGCCCGCCGGCGGTCTTCAGCAACCGCGCTTCACCAACACCAGCGCCGGATGGCAACAAAAGTTCCGCCACAACACGCTTCTCGACTTCAAATTGCTCGCCCGCAACGGCTACCACGGTTTCGTCTACGTCGATCAGCAACCCACGCAGCCTGGTGGGATTTTCCTTCTCGAAGACACCCGCAAAGACCGCTACCGCGCGGCAACAGTTTCCGCGCGCCACATTTTCTCCGAAGAGATGGAACTTTACGGCGCCTACACTCGCTCCGTCGCCCACTCCAACGAAGTCCTGAATCCCACCCTCGGCTCCATCTTTTATGCCGCGCAGCAATCCGCGCCCGTCGCTTGGGACGCGCCCAACCGCCTCGTCACCTGGGGCTGGTTTCCAACGCGCATCTGGGCCACGCAGCTCAGCTACTTCTTCGAGTACCGCTCCGGCTTCCCGTACAGTGTCATTAATCTTCAGCAACAACTCGTCGGCCCGCCAAACTCCGTGCGCTTCCCCGGCTACGCCAGCCTCAACATCGGCCTCGAAAAAAAGTTCAACTTACGCGGCTACCTCTGGGCCTTTCGTCTGGAAGCCGTCAACATCCTGGACCGCCAAAATCCCGACACTGTAGTCAACAATATCAGCGCCCCCAATTTCGGCACCTTCTCTGGAGGCCAGGGCCGCGCCTTCACCTTCCGCGGCCGCTTCCTCGGCAAAAAATAAATTAGTCTGATTATCTTCTCAACGTACAAGTGCGCGCCGGGCAAAATCCTGCGAACTAGGGCGCTCGCGGATTTCATATTGGTTGTGGTTGACGAATCGCGCGATGGTGCCCTTTGGACCCACAGCCCAGCCGTTGTGCTCATCCAGAAAATCTCGGCCATCGCATACCCCCCGGGGCTGTTAACTAATTTCGACCGCCAATCACAACCGTCGATCATTTCTCGCGCGTCAACTGTAAGATATGACTTCACCTATGTCAGAAACTGTCGACTCAATAAAGCAATTCGTCGCGTACGCCGGCCTCTTGAAAGGGGACGAAAAGGGAGAGGCGCAAGTCTTTTGCGACCGCCTGTTCCAGGCTTTTGGGCACAAGGGATACAAGGAAGCTGGAGCCACTCTTGAGTACAGAATCAAGCGCAAAGGCGACCCAACCAAATTCATAGACCTTCTCTGGCAAGACCACGTTCTCATTGAGATGAAGAAGCGGGGCTCAAAGTTAGCCCTGCACTACAAGCAAGCTCTCGATTACTGGGTAAACTCTGCGCCCCACCGTCCCCGCTACGTTGTCCTCTGCAACTTCGACTCATTTTGGATATATGACTTCGAAAATCAGGTCGACCAGCCAGTCGACGTCGTGCTGACCGAGGATTTGCCAAAGAGATACACCGCGCTTAATTTCCTCTTCCCAGACTCTCCGGACCCGATGTTCGGGAACGATTTGGTTGCGGTCACCAGAAAGACCGCGGAGAAAATCGGCGACATTTTTAAATCACTCGTAAGGCGAAAGGAGCCAAGGGAAAGAGCCCAACGATTCATGCTTCAGTGCGTAGTCGCCCTTTTTGCCGAAGACATTGATTTGTTACCCGCCGGCCTGGTGAATCGTTTGATTGCCGAATGTATGGAGAGAGAACACAGTACGCATGCTCGGCGGTCTCTTCAGGCAGATGAATTCGGAGGTTCCCGCAGCCGCAGGTATCTATAAGGGCGTACGGTACTTCAATGGCGGATTGTATGGAACCGTTGACCCTTGTGAGTTAACCAAGGAGGACTGGTCCAAGGTTAACCCCGCCATATTCGGCTCACTCTTCCAATCCAGCATGGATGAGGAAGAACGTCACAAGAAGGGTGCTCACTTCACATCGGAAGCAGACATCATGCGTGTGGTCGACCCCACAGTCGTCCGTCCGTTCATTGAGAGAATAGAACGGACGGACACCCTTAAGGAATTGGTGCAAATCCGAAATGAACTAACGCAATTTCACATACTCGACCCCGCCTGCGGCAGCGGGAACTTCCTTTACGTTTCATTTCGCGAGCTTGTGCGAGTAGAAATGATTCTTCTGGCGAAGGCCCGTGAGAAATTCAACCATAAGGATGTAGAGCGTGAGTTCAAATCCACTACCCTTATCAGCCCGAAACAGTTTTTTGGAATAGACCGAGACCCGTTCGGAGTCGAGCTCGCTAAGGTTACACTGATGCTGGCAAAGAAACTCGCCATCGACGAAGCTTTAGCGATGCGCGAAGCCGATCAGCTGGAGATGTTGGAACTTACTGGGGCCGAGGCGCTCCCTCTCGATAACTTGGACTCTAATTTTATTTGCGATGACGCGCTATTCATTAATTGGCCAAAAGCGGATGCCATCATCGGCAATCCCCCGTTTCAATCCAAGAACAAAATGCAAGAGGAATTTGGGCGCTCGTATGTTTCGAAACTTCACGGCACCTACCCGGGCGTCCCGGGTATGGCCGACTACTGCGTCTACTGGTTTCGGCGGGCTCACGACCAACTGGCCGACGGTCACCGAGCTGGACTGGTTGGCACGAACACGATCCGTCAGAACTACTCTCGCGAGGGCAGCCTTGACTATATCACTTCGCATGGCGGCACAATCACCGAAGCGGTATCCTCCCAAGTGTGGTCAGGGGATGCTGTAGTTCACGTTTCTATCGTGAATTGGATAAAGGGACCACAGGAAGGCAAGAAGCGACTCTTAATTCAAGACGGTGACCTGAAATCCAGTCCATGGCGAGTTGCAGAACTGGACAAGATTAATACCGCTTTGTCATTCGACGTGGACATAACCAAGGCCGAGCCCTTGGTTGCAAACGTCAAGAGTGGAGCATGCTTTCAGGGACAGACGCACGGGCACGAAGCGTTCATCCTGTCGCCGGATGAAGCCAAAGAAATCATCAAAAAGGAACATAAGTGCAGCGAAGTCATATTCCCTTACATGATTGCTGACGATCTGCTAGGGACGGTCTCTTCACTTCCGACTCGATTTGTAATTGATTTCAGCGGTCACGACCTTGTCTCAGCAAGCGGATATGGTCCGGCCTTCGACAGAATAAAGAAGGCGGTCCTGCCGGTCCGGCAATGGGCAGCCAAAGAGGAGGCGGCAGAAAACAAGAAGTTGCTGGCCGAAAACCCAGATGCAAAGGTAAACAAGCACAATGAACAGTTCCTAAAACGCTGGTGGCAGTTTTCATGGGGCAGAGCCAAGATGATGGCTGCTATCGACAAACTGCCACGCTATATAGTTTGCAGCCGCGTCACAAAACGACCAATCTTCGAATTTGTGTCTCCCAAGATCCATCCCAATGACGCACTCACCGTCTTTCCTCTCTCAGACGATTATAGCTTTGGCATTCTACAATCCGGTTTTCATTGGATATGGTTCAAGAATCGTTGTTCGACGATGAAAGCCGACCCGAGGTATACGTCGAATACCGTTTTTGACACCTATCCATGGCCACAGAATCCGAGCGCGAAACAGGTCATAGACGTTGGGCAAGCCGCCGAAAACCTTCGAACCGAACGGCGGAGAATGGTGAATAAACATGGTCAGCCACTCCGCGACCTGTACAGGACTCTTGAGTTGCCCGGAACACATCCCTTGAAGGAACTACGGTTTGAACTTGATAAAGCCGTCGCAAGCGCCTACGGAACTACTCTCCGCTCCAACCCGCTCATCATGTTGATCGAACTCAATGAGGCTCTGGCCGCGAACGAACTCAAACAGCAGAGGATACTCGGGCCCGGGCTGCCACGAATCGATGGCCTAACGGCTGACTTGGTCAGTTTAGATTGCCTCGTGCCGGTGATTGAGTAAGTGACCAATCGCCAAGCCGTGTTTTCTTACTCCTCCTCGTCCCCTGCTCCTCCAGATCGACTTCCCGTGGCTCTAACAAGCACCAAACAAAGAACTTAAAAGTTAATACTTGACAGGTATTAAAAATCTGCTATACTTTGGCATGTTGTTAGTGACGGACGAGAAGGAAAGTCACCGCATTGCCCCCGCAGCCCGACTGTCTCTCCATCCCACCTGCATCCATCAGCGCTCTAGGTCTGCCCATCACTCACTCCTTCACTCTTTTGCAAAAAAGCGCAAAACACATCTCCCTGATTCCGCAGGACTTATTCACTCTTCCAAAATGAGTATCCGACCTAACTCTCTAAAAATCAGAGAGTTCCGCACTCTTTTGCAAAACACCCGGGGGTGGGGGGCGTGTACAACCCTCAAACCTCTAAACCCTCGAGCTTTCAAACGCTTCGTGCACGCAGGATTTGCTGTAACCCCAGTCCCTTCATGCGCTTCCGCACTCTTTCGTGCACATAGGGGGGTGGGGGTAGGACGCCGTTCCTCCGCTACCTCAACTTCCTTTACTTCCTTCACTTTCTCTACCTCCTCCACTTCCTCTGCGCTTGCAGCCTGGCGCACCGCCGCGAACATTTCTTTTGCGCGTCGCTGCCACAGTGGTACGCTTCCCACTTGGAAACGTGGAGGGTAGAAGTGAGCTTAGCCGCTCCCCCAGATCATCTTCATTCTCTTTCGGGATTGGAAGGCCGCCGCAGCACACGGATCGACCGCAACGTTCCTCTTGTTGTGCTCGGAATAACCCGGACCGGCTTGTCGTTCCAGGAGAAAACGTCGACGGTCAGCTTCAATCTTCACGGCTGCCGGTATCCGTCGCGCCATGAATATCCCATTGGATCGTCCGTGGGACTTCGCGTGCTGCAGGCGGATGGCGAGACGATCTCTCCCGTGATTCGCGCGTTCGTAAAATCCGTTCATCCGCCGGCAAGCCCGCGCGAACTCTTCCAGGTCGGCGTCGAGTTGGAGTCGCCTGCGAATATCTGGAACGTTCCTACGCCACCGCCGGATTGGAACCGCCTGCTGGGAGGAAGCGCAGCAACCGCTAACATGGCGTCCGCGGCAGGCACGGCTACGGCGATGGAGCCGCAAGGACAGCCGCACGCTGCAGAGCCGCAGGAGCCGTCGCAGCAGCAGGCTTCTCCGCCATTCGCGTCAACTCCGCCGGCGATCGCACCCAGCGCCGGCGCTACTAACGGCGAGACGAGAACGAGCCAGATAACAGAATTCCCGTCACCGTCTCCGGGCGCAGCAGGCGGGCAAACCGGCAAAGAAGGTTCTCCGGCAAAACCGGAGCGCGTCGCCATTACCATCGACCAGCTTGTCGCGGCGATGCAGGGCAAACTGCAGGCTGCAGCGGAAAAGGTCGTCCAGAACGCGCTGGCCGAGCACCTCGATGAAGCCGTCGACGCAGCGCTCGCGCGAGTCGATGGAGTCCGCGAACGCAATCTGCAACAGTTGGGGGAATTCTCCGAGCAGCGCCTGGAATCGCTGATGCGTTCCTCCCGCGAAGAAATCCTCGGCCACCTCGAGTCGCGCCTCGGTGAAGTGCAAAGCCGCTGGGAAGAGCAGCACAACGCCTACCGTGCGCAGTCCGAAGAAATCGCGCAGCGCCTCGAGCGGCTCGCGGCCGATGCGGAGCGTCAGCTTGCCGCGACGCAGAAATCCATCGAGAAGATTGGCCACGAAATCGAGCCGAAGACGCGCGGTCGCCTCGACGAGTCTCTCGGCCAGGCCACCGAACAGTTTGAATCCGCAGCGGACCGAATTTCCGATCGCCAACTCGTTCGCGT
>DASXMM010000282.1:0-10373 GCA_036495665.1 Candidatus Acidiferrum sp. | reverse complement strand
GACGGGATCGGCCACGGAAAATCCTCCAAGCCCAGCGACGGCCTGCACGCGCATTTTCCGCAGTACGACTATGACGATATGGTCGCCGCGCATTACCGGCTTCTCACCGAAGGCCTCGGCGTCAACCACGCACGCCTCGTGATGGGCACGTCGATGGGCTGCATGCATTCCTTCGTATGGGGCGAGACGTATCCCGATTTCATGGACGCGCTGATGCCGCTGGCGTGCGTGCCAGTGCAAATTGCGGGACGCAACCGCATCTGGCGCAAAATGGTGATGGATGCAATTCGCGAGGACCCGGAGTGGAAAGGTGGCGACTACAAGGAAGAGCCCAAGCAGGCTCTTCGCACCGCTCTGGACTTTCTTCTGATCGCCGGAGCCGCGCCGATTCCCATGCAGAAGGCTCTACCGACGCGCGATGCCGCCGACAAATACCTCGACGACTATTTCAAGGCACGGTTTGGCGCGCTCGACGCGAACGATCTCTTGTATCAGGTGAACGCGTCGCGCAACTACGATCCCTCGCAGCAACTCGCCAAAATCAAAGCGCCGGTGATGTACATCAATTCCGGCGACGATTTCATCAATCCGCCGGAGCTGGGCATCGCCGAGCGCGAAATCAAAAAAGTGCCACACGCCCGATTCTTCCTTATTCCCGCTGGTGAAAATACTCACGGCCACGGCACCCACACGTGGGCGGAATTCTGGACGTACTATCTTTCCATGTTGCTAAATGAATCGTGCGTGCCGTCGCACACCTGCAGAATAGTTTATTAGCGTGCGGCTTCGTGGCTGGCGCGAATTTCCTGCCAGCGGCGTGGCCGTTTATTGGCTTGAAGAACTTTCTTCCGCAAACGAATCGACTTCGGCGTAATTTCGACAAATTCGTCGTCGGCAATAAACTCAATCGCCTGCTCGAGACTGAGCTCGCGGTGAGGAATCAACCGGATCGCCTCATCCGCGCTCGACGAGCGCATATTCGTCTGTTTCTTTTCCTTGGTGACGTTCACTTCCATGTCCTGCTCGCGCGAATTTTCTCCGATCACCATTCCTTCGTAGACTTCGATCGCGGGGCCGATGAACAATTCCCCGCGCTCCTGAAGGTTCCACAGCGCAAACGCCGTCGAAGGTCCGGGGCGGTCGGCGACAAGCGCGCCCGTTGGCCGCAGTGCCATCTCTCCCGCATAATCCGTCCAACCGTCAAAAATGGAGTGAATCAACGCCGTACCGCGCGTATCCGTGAGCAACTGGCTCCGCAAACCGATCAGCCCGCGCGAAGGAATTTTAAAGTCCATGCGCACGCGCCCCGAATTGTGGTTGCTCATCTTGAGCATTTCGCCGCGCCGGCTGCCCAAAGTTTCGAGAATGATACCGATAAAACTCTCCGGCACGTCGATCACCAGGCGCTCGAGCGGCTCGAGCTTCTTGCCATTTTCCGTTCGCACCACGATTTCCGGCTTGCCCACCATCAATTCAAAGCCTTCGCGTCGCATCGTCTCGATTAAAATCGCGAGCTGAAGTTCGCCGCGCCCCAACACGCGAAACGATTCCGGCGTGTCCGTATCTTCCACGCGAATCGAAACGTTCGTAAGCAATTCTTTCGCCAGGCGGTCGCGCAGATCGCGCGAAGTCACGTAGCTGCCCTCTTTTCCGGAGAGCGGGCTGCTATTCACGGTGAAGATCATGGCCAGCGTCGGCTCGTCGATGAGCAGCGGTTCAAGAGGCAAAGGCGTCGTCAGGTCAACAATGCTTTCGCCGATCTGAATTCCTTCCACGCCGGCAATGGCAACAAGGTCGCCCGCGCCCACAGCTTCCGCTTCATCGCGTTCCAGCCCGCGAAACGTGTACAGCTTGGTGATTCGCGTCGTCTGCAGCTTGCCACTCAGCTTGCTGATGCCCACATCTTCGGCGCGCCGCAATGTACCGTTAAACACACGCCCAATCGCGATGCGCCCGAGAAAATCGCTGTAATCGAGGTTCATCACCTGAATTTGCAGAATCCCGTCTGGGTCGCCGGTCGGCTCGGGAATACTCTTCACAATCGTTTCAAACAACGGAAGCAAATCCTTTGAGCTATCGCCGAGCTTGTAATGCGCCACGCCATCGCGCGCATTCGTATAAACCACGGGAAAATCGAGCTGGTCCTCCGTCGCGTCCAGATCGATGAAGAGGTCGTAAATTTCGTCGAGGACTTCCGCGGTCCGTGCGTCCGTGCGATCGATCTTATTCAGCACAATCACGGGGGGGAGTTTGGCGGCCAGCGCTTTTTGCAATACATAGCGGGTTTGCGGCAGCGGCCCTTCGCTGGCATCCACCAGAACTACCACGCCATCCACCATGCGCAGCGCGCGCTCCACTTCGCCGCCAAAATCGCTGTGGCCGGGCGTGTCCACGATATTGATCTTCGTGTCGTGAAAAAAAAGCGCGGTGTTCTTTGCGAGAATCGTGATGCCACGCTCGCGTTCGAGGTCGTTGGAATCCATCACGCGCTCGACAACCGCTTCGTTGGCGCGGAAAATTCCGCTCTGCCGCAGCATGGCGTCGACCAGCGTCGTTTTGCCGTGGTCTACGTGCGCGATAATGGCGATGTTACGAATTTGTTGGCTCATGATTTCTACGTCGGTCGGCGGATCTGTCTGCGGACTACTTTACGGCAGTCACTGCGAAGACAAAAATAGCTGCTGAAACAACCAGCAGCCCGTGACGAATCTCCTTTATTCTCAGGTGCGGTCGAGCAACCTATAGTTTAGCAGAGAAACGCCAGCGGCACAGCCAATCTTGGCGGTCTCGTTCTTCTTCGAACAAATCAAGTGCCTTCGACAGCACGGCAGGGCTAGACCGACAAGAATGTCTGTCCTACCCAGGTGACATGTACTATTCTCGTCCGGTTCGATCGCTCCGTTGGAGGGAATCGCAATGCGGTTCGCGCGTCTGTTATGGAAAAGCAGAATCTACATTTGGGCCCTGGTGATCGTGCTGCTCTTCTTGCTGAAGGGCCACGCGCAAACTTCGAATTCGCCGGACTACTCGCTGCTCTTTGACAAGACCGACGTGATGATCGCCGCGCGCGATGGCGTAAAGCTTCACACCGAAATTTACTCGCCCAAACATTCCACCGAGCCGCTTCCCATCATCATTGAGCGCACGCCGTACGGAATTCACGACGATGACAAAGGCTACAGTGGCATTCTCCGGCGTTATGCGGAGATGATTCCGGATGATTACATTTTCGTCTTCCAGGATATTCGCGGCCGCTACGGTTCCGAGGGCACTTTCGTCATGCAACGTCCCGTTCACGATCCGAAAGATCCGAAAGCCATCGACGAAGGCACCGACACCTACGACACCATCGACTGGCTTATCAAAAACGTCCCACACAATAACGGCCGCGCGGGTATGGTCGGCATTTCCTACGGCGGCTGGCTCACCGTGATGGGAATGCTCGACCCACATCCGGCGCTGAAAGCCGTTTCCGAACAAGCTTCCCCCGCCGACATGTTTCTCGGCGACGATTTTCACCACAACGGCGCGTTCCGTCTCAGCTACGGGTTCGAATACTCGACAATGATGGAGACCGGTAAGACCAATTTTTCATTTAAATTCGACGACTTCGACACCTACGAATGGTATTTGCGACTCGGCGCGCTATCCAACGCCGACAAGAATTACATTCATGGGACTCTTCCGACGTGGAAGGATTTTGCCGCCCATCCGAATTACGACGCTTTCTGGAAACAGTCGGCGATGCCGTACATCCTAACGAAACCAAAAGTGCCGAACCTGAACGTCGCCGGCTGGTGGGACCAGGAAGATGCCTACGGCCCGATGAAAATTTACGAACTCCTCGAGAAAGACGATCCCGATCATTTGAACTATCTCGTTGCAGGGCCGTGGAATCATGGCGGATGGGCTCGAAGCACAGGCAAGTCGCTGGGCGCGATTCCGTTTGGCAGCGACACTTCGCTTTACTTCCGCCAAAAAATTGAAGCGCCGTGGTTTGCCTACTGGCTCAAGAACAAGGGCAGTCTTCCGCTCAAAGAAGCTCTTCTTTTTCAAACCGGCAGCAACAAATGGGTGCAATTCGATGCGTGGCCGCCCAAAAACGCGCCGGCGCGCGAATTGTATTTTCACGAGGACGGCAGGCTTTCCTTCGACGCGCCGAAATCGGCCACGCCGCAAGCCTTCGATAGCTATGTCAGCGACCCCGCACATCCCGTCCCGTATCGCCATCGCCCCATCGACATGACCTACCCCGACGATCATCCTGGCAGTTGGCCCACGTGGCTCGTCGAAGACCAGCGCTTCGTCGACAATCGCCCCGACGTGCTCACCTGGCAAACCGACGCGCTCACCGAGGACCTCACCCTTACCGGCGCGGTGACCGCAAAACTTTTTGCGTCCACCACAGGCAGCGATTCCGACTGGATCGTAAAACTGATCGACGTTTATCCCGAGAAGTATCCCGACGACTGGAAGCTTTCCGGCTACGAATTGATGATCGCCGACGAAGTTTTTCGCGGGCGCTTCCGCAAATCCTTCGAAAAGCCCGAAGCCATTACGCCGGACGCGATCACTCCATTTACGATCGATCTGCACACTGCGAATCACGTCTTCCAGAAGGGCCATCGCATCATGGTGCAAGTGCAAAGCACCTGGTTCCCCATCATCGACCGCAACCCGCAGAAATTTGTCCCCAACATTTTTGAAGCCAAGGAATCTGACTATCAGAAGGCCACGCAGCGCATTTATCGTTCGAAGGAGTTCCCTTCCGGAGTAGTCATTTCCGTATTACCCGCGAATGCGAACGCGGGCAACTAGCGATTTCTGATCGGCGCACGCAATTTCGCGCCGGAAGGGCGCACCCAAGCCCTCGTGATATTCTCACCCTCGCTGAAAAGTGATGATTATTCGCTTCATTCCGGAAGAGGTTCCATGCGTTCGATTCGCAAAATAGCTATACTCTGGATTCTCCTGTCGCTGATTGCGCTTTTGTGCGTCCCGCGCTTTGGAGCCGCTCCGCAGCACCCGCGCCCGGATCTTGGCGCGCTCTTCAACAAAACCGAAGTGATGATTCGGATGCGCGACGGCGCCAAGCTGCACACCGAGTTCTACACGCCGAAGAACGCGACAACGCCGCTGCCCATTCTCATGAACCGCACTCCCTACGGAATCTCCAGCCCCGACAAGGGCATCAGCAACCTGATCTATCGCTACACGGACATGGTCCCGGCGGGTTACATCTTCGCGTTTCAGGACATTCGCGGACGCTACGGCTCCGAAGGCAAATTCGTCATGTTGCATCCGCTGCACGACCCGAGCGACCCGAAAGGGGTCGACGAAAGCACGGACACCTACGACACCATCGATTGGCTGGTAAAAAATGTTCCGCACAATAACGGCCGCGTGGGCCTCGACGGAATTTCCTACGACGGTTTTCTCGTCACCATGGGAATGATCAACCCGCATCCCGCTCTAAAGGCCGCCTCCGAACAAGCCTGCATGGGCGACACCTGGCTCGGCGACGACTTCTTCCATAACGGCGCCTTTCGTCTCAGCTACGGCTTCGAATACACCGCTCTGCTCGAATCCTCGAACGAAAATTTCAGCTTCGCGTTCGATCGCTTCGACGTTTACGACTTTTATCTCCGCCTCGGCGCTCTCTCCAACGCGAACGCAAAATATTTTCACGAAAAATTGCCCACCTGGAACGAATTCGTCGCTCACGCCAGTTACGACGAGTTCTGGAAGCGCCACGCTGTCGCCTACGGCCTGAAAGAACCCACCGTCCCGAATCTCAACGTCGCCGGCTGGTGGGACCAGGAAGATTTCTACGGCCCGACGTCAACCTACGCCCGCCTGGAAAAATCCGATCCGAAGCATCTCAACTATCTCGTCGCCGGCCCCTGGAATCACGGCGGCTGGGGCGGCGGTCCGGGTAAATCGCTCGGCGAAATTCCTTTCGGCAGCGATACATCCGTTTATTTTCGGCAGAAAATCGAAGTCCCGTGGTTCGAATACTGGCTGAAAGACAAAGGCGAACTCCCGCTCAAGGAAGCGCTCCTTTTTCAAACCGGCAGCAACAACTGGGTGCAATTCGATTCCTGGCCCCCGCGCGAAGCGCAAACCCGCAACCTATATTTCCACGAAAACGGCAAGCTCTCCTTCGAAGCTCCGCAAACCAATTCCGCCGACGCCTCAGATAGCTACATCAGCGATCCCGCCCATCCTGTTCCCTACCGCCACCGCCCCATCGACATGACCTACCCCGAGGATCATCCCGGCAGTTGGTATACCTGGTTAGTGCAGGATCAGCGCTTCGTCGACAATCGCCCCGACGTTCTGACCTGGCAAACCGACGATCTCACCGAAGACGTCACCCTTGCCGGCCAGGTGACCGCCAAGCTCTTCGCTTCCACCACCGGCAGCGACAGCGATTGGGTCGTCAAATTGATTGATGTCTACCCGCAGAAATATGCGGATGACTGGAAGCTTTCTGGCTACGAATTAATGATTTCCGACGAGATTTTTCGGGGACGCTACCACAATTCCTTCGAAAAACCCGAAGCCCTCAAGCCCAACGAAGTAACTCCCTTCACCATCGATCTGCACACCGCGGATCACGTTTTTAAAAAGGGCCACCGCATCATGGTCCAGGTGCAAAGCACCTGGTTCCCCATTTACGACCGCAACCCACAAAAGTTCGTCCCCAACATTTTTGAGGCAAAAGAGTCCGACTACCAGAAAGCCACCCAGCATATCTACCGCTCCAAACAATACTCGTCGAGCGTGGAAGTCATGACATTGCCCACGAACGCGGCAAACGCGTCGAATTAGCAGGTTCGTAGCGTCCCATTTGCGGACACGTGTTCAAATCCGGGCGAAAAAGCTCAATATTTTCTCAAGATTCCAGCGACCCAGTTTGCCTAAGGTAAGGAAGCGCTTCTCGGTTAGCGGCTTTATTAGTCAACAGCACAACGGTGCCCAGAAAAACGAAACCTTTTTCCAGAAAATTCCGTCTTCATAGGTAAACACCCAGGCGTTTTATGCGTCTAATGCCTATAGAGGATGGGGTGTATGACTCCGAACATGATCCCAACGCTGGACACTGGGATGGAAGAACGATCGCACTTCGAGCCCCTTTTAGGCCCTCGTTTTGTACGTTTTGGTCCATTTCAGGTTGACCAGCAGCGGCAGGAAGTTACCAGGAATGGCTCGCGCATCAAGCTCCAGGGGAAGGTGTATCAAGTCCTTGTAGCTCTGCTCGACAAGCCGGGCGAGGTGGTAACCCGCGAAGAATTGCGCCAGCGCCTCTGGCCCGCCGATACGCACGTCAACTACGACGCTAACGTCAACACTACCGTAAACAAGCTCCGCCAAGTCCTCGGCGATTCCACGGACAAGCCTCTCTATATCGAGACCATTCCACGCAAAGGGTACTGCTTGGTGGTGCCGTCCGAAGCCTCCGATGTGAACAGTGCGCCACACACACCTGAAGCGGCTCCCGAGAGCGCGCTGGCCACCACCGCCGCGGCTGCCACTCCGGTTCTCACCGTGGCTCCTCCGCCGGCACGTTCAGGCTTCTGGATACCCATAGGCGTCGTCGGTCTGATCCTTGCTGGAATGCTTCTCGGCGCGGGCATCACGCTCACAACGCTCATGATTTCTCATTTCGCGCAAACGACACGCTGGCCCTAACCGGTACACCGAAATTATCATTGAATCCGCACCGGGTTATTGGACCACCCGCGGCGCCTGCACGTAGTCTTCGTTTTCTTCGCGCCCGCGCGCACATCCTGCTCCGAATTCTCGTGTAAACTCGCTGATCCATCATGCTCACCGCCATCACGCGCGCCGTCAGCCCCGCGATCGTAAACTGCGAACTAAGCTTCATCCCGCGCCAAACGATCGATCTCAAGGTTGCACAAGCGCAGCATCACGCCTACGAACAGCTTCTTGAAAAGTTTAATGTTCACGTTATTTCGCTTCCCGCCGAGCCAAATCTTCCCGATTCCATGTTCGTCGAGGATCCCGCCATCGTCCTCGATGAACTCGCCGTCATTTTTCCGCTCGGCACCGAATCGCGCCGCCCCGAAGCCGCCTCTCTCGCCGAAGCCATTACCAAATTCCGCAAACTCGATCACGTCCAGTTGCCCGGCACCGTCGAAGGCGGCGACATTCTGCGCATCGGTCGCAAACTTTTTGTCGGCCTAACAAAACGCAGCAACCTCGAAGGCATCCGCCAGCTAGCCGCCATCCTCGCGCCCTATCATTACGAGGTTATCCCCGTCCCCGTGACAGGCTGTCTCCATCTCAAATCCGCAGTCACCCACCTCGGCCGCGACACGCTCCTCGCCAACCGCGCCTGGTTTGATCCGTCTTCCTTTTCCTCCCACAACTGGATCGATGTCGATCCCGCCGAGCCGCACGCCGCCAACGCCCTCGCTCTGAACGACACAGTTATTTTCCCCGCCTCTTTCCCGCGAACGCGCGCCCGCATTGAAGCCGCAGGATTCCACGTCACCCCACTCGACATCTCCGAACTCCAAAAAGCCGAGTCCGGCCTCACCTGCTCCAGCCTGCTATTTAATTCCGAAGTTCCGGCATAGCAGGGGCGCCGAATGCAATCGCAATTTTGATGAATCTTCTCTTTTCCAGCGGATTCACCTGTGCTACTCTTTCTTTCGGTATGATTTCCATCGCGACGAAGCGAATTACCACGACGACGTCCATGTCGACTACCTCGACTAAGGCGAAGTCCACTATTTTCGCTTCCGGCGCGTGGAGAAACTAGCAAACTAAGAAAAGTTTCCAAACCCACCGCCAGAAGCGAACCTGGCGGTGGGTTTCTTCTTTTAAACCCCCGCCAGAGACGCTCCAGCGGAAACCAGGAGCGGATGTCATGACCCCGGAATACGCGCAAGAAAAAGTGGCTGTAGAAGATCCCTTCGCAGCCGTTGCGAACGACGGCCGGTTTACGATCGCAGGCAACGAATCGCCCGAAAGCTCCACTCAAAATATCGTCGCATTAAAGTTCGGCGGCACCTCGCTCCTCGGTGCCGAGCGCCTCTTGCACGCCGCGGGTCTCGTCCGTGCCGCCGCGCGAGATGCCCACGTCGTCGTAGTGGTTTCCGCGATGAAGGGCGTCACCGATCGTCTGCTCTCGATCTCCCGCATCCTCGCAGAAGGAAAACTTTCTCACGCGCGCAATGAAGCCGAAGGCATCGTTCATCTCCACCTCGACGTACTTCAGGATCTCGATCTTGCCGAAGAGCATCACGATCGCGTCCGCCGCGGCCTTCAGCTTCTCAGCCGCGATCTTCTTCACGAAGTGCCGCTCGACGGCCGGGTCGCCGCCAGCGCCGAACTCACCGATCGTCTCGCCTCCTTCGGCGAACGTTTCAGCGCGCGCCTCTTCGCCGCCGCTCTCGAAAAATCCGGCGTCGCCGCCGTCCCCGTTTCCTCTTCCGACTTCGTCCTCACCTGCGATACCTTCCGCGACGCGAAGCCGCATCTGGAAGAAACAAAGGAGCGCGGCCGCGCCATTCTTCTCCCGCTGCTCGAAGCCCGCCTCGTTCCAGTCGTAACCGGCTTCATCGGCGCCACGCCCGACGGCCGCATCACCACGCTCGGCCGCAACAGCTCCGATTTCTCCGGCGCCATCATTGCCCACGTCGTCGACGCTGAAGAACTCGTCATCTGGACCGACGTGGACGGCATTTACACCGCCAACCCTCACGCTTCCATCGAAGCCAAACTTCTCCACGACCTGAGCTATGATGAAGCGCACGCGCTAGCCGCGAGTGGTGCAAAAGTACTTCATCCACACGTGCTGCCGCTTGCTGCCGAAACCGAGATGACCATCTGGATTCGCAACACATTTAAACCGCACGTCAGAGGGACGCGCATCGGCCTGCCGCAATCTCCAAATGCCCGCGCGCAATTCGGAGGTGCGGCATGAGCGCACAATCTCCCGAAAATGGCGACAAGCGCGGCGTGTCTGGGCACGCCGAAGCGCCCATCCCAGGCAATGCCGCAAAGAAGTGGCGCGCAGGCGTTTTGGGCGCAACGGGCTTAGTCGGTCAGCGCCTCGTAAAACTTCTCGCTGATCATCCGTGGTTTGAGCTAACGGAAGTCGCTGCATCGGAACGCTCTTCTGGCAAAACCTATGCCGATGCCGTGCGCTGGCACCTCGACGGTCCTATCCCCGAAGCCGCCCGCAGCCTGGTCGTCAAGAGTCTTGATCCCAGCCTCGATTGCGATTTCGTCTTCTCCGCGCTCGACTCCAGCGTAGCCGGCGGGGCCGAGGAAGATTTTGCCCGCGCCGGATACCCCGTCGTCAGCAACTCCAAAAATCACCGCATGGATCCCGACGT
>DASXMM010000281.1:0-6070 GCA_036495665.1 Candidatus Acidiferrum sp. | reverse complement strand
TCGGCCATGGCGGCGGGACCATTGCCGCTAATATCGAGTTCTGCCGGTCCGGCAAAAGCCGAAACACTGGAAAAGAGCTCTTTCTGATCGCGGACTTCTTTGAACAGCGGGTAGGAAAAAGAGCAGCCACCGGAAAACTTTGCTCCCCAGTCCGGCCTTTGGCAATCCCCGTAGCTACTCGAGCCTATATCTTGCGGGTGCGCGCGAGCTGACCAGCGCGGAACAACCAACTGCTCGGGATGGCGGACCGGAATGGATTGCAGCATGACCGCGTTGACGAGGCTGAATATCGCGGTGTTTGCGCCGATGCCGAGAGCTAACGTGGCGACGGCGACTGCAGTAAAACCCTTATTCTTCGCCAGCATTCGCAAACCGAAGCGAATGTCTTGCCAGAGAGTCTGCACCGGGCCTCCGCAAGAAATGCACAACTTCTGTCAAAGGAGCGAAAGAAACTGAATTCAGAAACTTGCGAAGTGGGCGCGCCACCGGCGCCGAAGCGACGTTACTTCAGCCGGATGCGGTCGAAACCATCCCAGGCCGACATGTCGGACAGAATCACCTTGTCGCCCACTTTGAGCCCATCCAGGATTTCTATCGTATTGACAGAGCTGCGGCCCAGCTTTACGTTGACGCGCGTCGCCTCTGAGCCATCCTCCGTCAGCTTAAACAGGCCAATCGTGCTGTCGGTTTGCCCGTGCACGGGTCTGCCGACGTAGAGAACGTCCTTCAGGTTTTCGAGAGTGATGGTGCCGTCCACGCTCAAATCGGGCCTGGCGCCCGGGGGAAGGGGATCATCGATGGTCACGTCGACTGTCACGGTGCCGTTGATCACCGATGGGTCGACTCGCGAAACGTGTCCGTTGACGATTCCATTGCGGGTATCAATCGAGGCTTTTTGCCCAGGTATCACGTCTTTTGCCTGCGTCTCTGCGATTTTGACTTCTGCGCGGAGCTTCTTCGGATCGGCCACCCGCGCAAGGTTCAATCCCGGCGTCACGTGCTGGCCGACGTCCACGGACAAAATCTGCAGCACTCCGTCAATGCCGGCGCGCACATGCAGCCCTTCGAGCTGGCTCTGCTTCAACTGGTAGAGAGCCTTCATCTGTTCCACTTTGGCCTGTTGCGCGGCGAGCCGGGCAGCCGCCGAATCTGTGGCAATCTTCGTCCGCTCGCCCTCAAGTTGCGTACGAATGGCGAGTTGCTCCTCCTGTACCCTTGTTATTCTCTCGTTTAGCTCTGGTTCCAACCCTTCCTTCACCAGCTTCAGTTTCACGTCATGGTTGATTTTCGCCTGCTCGTAGTCGCTCCGAACCGACGCTTCCGTGGCCTTCTGGCTCATCAAGTCGCTGTTAACCTGTACTTTCAAGTTGTCGTAATCCGCTTCGGCTCCCCTGAGCTGGTATTCGGCGTCGACAGCATCTTTCTTTACGGTGGGATCACTCAATTCCATGATGATGGAATCTGGCTTGACGACAGCTGGTGGCCGCAAAACCCATTTATCCACGTGCGCATCGGTCTGCGCAGCGATCCATCGAATGTCTTCTGGTACGAGGGTGCCCAGTCCCCGGACTTCGCGCAGCATCGGCCCGCGTTTCACGGTGTCCGACCACACCGTCCCCGCATCCACCTGCGGCGCGGCTGGCGTCAGCTTGGAGAGGGCGTAAGTGACGCCGACTAACAAGATTAGGGCGATGGTGCCGTAGGCAATCCGGCGGATTTTCTTGGCTCTTGCGTTTGATGGTCTTTGGATGTCCATGATGTTGTGCTCTTCTTAGGCGCAAATCCCTTGCCCAACAGAATTCGCCTAAAGCCTCGGTTTGTCAATCGCTTACAGGAGACTATCGGCACCAAAGGCGAGGCTCGTTGGCCGAATATGGGAATGTACGTCCCGCAACCGGACACTACCAGACGGGGCTCGCCGCAAGGGCTTCCGGTCCGGCAGTATTCTGACGCCCCATCCTATTATTAGTACGTGTGGGCTGCGGCAGGATTCCCGCGAAGCTGGCTTGGCGCCGGATTGCTGCGTCGATGCTGTGGATTTACTTGGATGGCGGCGTGGGGTCGTCGCAACCGACAAACTCCTGCAGAATGCGATTCCCTTTGTACTCGAGCTCGTCGTGAATCCCAATCTTGCTTGTGTAATAGCCGCGCACGGTCAGTTGCTTTAGATCGATAAAAAAGCGGACTTCGGGAAGGTCGGTCATGTGATCGTTGTCGGAAAGGACGGTCAGAACCGCGACTCTTTCCGCGGGGCTGGCGGCGACGAAGGATTTGCCATTGTAATGTTGGCTCATCGATTCCATCAGCCGGAGTCCTTCGCGCCACAGCTCCTTTTGGGCGTCGTCCGTGCTCTCCCGCAGCGTCTTTTCGATGAAGTCCGAGACTTGGGCAGCCTTCGCGCCGCCGGAATGTGCGTCAGCAGGAATGATCGTCTCCGACAACTCTTCGACGAGCGCGTGCTGCGCGGGCGTAAAGAAGTGAGCCGCGGACTTTGGCGCGGCGGCCTGAGGCTGCGGAGCTGGTGAAGGTGCTGCCTGCGCCGCTTGCGCCTCGGAAGCAGCCGCCGGCAAAGGTAACACCGCCGCGCCTAGAACCGCCGCGGAAGTCTGCAACCATTGTCGGCGGTCGTGTTTCAGATTGATTGGATCATTAGCGGACATCGTGCCTCCTCGCAACACCGCCGTATTCGCGATCGCGCTTCCTTCAATTCTACAGATTGCCCTTGCCGAGTTCGTCCGCCAGATAATCGCAGGACCGCCAGCACAAAGACATAATTGTCCAGGTCGGATTCTGGCAACTCGCATTCACGAAAGCACTGCCATCGACCACAAACAAGTTCTTCACATCGTGTGACTGCTGAAATTGATTCAGAACCGAAGTCTTCGGATCGTTTCCCATGCGCGCCGTTCCGAGCTCATGAATGGACCAGCCTTCCGTCAGCACACGCCCGCTTACGTGAACAATCTTGAACCCCGCGGCTTCAAACATTTCCTGCGCGGTTTCCTTCATGTCTTCCGCCATGCGGTGCTCGTTTTCGCCGAATTTATAGTGAAAACGCAGCGCTGGAATGCCCCACTTATCTTTCACGGCCGGATCGAGATCGACGTAGTTCTCATAGCGCGCCAGGACTTCGCCGAACGCACCCATACCGATGTAAGAACCCTGATTCTTTCGCACCTCTTCTTTAAAAGAGGAGCCGAACCCGTGCATGTCAGTGCCTCTCGGAAACATGGCGTGGCCGCTGCCGCCTTCGAAGCCATAGCCGCGAATAAACTTGGAATGCTTCTCGGTGAGGTTGCGGAATCTCGTCAAGTAAAATCCGCCGGGGCGGCCATCATCGAGCGTCGGCGGCTTGCCCACAAGGTCTGTCGCCTGACCAGCGACGCTTGGGCCCATGACGTGTTCGCAAAAATTGTGGCCGACGTGGCCGCTTGAATTCGCCAATCCGTTCGGGTAGAGCCGCGACTTCGAAAGCAGGAGGAGCCTCGCCGATTCCAGTGTGGAAGCTGCGAGGACTACGACTTTCGCGCGCACCGTGTAGTCCTTCATCGTGCGCGAATCGGTAAAGTGTACGCCACTGGCTTTGCCCGTCTGCGGATCAACGGTTATTTCGCGCGCGACGGAATCGGTGCGCAGCGTCAAATTGCCCGTGTCCATCGCTGGATAAATCAGACCCGTCGGCGAGTCAAAGGCCGCGTGAATATCGCATCCACCTTTGCGCTCGCAAGCTCCGCGGCCATAACAGCGGCTGCGATATTTATTGTGCTTCAGGCCGTCGGTGGTGACGCCCGCGCGATACTGCGTCAAAACTCGCCCCATCTTCTGCAAGCCCTGCTTGAGCGTAACCTCGGCGCAATTCAATTTGGTGGGTCGCTGAAAAATACTGTCGGGAAGGTAGGGAAGATTTTCCTTTACGCCGGTGATGCCCAGGTACAAATCCACTTTGTCGTAGTAAGGCGCGATGTCGCTATAGCTGATCGGCCAGTTTTCGCCGAATCCGTCGCGGTCTTTAGCTTTGAAGTCGTAGTCGGAAAGCCGCAGCGCGAGGCGCCCCCAGATATTTGTTTTACCCCCGAGGCACCGCGCGCGAACCCACGCGTAATTCGTGCCGGTAAACGGATTTTCCCGTTCATCGACCAAAATATTCTGCACGTAGTCGGTGTTTCCGACGTAACTCTTGAGGTGTTTTGATTTTTCGAAGCCCGGGCCGTACGGCGGCCTTCGAATGGTGTACTCATTAAAGGAGAGAGAATGCGTATCCGGTGGCGCGGCACCGCGATGAGCGTTGTCGTAAGGCCATTCCATCGAACGCAATTCCTGTTCGATGTTCAGTTTCTTTCCCGCTTCGAGAAGCAAGACTTGCAGCCCATGAGTGGTGAGAACGTGCGCCGCCATTCCTCCAGCGGCGCCCGATCCGATGATCACGGCGTCGTATTTCTTGTTCAGGTCCACTTCTTGGTCAGCCATTGAAAAGCTCGCTTTCTCTGCTTCGCGCCGATGTAACCGCACTCAACAATGAACTTTCTTGCTCTCCAGTTCAACTGCTAGGGCGGGTTGCCCCCGGATGTGCGGGATTGAAGACTCAGACGCTCCAGTGATGAGCTTAATGTCCGATGTTCTCAAAGTCTTGGTTGCCCTTTCCAACACCCATCGTTTGCCTGCCCGCCCGTGGACCGAAGCTCCTCTGGTATCCTTTTCTATCGAGTTTTCTCGAGCTTTCTCGGGCAGAGAACAATAATCGTGCAATTCAGCCTCGTTTATCCCTTTTACGAAAGCTCCATCGCTCGCCCGGAGACTTTCGCCCTCGCTGTTGGAGAGACGCTATTCACATACTCGGCGTTACGCGAACGTGTTCAGCCTATCGCACGCTGGCTGCGCACACATTCTCAATCCGACGCGCCCCGTGTGGGCATACTCGCTTCGCGGACTGCCGAAACTTACCTCGGCATTCTTGGTACCTGTTGGGCGGGTGGAACTTACATTCCGCTAAGCCCGAAATATCCCGAGGAGCGCCTCCTACAGGATCTTGAACGCATCGAGCTCGACGCGTTGATCATTGAAGAAAGCGGCCTCGCGCTGCTGACCGATCGAGTTCTTGGCCGGAGCCCGCGAAACATTCTTGTACCGGGAATTCCCGAGTCTTCGGATCGCCAGCTAGAAGACGGCAGGAAAATCACCATTTCCGGACCCGATGCGCTACCGGTCTTCGATTCTTCCGACAAGCCTGTCGAAGTTCCGCCGGACCATACGGCTTACATCATCTTTACGTCAGGCACGACAGGCATTCCCAAGGGCGTGATGATTCCCGCGAGCGCCGTGGCGCACTTTATCGAAGCGATGCAGTCGCATGGGTGACCTCGCCAATCGCGACACGTCCGGTGTTTTCCATCACCTCGGGCGCATCGACAACCAGGCGAAGGTGCTTGGTTTGCGTGTGGAGCTGGAAGAGATCGAAGCGCACTTGAGCGAAGTTTACGAGACGGACTCCGTCGCCGTTATTGCGTGGTCTGTCGAACACGGTTCCGCCAGCGGAATTGTGGCGTTTGTTTGCGGGCGCTTGGGAGCCGACGATCCGGCGCTGGAAACGCAAATCAAAAAGCGGCTGCCGAGTCACATGGTGCCGTCGATGGTCCATCACATCGAGTCGATCCCGCTCAATGCAAACGGAAAAGTGAACCGCAAAGAACTCGCAGAACTTCTTTCCCGGGGCGATCGTAATGACGCCAAGTGAAATGGCCGCTGTACTCCGCGAGCATCCGGGTGTGCGCAATGCGGCAGTCATTTCTCGCGAAATCGCGCCGGGCGACCGGAGGCTCGTCGGATATGTCGTTCCGGAAACCGCCTACCTGGAACACGCCCTATCTGCAACCGAAGAAGAGCGCAAGCGTCTGCAAAAATGGCGTAAGACGTTCGACTTGATGCAGTTTGCGAAGGAAGGAGCTTCCGCTCCATTGGCTTTCAACATCGCCGGCTGGAACAGCAGCTACACGCGAAAGCCCATTCCTGCCGAAGAGATGCGCGAATGGGTCGACGAGACCGTCAAAGACATTTTGGCACTGCAACCGAAGGA
>DASXMM010000280.1:0-3583 GCA_036495665.1 Candidatus Acidiferrum sp. | reverse complement strand
GTATGGAATCACGCCGACGCAGAAAGTTTTCTCGCTGGACGCCGCGAGCGGCAAGCTTTTGTGGAAATTTGATTCCGGGATTAAGGGCACGCAACCAGATCGTGGACTGGCTTTTTGGTCGAGTGAGAAGGACAAGCGCGTTCTCGTCGGGGTCATGAATTTTCTGTATGCGCTGGACGCGGCCACCGGGAAGCCGATTGCGACGTTTGGGCACGACGGCAGGATTGACCTTCGCGGCGATCTTGGGCGCTCGCCCGAGAAGCAGTCGGTGGCCTTGACGAGCCCGGGGATTGTCTACAAAGATGTGGTTATTGTGGGCGGCCGAAATCCTGAGACTTTGCCGGCGGCGCCGGGAGACGTGCGCGCTTACGACGTGCGCTCCGGGAAATTGCGATGGTCGTTTCATACCATTCCGCATCCCGGCGAATTTGGCTACGAGACATGGCCGAAGGATGCGTGGACTTCCAGCGGGGCTGCGAATAACTGGGCTGGTATGGCGGTGGATACGAAGCGCGGGATTGTTTATGTGCCGACGGGTTCGGCGGCGTTTGATTTTTATGGCGGCGACCGTCTGGGTGACGATTTGTTTGCGAACTGCCTGATTGCGTTAAATGCGGAAACTGGCGAAAGGCTCTGGCATTTTCAAGGAGTAAGGCACGATTTGTGGGACCGCGATTTCCCGTCGCCACCTACGCTGGTCACTGTGAATCGCGACGGCAAAGAAGTCGATGCTGTAGCGCAGACGACGAAGCAGGGCTTCGTTTATTTGTTTGATCGCGTGAGCGGTAAGCCGCTTTTTCCCGTCGAATACCGAAAATATCCGCCGAGCGATGTGCCAGGCGAAGTTGCCGCCAGCGAACAACCGTTGCCGACCAAACCGGCGCCATTCGCGCGGCAATTTCTCAGCGAGGAAATGCTGACGAACCGCACGCCGGAAGCGCACCAGTGGGCCGTTGAGCGCTTCCGGAAATTTCGCAGCGAAGGGCAATTCGTGCCGTTTAGCGTGGGGAAAGACACGGTGATTTTTCCGGGGTTTGACGGCGGCGCCGAGTGGGGTGGCTCAGCAGTCGATCCGCAGACTGCGATTCTTTATGTGAACGCAAACGAAATGGCCTGGACGGGCGCACTGGCGCCAAACACGCCAGAAAGCGGTCCCAAAGCTCTTTACTTGAGCCAATGCAGCGCTTGCCATGGCGAGAAGATGACCGGCTCGCCGCCTGGGATGCCTTCGCTCGTGGGCGTTGGAGACCGATTGTCGCCGCAGCAGATTGGTGCAACGATTCGAAATGGCAAAGGACGAATGCCTGCGTTTACCATTTTCGATGACGGCCAGCTTTACGCGCTGATCGATTTTCTTGTGAGCGGGAAGTCCAAGGAGATGCCGAGTTCGGAGCCTGCGCCTCGCGATATGAAGTATCGCTTTACGGGTTATCACAAATTTTTGGATCCGGAGGGCTACCCGGCGATTGCGCCGCCGTGGGGCAGTCTGAACGCGATCAATTTGAACACTGGCGAGTACGTCTGGAAAATAAATCTCGGCGAATATCCCGAGCTTGCCGCGCATGGGCTGAAGAACACGGGCACCGAAAATTATGGAGGACCGGTTGTGACGGCGGGAGGCCTCGTCTTCATCGGGGCGAGTGACTTCGACAAGAAATTTCGCGCGTTCGATGAAGCTACGGGCGAGTTGCTGTGGGAGGCGACGCTTCCCTTTTCTGGGAACGCGACTCCGGCGACGTACGCGGTGAGTGGGCGCCAGTACGTTGTAATAGCCGCGGGAGGCGGCAAGGATCCCAAGTCCCCTTCCGGTGGCGTGTACGTAGCGTTCGCACTCGAGAAGTAGAATTTGAGTCGAGCAAATTCTGGAAGCGTGTCCGACACAACGCCGTGCGCTCGTTGAGTCGTATCAGTGCAACGCGGCTGTGACCGAATAGATTGGCGGGAGATGCGCCGACAGAACATGCCAAGAGTCACCCGCGTCGCGCGTGTGAAAGAGCGTTCCACCAGCCGTACCAAAGTACACACCGGCGGGGTCGCGATCGTCGGAAGTCATCGCCTCGCGCAGAATAAGGTCGTAGGCATCCGACTGGGGCAAGCCTTTGGTCAGTAGCTTCCACGTTTTTCCGCCATTGCGGCTGCGCGCAACGCGAAGCTTGCCTTGAGGAACATAGCGTTCCTCGGGCGAATGAATCGGGATTGTGAACAGTGTGTCTTTTTCAGCTGCAGGCACCGCTAAACCGAAGCCAAAGCGCGAGGGAAGCCCTTTCGAGATGTCGGTCCACTTCTCACCGCCAAAATCCGCGCTGTAAACACCACAATGATTTTGCTGATAGAGCGCCTCCGTGTTGCGCGGATGCGCTTTCAGTTTGTGAACGCACTGGCCTACTTCAGGAAATTTCTCCGGCGCAAAGTCGACAAGCACGTCGCCGTTGAACGGCGACCAGGTTTTGGCGCCGTCGTTCGAACGAAATGCGCCTGCAGCGGAAATACCAACGATGAGCCGGCCCTTGCCGAGGCATTGAATCGAGTGGACCATCATGCCTCCGGCGCCCGGGTTCCATTTTTCGCGCGTCGGGTGATTGCACAAGCCCGCAACCATTTCCCATGTCGCGCCATTGTCGCCGCTGCGAAAGAGCACGCCGGGATCAGCGCCGAGATAAACGGCGCCAGGTTCGTCCGCCGCGCCGGGCGCGATGTGCCAAATGCGCTTCAGCGGAGCGTCCGGGATGTCTTTCAGCTCCATGCCTTTCTCAGTGACGGCCCACGATTTTGCGGTGATGCCTTTTACCTCGAGGCCTTTTTCGGAGATTAGCCATGATTTACCGTTGTCTTTGCTTGCGTGAAGATGCGGCCCGAACCACGCGTTTCCTACAGCTGCGTAGTGACGCTTTGGGTCGCGCGGATCCTGCGCAACATGGTGCACCTCCTGACCAGCGAAAAATGGGCCGGCGCAGTCCCACTTCTTGCGGTCTTTCGACGTGAACGCGAACGCGCCCTTGCGTGTACCGGCCCAGATCTTTATAGGAGATTGGCGCACTATGAAATTCCTCCGTCAACAGAATTGGTTGCGCCGCGGCAGCGGCGATAATGTGCATTTTATCGTATCAGCACAAGCGAATCGAAAGAAAATAAAGAGCATTCCTGCGCTCGCTTGGCGTGCTCCTTTCTTCGACTTTATGGTTGACCGGAGTCGAGAGGAGAGTTCCTGATTGTGCGCTAGCAACGAAAATTAAGCTGTCAAAGGCTGGGAAGATGACTTAAGAGCGTCCGGGCGGAATTCTCCGCCGGACGCTTTTTTTAGGGCACCTTTCGCAAAGGCCGATAATCCAATCAACCCGGCAATGGAAGCCCCGACCTGTATTACAATCGCGCGCCGGTAATGTACCAAGGAGAGAAGCTGATGCTGGACCGCAGACGGTTCGTAAGCGTGTGTTCGGGATTGGGGTTAGGCGGGACGCTGCTTCCCGGCGTGCTTTGGGGGCAAGCGCAGTCGCAGGGCGCGACGAAAATCACCAAAGAGATGATCGATAATGCCGCCGCTATCGCAGATGTTCCTATCCCTGACGAAACGAAAGAAGCGATG
>DASXMM010000279.1:0-11278 GCA_036495665.1 Candidatus Acidiferrum sp. | reverse complement strand
TTCAGTTTTCCTGTGTCGGGATCGAGCGCCAGTAACGAATTGCTGTAAAGATTGTCGCCAGCGCGTCCTTCACCGCGATTGCTCGGCGAAGGATTCCCGGTCGTCCAAAACGTCAGGTTGGTCGCCGGATCGTAGGAGCCGGTAATCCAAGCAGGCGCCCCTCCAATTTTCCAGGAATCACCTTCCCACGTGTCATGCCCCGCCTCGCCTGGACCAGGAACCGTGTAGAAACGCCATTTGCGTTGGCCGGTGTTCGCGTCATATGCGTCGATAAACCCGCGAATACCGTACTCGCCACCCGACACGCCGACGATCACGAGATTCTTGATGGCCAGTGGCGCAAGCGTGATGCTGTAGCCTTTGCGATAGTCAAACGCGGCGACATCCCAAATCACATTGCCGGTCTTCGCATCCAGCGCGACCACGTGCGTATCGAGCGTTCCAAAAAACACCTTGTCGCCGAGAATCGCCAGCCCGCGATTCACGCGCCCGCAACAAGGACGAACATCCGCCGGAAGCGCCCGCTGATATTGCCAAATGGGCCGCCCCGATTTCGCATCAAGCGCAAACGCGCGGTCGTCCTGACCTGTCGCGTAAAGAATCCCGTCAACGACCAGGGGTGTAGTTTCAAACTTGCCGCCAGCCATGGTCTGGTAAGCCCACTTGGGCACGAGCGAACCCGCATTGGACGTATTGATTTGCTCAAGCGCACTGAATCGATGCCCCGAGTAATCCCCCGAATACATCAGCCAATTCTGCGGCTCCTTCGCCGAATCCAGCAGACGCTGCGGCGTCACTTGCGCGCACGAGGGCAGCGCGAACAATAAGATAAACAAAACCAGTTTTGCAGCGCTAAATCTCACCATAATCGCCACCCCAGTTCAGAAGCCGCTAGTGCGAGGACTGCATTTTCGATATCAGTGTGTTAGTAATGCGCAGGATTTCTCTAGCCTCTTCAACGCTACACCCCATGCGCGTATCAAACTCGCCCTGAAGCTCGATCCCGTTACAGACTTCGTTCAAAGCATTGTTGATTGCGATTAGCTCCTCACGTGTTAGCGACATCTCTGCCGTCGCACTATCGAAAGAGCGTATTTTCATGTTTTTTCCACTTGTTCATCGATCACTCGACGCCGGTTCGTCCACAGTAAGCATAAACGCGATGATGTCCTGCAAATCTTTATCGGGCAACAGTTTTTGGTCGTAAGCAGGCATGAGAGATTCACGCGACTTCTCATAAGAGTGCAGCTTGTCTTTCTCGAACAGGTGAAGATGCTCGCCCATGTCCATCATCTGCAAAGTGAAATGGTCTTCATTCAAAACAACACCGATAAATTTCTGGCCATCCGCAGTTTCGACTCTCACGGTTTCATATTCCTGCGAAAACTCTTTCATCGCTTCAGAAATACCCTGCGCCAGCCGCTGGCTCGGTTTGCGCACGGACTCTACCAGGTAATCCATCGACCGGGCGGAGCCGGTGCTCGTTAAATCGGGTCCCAGGCGCCCGCCCTTCCCTTCGATCATGTGACACGTGGAGCAAGCCGCCGCGCCATAAAATAGTTGTTTGCCGTGTACCGCATCGCCGAGAGGTTGCGTCGGCGCTTTCACTTGCACACTGCGAATGTAGGCAATCACCTGCCAGATTTCCGTATCGGTCATTCCCACGCCTTGCTGCGTCGCGCCATTCGGCGGCATCGCCGTCCGGGGCACGCCTTCGTTAATGGTGCGAAACAATTCGCCATCCGAATTTCCGTGGCGCTTCTGCGCGCGCGTCAAGTCCGGACCGCGCCCGCCGCCGCGCGCTCCGAGCCCATGGCAGAACGCGCAGTTGGAGCGAAACTGAAACTCCCCAAGCTTCGAAGCGTTGGGATCGTTCGCGAGAGGGTTTTGATCCTGCGCGAAAACTGCTGGCAAAAAAGCACACGCCAAAATCGACGCGATAACTCCGAATAAGCAACAGTGAAGAGTCATGCGTGGAAATCTTCCGCGGGATCGCCGAGTGTCTTTAGATTCGCTCAGGGCAGGCATGCCGTGTGGACCTCCAGTGGTTCTGGAAGAATGGCGGCCACTATACCATTCCGGGCGAGCGCTTTGCGTGAACGCCACGCCGCGAAGACGTGAGCAACTTGCTTCCGTATGCTCCCGGCAAAGGACAATCAGGGATCCTCACTTCGTGGACGATGCGGCGCTCCTGGCGAAGGAGATGTTCCTTACACGGCCGGCGAAGAGATCCAAGCCGGTGACCTTGCCGGAAGAGTCGCGGCGGAACACGAGGGAAACGCCGTTTGGCCCGTCGAACTCGTCGCGCACTGTGGGATTCAAGACAGCGGGATCCTGCCAATTGGTGGCCAAGGTGAGCTTGCCGTCCTTGACGGCGAAGCGGTAAGTCGCTTCCAGTTCGCTGCTCTTGTACTCGCCGGCATATTGAGCGAGGGCTTCCGCCGACGGCTCGACCGACTGAAACCTCTCCAGTACTTGCGGCGCGCTATCCCCGAGACTCAGGGTGACGCGCATCGTTGCGCTGTTGCGCGCGTCAAAGTTCAGGTCTGCGCCTTCCGCGGCGGTGAAATGGCTTGGTCCAACGGGCCTAAAGTGGATTCCATAAATAGACAAGTCACCGTCGAGAACGGAAATATCGAGAACGGAATGCGATTGCAGGTCTCGATACTTACCGACGAAAGGTTGAGGATCGGCTTGCGCTGACGCAGCGGCGTGCTGCTCGGGAGCGAGTTGGCCATCGAGATAAATATCGGCGACCTGATTCGCCAGGCGTCGCGGACTGCTCGTGCCTACGTTGCACAACGTGATGACGGAGAATTTCTGCTGAGGGAAACGGAGCAGCTCGGTGCGATAGCCGAAGAGAGCGCCGCCGTGCTCGACGATGGGGAGTCCTCGATAGGTGCTGATGAACAGGCCGAGAGCGTAATCGATTTGCTTACCGCTGTTGAGAAAACCGCGCGTTTGGATCTCCTTCAGCAGAGTGCCTTTGCCGAGTTTGTTGTCGTAAAAGTTGCGATCCCAGAGAAGAAGATCGTCGACGCTGCTCATCAGGCCGCCATCGCCGATCTTGTCGAAGTTGGTGGACCAGTCGATGCGGTAGCCGCCGGTCGGTCGCGGCTCGTAGGCCGGGACGCGACCGGGCACGACGACGCTGTGGTCATCGTAGAAGCGCGTGTGGGTCATGCCGAGCGGGTTGAAGATGTTCTCATCGGCGAACTGCGACATGGGTTTGCCGGTAGCGCGGCGGATGATGACGCTCATCAGGAAGTAGTTTGTGTTGCTGTAGAGGAATTCGTCGCCGGGCGCGTAGTTGAGGGCTTTTTGGCGGGAGAGGAGATCCAGCAGCTCGGCCGTGGGATGGACGTCCTCGAAGTTGCGGCCCGCGAGCAGGAGCAAACCGAGGATGTCGCGAAGGCCGCTGGTGTGGTGGAGCATTTCGCGCAGCGTGATGGGCTTGCCGTAGGAAGGAAGCTCGGGGACGTATTTGTGGACGTCGTCATCGAGCGAGAGAAAGCCTTGCTCGGCGGCGAGAACGACGGTGGCAGCGGTGAACTGCTTCGAGACGCTGCCCATGTAAAAGACGGACTGAGGCGTCAGAGGAACGCCCAGTTCAAGGCTGGCCATGCCAAAGCCTTTTTGATAGATGAAGTTGCCGTCACGAACGACGCCGAGCGCGCAGCCCGGCGAATCGGTCTTGTCGTAGGTTGCGAAGACCTGGTCGACCTTGCGTTCCAGGTCGGCAGGGTCCTTGGCATCCTTCTGTGCGAAGGAAGTGGCACTAACAAGCGTGGCCGTGAGGATTAATAGCGCGGCACTGCGGCGGAACAGAGTCATAGACTAGGCCTCTCGAGGTTCGTTGAACCAGCGGAGGAGCCTATCTCGACGTAGAATCGAAAGCAAAGCCTTTTGAGATCAGCAATTTGCGATATTTGGAAGATTTAGTAACTCGAATGGAGGGTAGCTGACGCTGTTTCTGGCCTCGGACGGGGGTCGCTCATTAAGGAGGTTCGACACGGCGATAGGCCGGGCATCCTCTGGCGCGCGCTATATGCGCCTCGTATTCCTCGCCATGCGCCTGGTATTCCCGGATGGCGTCGGCATTGGTGCTTCTATGTTCTGTCAGGGATGCGACCGGTCCGTAGCGTTAGCTGCCTGCACCCCTGCGCTTTCTTGTAAGTGTTGCATTTACGGGACTTAAGTATTCTGTAAGCCTTTTAGAATCAACACTTGCGGCGATCTTCTGTAAGCGTTGATTGTAAAGGGGTTAAGATTCCGAAATTGTGCAATCTCGATCGAAATTTGGCACGTTTGGGAGGGGCGTGCGCCGGCTAACTTTTTTGTCGCGGCGATCTCGGGGCGACTGTGGCAAATTTGACAGCGAGGAAGACAGGCTGAAAGCCTGTCTCACCTAAAAGCAAAACGCCAGCAAAGATGCTGGCGGTACCGAACGGGAAGTCGCGATATTACCTGAAAATTACGGTACGCGAGGGATAAGCGTTTGTCAATTGCAAAGTGATGCTCTTGTGGAAGACAGTTTCGCGTCGGGCTGGCTTTGCAGCGAGAGAACGCTATGGATTGAAGCGGGCGGGCGAGCTGGGCGCAGACGTGCTGCGCCCCTACAACGGATTCGCGAGAGATGGACCGAGGGTGAAGTGGCGTGGATGGGGCGACCCCAGGTGCAGGACGAAGATCTGAAAAATAAGAAGGTGTCTCGAAGGCATGCTAGAGCATCTACTTAGCAGAGGGCTCACGCCCTGAAGGGGTAGAGGAGGGTCTACGACATGAACATTCCGGCACCTGCCAAGGGTGTGCCAGGGCCTCGGTTGGGGAAACAGGTCCTGGTTTCGCTGTTATCGCTGGCGCTGTTGTTTGCCGCTTCTCCTCAGAACCTGCCAGCGTGCCAAGGCGCTCCCGCGCAAGCCACGGAGCAATCGCCGCAGCAGCCGCAGTACACCCAACAGACTCCCGAGCAGCTGCAACAGTTGGTGGCTCCGATTGCGCTGTATCCGGATTCGCTTGTGGCGCAGATCCTGGCGGCATCCACGTTTCCCGAGCAAGTGGTGGAGGCCGACCGATGGGTGCAAGCCCACCCGGATTTGAAGGGCGAAGCGCTTGGTAAAACGGTGGATCAGCAGCCATGGGACCCGAGCGTCAAGGCGCTCACCGCATTTCCGTCTGTCCTTGGAAATATGGACAAGAACCTCTCCTGGACTTCATCGCTGGGCGACGCTTATTACAACCAGCAGCAAGACGTGATGGACGCCGTGCAGGTGATGCGCCGGCGTGCGCAACAATCAGGCAATCTGAAGGACACGGAGCAGCAAAGAGTGGAGACGCAAGATTCGAACATCGTCATCGAACCGACGGACCCAGAGGTTGTTTACGTCCCCGCGTATGATCCGTGGTTGGTTTACGGCGGTCCGATCGTGGCGTGGCCGGGGTGGTACCCCTATCCCGGGATTTGGTATGACGGGCCTTTCCTGTCGTTCGGCCTCGGTTTCGGCATCGGCTTTTTCGGGGGCTTTGGATGGGGATGGGGCCACTGGGGCTTCGATTGGCACAACCACTACGCGCTTTACAATCGTGGCCGGTATTACTCCCGCAGCAGAACGTTTTACGACCGCAATAATTTTAACCGGGGCGGCGGGCGTGGGGGATTCGACGCCAGAGGCGGCAGAGGTTTCGACCGTCCGGGCGGAGGGGCGAGGCCTTTCAACGGTGACAATCGTGCCGCTCGAGGGTACGGCGAAGCGCGCGGTCAAAGCGGCACGCGCTCGGGTGGCTTCAGTGGCTACGGCCGCGGGGGAGAGACGAGGAGCTTTTCGTCGCGCGGAAGCGCAAGCTTCGGCGGCGGAGGTTTCCATGGCGGTGGTGGCGGCAGAGGAGGCGGCGGCCGTCATTAATCCCATCACCCATCTCGACACTTGAGTTCGAGACTTGAAAATGTTTCGTACTGGTCCCGGCAGTCGGCAAAATTTGGAAATGGAGAAGAGCGATATGCGGCGAATGAAGCGGAACCTCGGCAAATCTCACGGAGCCACTTTGTCTAAACTGGCTGCGGCTGCCCTCCTTCTGACGGCGTGCCTTTCCACCAGTTCCGTTGCGCAGCAGCGCGGGCAAAAGACATTTTCATCGGCGGAGGACGCGGCGAAAGCGCTCGTCAGCGCGATGCAAAGCCATGACGAGAAAGCCATGCTGGAAGTCCTCGGGCCGGACGCAAAGCAGATCGTCTATTCGGGCGACGATGTCGAAGACAAAGAGGCGCACGCCAACTTCGTGGAGAAATACCAGGAAATGCACCGGCTGGTGAAGGAACCCGACGGCAACACGAGGTTGTATATCGGCGCGATGAACTGGCCGGCGCCTATTCCGTTGAAGAACAAAGGCAATGCGTGGTATTTCGACACCGAGGCGGGCAAAAGAGAGATTCTCTATCGCAGGGTGGGCCGCAATGAGCTATCGGCTATTCGCATTTGCCAGGAGCTCGCGGCCGCGCAGAAAGAGTACTTCGCCAGCCAGCACAGCGAGTACGCGCAAAGAATCTTTAGTCAAGACGGGCAGCACGATGGGCTCTATTGGAAAGCCTCAGCAAGCGAGCCGCAGAGCCCGATCGGGCCGCTGGTGGCCGCAGCGGTTGCGGAAGGCTATGTGAAGGGCCAGGACGGTCCTCCGACTCCTTACCGGGGCTACCTTTTCCACGTCCTGACGAGTCAGGGGAAAAATGCGCCGGGCGGCGCGAAGAGCTACGTCGTAAACGGGAAAATGACCGAAGGCTTCGCGTTCGTGGCGTATCCTGCGGAATACCGATCCTCCGGCGTGATGACATTTGTCGTTGGACCCGATGGCGTCGTTTATCAGAAGGATCTTGGCAAGAAGACCGAGGCCGTCGGTAAAGCGATGAAGGAATACAACCCCGATTCTACTTGGCAAAAACCTCCAGAACAGGCAGAGATGGGCGGCGAGCAGAAAGGCCAGTAAGGGGCAGCGTGCCTCTCGGTCAGTCATCGCCTCTTTTTCCGGCTGGTGACGCGGCAGTCGCCGCTTGCCCGTCTCGCTAGCAGAAGCCAGTAATATCCCTGATTGAACGCGGTTACGAGATAGGCGCCCTCCGTGAGGGCGCGAGTAGTCGGTTAGTTTCCGGTAACGGCGTCAATCAGACTTGAGACTATTGCGGAGCCCCAATCTTGACGGACACTCGATAATGCCGATAGTTCGTATAGTGGTGCACGTTGCGGAATTTTCGCTCGTCAATTTTCATGTATACATCTACGTTGCTGGGCAGCCACAGAGGATCTGGAACGTCTGGTAGTTTCACTTCGCCGAACGCCACTTCTGTGGTGTCCTGATCGAGTCGAATTTCCTTGCTCGGCGTGAGCAGATCGGTCCGCATTCGGATGATTTGGAGGCTGTTCTTATCCACCCACAAGATTCCCTGCGTCAGCATATGTACGTCCGCGGCCCCGGTGCCCCTGATGGTGGTTGTGAAAGTGGCTGCGCCGGGTCGCTGGGCAAACCCCAAAACATACGTTTCTCGTGAGTCAATATTTTCTTCGCCTAGAAGGCGGAACTCCGACTGTGCCTGCGCGACAGTCGAGAAACTGATACAGCCTAACGCGAAGCCAGAGGTCAGCAGATAGCCCTTTTCCAGGCCTATCGGGCCCAGTCGATTCCCCGTTTCGTCCATTCGATATTCCGAGCTTGCGCCCCATTCATAGCCGTGATGAAGGATCAAATATTCGTCTTGAACGCGCTCCTTCGACTTGATCTTTCCGTCCGCATTCAACTTTTCCTGTGTCACCTCCTCGTCTGCGATTAAGTCACCAATGTCGCGGACGAAATCGTCCACCTTCCTGCCCATCTTCTGCAGGATCACTGGCAGCTCCTCCTGATCCGGTGCAGGCTGAAGGGCCTTCAGTTCGGGGATGCGGTCGACCAGCTTTGCGAACGGTTCATCAAAGTATGGATGCGCATCCGCATGAGAGGAATCTTCCCCTGTTTTTCCCGGAGGCTCACTCTCTGGGGCCGATTTATGTCCTGGCGCGTCATCCTCCCAACCAGGCACCGAGGACTGAGCCGTCAGCCTCCCGGCTCGTTCAATTTGCGAGTAATACCCCTGCCGAGTGCGCGCCGTCAGCCCGGGTTGCGCGAGACGTATTTCCAAATGGTGGTATTCGTTGGGTTGATCAGGAATGGCTGGATCGAAGGTGAGCTCGTAGTAGGCGCCGGTATCCGCGAGGCATTTACGAAGGAGGCCAGCGACGTCATTGCTGGAGCTGAGAGCAACACCGCCCGACTGGGTAGCGATTACTTCCAGCGCCAAGTTGCCTGGCAGGACTTGGTTCGGTTTGCTAACCCCTTTGAGGAAACTCTTCCAGTAGAAAGTTCGCGGGCCAGCGGCGTCGGCGGAGCCTAGAGGATCGATACTGTAGAGAGTGATGTGGCCCCGCGCCAATATGGAGGAAAGACCGACAACATAATCGAAGATATGCTGCTGTTGCTTTTGGCTAATCTCAACGTTCGGCCCGGAGAGGATCGGCCAGCCGGGAGATACCCAGAGAATAATTTTGCGGCCGGGGCGGGAGGCTTCGCGGGCTGCAATGTCGTTCAGGGCCTTGAGGGAGAGCTGGAGGCGCTCGTCGGCACCGTAGAAACCGGCGGCACGGGTGATATCGCGGAGGCCGATGGAGTACTTCTCGAGGGCGGCACTCAGCGCATTCCCGTCGGCGGAGAAGTTACCCTGAACTGGGGTGCCTGTGTCCGTAAAGATGGCGAGGGAGGTGGGGTAAGCAAGGTGACCTCCGTCGACGCGGAGTAATTTGTCGATTTGCTCGCGCTCGTAAGCGACGCTCTGCGGACCCGTGTTAACAGCGTCCACAACGATAACGACCTCAATAGGGGCTTGTCTGCCGTCCACGGCGCGGAAGGAAGTGATGGGCTGCGAAGCTTTGTTGTCGAACAGCGTGAAATCTTGCTGCTGAAGGCCGGTCACTGGCGGGCCGGATTTCCGAGTAACGACCACATCCAGATGGATTTCGCCGTCGCCGGGAGAGGTCGGCGACGGAGACTGGCGAGCGGAAACTTGAGGCGTGCAAAGCAAGGGGAGCAGAAGAAAAAGGCCGAGACGCGAATTGATGAACATGCGTTCTCTCTTTTCGTCCAAGCTGGACCGGTGACCGGTACAGCAGTTCGCATTCCTGGATTCGGGGTGGGCCCTACTTCTGTTCGACGCGATCTAGGCTCGACCCAGGTACGAGCGTCGCTACCCGCGAACTTCACCCTGCGGATTAAGGGTACCTCCAAAATATCGCAACTGCCTGGTTGGTCGGCCAATCGGAAACTGACCCACTACCGGCGCGCGTCTTGGCTTCGCGGAATGGGCGAGGGCGAGGTAAGATGTGTGCGCTCTTCGATTGATGCATTGAGACGCGTTGAAGAAGATCGACAGGACACTGAGATGACTACGGAAGCGAATGAACGGATGCAGAGGCCGCTGGACGCGGTGGACCCGCCGATTGCGGAGTTGTTGAGAGAAGAGGCGCAGCGGCAAGCGACGGGATTGGAGTTGATTCCATCGGAGAACCTTGTTTCGGAGGCGGTTCTGGAGGCAATGGGGTCGATTTTCACAAACAAGTATGCCGAGGGGTATCCGGGCAAACGGTATTACGGCGGATGCGAGTACGCAGATAAAGTGGAGCAGTTGGCGATTGACCGGGCGAAGGAATTATTTGGGGCGGAGCACGCTAACGTGCAGGCGCATTCGGGGACTTCGGCGAATGTGGCCGTGTATATGTCGACCTTGCAGAAAGATGATGTGGTGTTGGGGATGAATTTGTCGCATGGCGGGCATTTGACGCACGGGCATCCGTTGAATTTTTCGGGGCGGATGTACAAATTTATTGCGTATGGAGTGAAGAAAGAAGACGAGCGGATTGATTATGAGGAGATTGAGAAGCTGGCGCTGGAACACAAGCCTAAGATGATTGTGGCGGGAGCTAGCGCGTACTCGAGGATTATCGATTTTGAGCGGATTGGGCGCGCGGCGAAGGCTGCGGGAGCATTGTTTTTTGTGGATATGGCGCACATCGCGGGGTTGGTGGCGGCTGGAGTGCATCCTAGTCCGGTTCCACATGCAGACATCGTGTCGACTACCACGCATAAAACGCTGCGCGGGCCGCGGGGCGGCCTAGTTCTGTGTAAGGCGGCGTTTGCGAAGGAGTTGGATAAGCTGACGTTTCCGGGGACGCAGGGTGGGCCGTTAGTGCATACGATTGCGGCGAAGGCGGTGTGTTTGAAGGAAGCGATGGAGCCGAGCTTTAAGGAGTATCAGAAACAGGTGGTGGCGAACGCGAAGGCTTTGGCGGCGGCGATCGCCAAGCGCGGGTTCCGGATTGTGACGGGCGGGACGGACAATCACGTGTTTTTGATTGAGGTGCATTCGCGCGGGATTACCGGGAGCGATGCGGAGAAGGCTTTGGACCGGGCTGGGATTACCGTCAACAAGAATTCCATACCGTTCGATCCCCTGCCGCCTATGAAGGGCGGGGGGATACGGCTGGGAAGTCCCTCGGTGACGACGCGCGGAATGCGGGAAGCGGACATGGAGCAAATTGGCGGGTGGATTGGGGAGATTTTGTCGCACATGGGCGACGCGGAGACGGAACAGAGGGTGCGGAAGCAAGTGGCGGAGTTTGCGGGACGCTTCCCGATTTACGAGTCGCGCATGCGGGGGACTTCGGCAGGCAGCCCGCGCGCGGAACACGCGCAAGTGTGACTCGCGGATGACGACGGCGATCATTGAAGCGACGTTTGCGTTTGAGAAGTGGCTGGGCGCACAACTCCCTATCATCAAGCAGGATCTTCGGCTCAAGCATCAGTTGATGGCGGAAGCAGCTTTTCCGTTCTTTCGGGCGACTTTTTACCGCTGGCTACAGCTGTGGCCGGAGGTATGCCCTGATCTGGCGAAAGCTACCAAGGTTTTGGCTGTGGGCGATTTGCATATCGAGAATTTTGGGACGTGGAGGGATCTGGAAGGGCGGCTGATCTGGGGTGTGAATGACCTGGATGAGGTTTTTCCCTCATCGTACGCGATTGATTTGGTGCGAGTTACGACGAGCGCATACTTGGCGATTCTGAGTGAGCATTTGCGCATGCCGCGACGGGCAGCGGCGGAAGCGCTGGAAGAGGGTTACCGGGATTCGCTGGCGGCGGGAGGCAAGCCCTTCGTTCTGGCTGAGGATCACCAGTGGCTGCGGTTGATGGCGCTGAGCAAGCTGCGCGA
>DASXMM010000278.1:0-2180 GCA_036495665.1 Candidatus Acidiferrum sp. | reverse complement strand
TGCGGGCGACGCGAAGTTTGCCTTGAGGAACATAGCGTTCCTCGGGCGAATGAATCGGGATTGTGAACAGTGTGTCTTTTTCAGCCGCAGGCAACGCTAAACCGAAGCCAAAGCGCGAGGGAAGCCCTTTCGAGATGTCTGTCCACTTCTCACCGCCAAAATCCGCGCGGTAAACGCCACAATGATTCTGCTGATAGAGCGCATCCTGGTTGCGCGGATGCGCTTTCAGTTTGTGAACGCACTGGCCAACTTCAGGAAATTTCTCCGGCGCAAAGTCGACCAGGACGTTGCCGTTGAACGGCGACCAGGTTTTGCCGCCGTCGTTCGAACGAAATGCGCCTGCAGCGGAAATCCCAACGATGAGCCGGCCTTCCCCGAGGCATTGGATCGAGTGCACCATCATGCCTCCGGCCCCCGGGTTCCATTTTTCGCGCGTCACGTGATTGCACAAGCCCGGAACCATTTCCCAAGTCGCGCCATTGTCGCCGCTGCGAAAGAGCACGCCCGGATCAGCGCCGAGATAAACGGCGCCAGGTTCGTCCGCCGCGCCGGGCGCGATGTGCCAAATGCGCTTCAGCGTGGCGTCCGGGATGTCTTTCAGCTCCATGCCTTTTTCCGTGACTGTCCACGATTTTGCGGTGATGCCTTTTACCTCAAGCCCTTTTTCGGAGATTTGCCACGATTTCCCGTTGTCTTTGCTGGCGTGAAGATGCGGCCCAAACCACGCGTTTCCCACAGCAGCGTAGTGACGCTTTGGGTCGCGCGAATCCTGCGCAACATGGTGCACCTCCTGGCCGGCAAAAAATGGGCCGTCGCAGTCCCACTTCTTGCGGTCTTTCGACCTGAATGCGAACGCGCCCTTGCGGGTACCGACCCAGATCTTTATAGGAGATTGGCGCACCATGAAATTCCTCCGTCAACAGAATTGGTTGAGCCGCGGAAGCGACGATAATCTGCATTTTATCGCATCAGTGGAAGCGAATCGAAAGAAAATAAAGCGCATTCCTGCGCTCGCTTGGCGTGTTCCTTTCTTCGACCTTTATGGTTGACCGGAGTCGAGAGGAGAGTTCCTGATTGTGCGCTAGCAACGAAAATTAAGCGGTTAAGGGTCGGGAAGATGACTTAAGAAAGGAAGACAAGTAAAACGGCTCGTTCGAGCCGAATCATCCTCTTTGGTGCGTTTGCCGCGAACAGGTCAATTCGTCGCGGCAAAGGTGCAACGGTGGATCGAGGAACATCTGGCAGTCCGAGCCAAAAATCGGACGAGGAGGAGTGGTTCATGAAAACGAGAATCCCGGTTGTATTTGCGCTGGTGGCTCTGGTCGTAGCATTTGCCTATACGGCATCGACTCCGGCTGCCCCGAATAAGGCTAACTCGAATACCCTGCCCACAGCAGCTGCGCAACCCAATACCACGACAACAACCGCGGCCGAACAGCATCCGGAAATCCGCGACGCGATTGCGTCTCTGCGTCGTGCCAAGGAGCACATGGAGCATGCCGCACATGATTTCGGCGGGCATCGGGTGGAAGCCATCCGCGCAACGGACGCGGCCATTCACCAACTCGAAGATTGCTTGAAGTACGACCGAGACTAAATCGAAGCAATTTCGCAGCAAACTCAAAGAGCGTCCGGGCGGAATTCTCCGCGGGACGCTTTTTTTAGGGCACCTTTCGCAAAGGGCGACAATCCAATCAACCCGGAAACGGATCCCCGACCTGTATTACAATCGCGCGCCGGTAATGTACCAAGGAGAGAAGCTGATGCTGGACCGCAGACGGTTCGTGAGCGTGTGTTCGGGATTGGGGTTAGGCGGGACGCTGCTTCCCGGCGTGCTTTGGAGGCAAGCGCAGTCGCAGGGCGCGACGAAAATCACTAAAGAGATGATCGATAATGCCGCGGCTATCGCAGATGTTCCCATCCCTGACGAAACGAAAGAAGCGATGCTGGATAATCTGAACCAGCAAGTTAAGAGCTACGAGGCAATCAAAGCGCTCAACATTCCGAATTCCATCCCACCGTGCCTGATTTTTGATCCGGTGGTGCCTGGTGTGAAATTTGAAACGGAGCGAACGCCTTCGCGGGTATCGAAGCCGTCGGCGATGGTTGCGCCGGCGACGCCGAAGAATTTGGAAGATGTTGCGTTCGCCAGCGTGCGCGAGCTGGCGGAGCTGGTGCGT
>DASXMM010000277.1:0-6545 GCA_036495665.1 Candidatus Acidiferrum sp. | reverse complement strand
TCGAAGCGCTTTCGCAAGCCTGTCTCAAACATGGCCTGCCAAGTATTCGCATGGTCAGCCGCGCGTATCACGATTCGCTTTTCATGTCGCGCATCGCGCCTGTGGCGATGCTTTTCATACCGTGCCGCAACGGTTACAGTCATCGACCTGACGAGTACGCGTCGCCCGAAGATATCGGGCGCGGCGTCCTCGTCCTTGCTGAAGCTCTCGCCGCTCTCGCGGCTTAGGTACAACAACGGCCAATCGACTGGAAGCCTCCTCGGCTTTCGGCCCGGCCTTCGTTCCTCAGAATGAACTGAAGCCAGGCCCTACGTTCGGCCTTTCATGCGGGTCTCATTCTTTCAACTGCACAACCTCACTCTTCCGCCAGGAAGCGACGGATTTTTGCGTAGCCGGGTCTGATCACCTTGTAGATGAAGTTGCAGCGCTTGTCGTAGGGAATGAAGGCGCTTTTCATCGCGTTGACGGTGATGGTTTCAAAGTCGTCGAGGCCGAGTCCGAAGGTCTCTTGGGCAGCCTCAAATTCTTTGGTCATTGTAGTGTCGCTCATCAGGCGGTTGTCGGTGTTCAGCGTGACGCGGAATTTTTCCTGATAGAAGGTTCTGAAGGGATGCTCGGCGAGGCTGCGCGCGGCTCCTGTTTGCACGTTGCTGAGCAGGCAGATTTCGAGCGGAATGCGTTTGTCGAGAACGTATTGCGCGAGGCCGCCCAGTTTCACGACTTTGCCGTCCTCGGCGATGGCAATGTCCTCGATGAGGCGCGTGCCGTGGCCGATGCGATGCGCGCCGCAGTATTGAATGGCCTGCCAGATCGATTCTTTTCCAAAACCTTCGCCGGCGTGAATGGTGATGTTGAAATTCTGCCGCTGGATGTAGTGGAAGGCGTCGACATGTTTTTTGGGAGGATAGCCGCCTTCCTCGCCGGCCAGATCGAAGCCCACAACGCCGCGATCGCGAAAGTCGACAGCAAGCTCGGCCATTTCGAGCGAGACGTCCATATTGCGCATGGCGCAGATGATCAGTCCCGAAGAAATTCCGAAGTCGTGTTTGCCGCGATCGAGTCCTTTCAGCACCGCAGAGACGACCTGCTGATGGCTCAAGCCGGAGCGCGTATGAAAAACGGGCGCGAAGCGCGTTTCAAAATAGACGACGCCGTCGCCGCTCAAGTCTTCGGCTTGCTCGTAGGCGACGCGCTCGAGGGCGTCTTCGGTTTGCATCACTGCGATGGTGTGAACAAAACCTTCAAGATATTTCGGCAGACTGCCCTGGTTGGCTCCCTGGTGAAACCATTCGGCAAGCTTCTCCGGATTTTTGGTGGGGAGCCCGGCGTAGCCCGCGCTTTTGGCCAGGTCGATGACGGTCTCGGGGCGCAGCACGCCATCCAGATGTTCGTGCAGCAGAACCTTGGGGAGACTCTTCAGTGTTTCGCGATCCAGGGTCATGAGGCCTCCAACGTTCGTTTGCTTCCAAGTGTAGACGGTATTGGGGACGCGGTGGAGGAGTGACCTGTGTTCCGTGAGCCGTGCTCCGTGAAGCGAAAAGACACTGCTGAGTGGCACGGGGTCGAGAAGGGGCGGGTAGACCCCACCCCCCGGCGTATACAGAGAAGTATGAAGTAAGTGCATGACAGGAAAGGGCTTGCGACGTTTCGTGCGTGTAGGGAAACAGCGAAGTGTGAAGTAAACGCATGAGGGGAAAGGAGTTGCGGCGGGATCGTGTGTAAGGGAATGTTTACAATGACGCGAGCGTGCAAGCCTTGCTTGCCTACTTCCGGACTTTCCTCGCGAAGGCAAAATCATGATTTTGCGAGCCGTGACTTGCGGCTGGATTTGGGCGCTGACGTAGCCTCGAGTGTGGCGACCCACTCGCTTAAGATGGGGAGGTGGCTGTCACTGAAGATTGAAAAAGAAACGTCAACATCGGAGCCGAAATCGGTAAGACGCGCGGCGCAAAGCGCTCGCGACGTTTTTTTCGTGCGAGTAGAAACGAAGACAAAAAACCATAGGTCGACGCGATTTTCTGATTACGCGCGGCGCAAGCGTCTGAAGTTGGGCTCAAAGATCAGAAGAGGAAACTGGGCCCGCGCCTTCGGCCGGCCTGCAAATATAAATTTGCGGCTCGAGGCCAGTTTCTCTCTCGTAGGACTTAGCGATTTCTTCTTTAAACTCGCCGGCGTAGCGTGCGTCGACGAGATTGATCGTGGCGCCGCCAAAGCCGCCGCCCGTCATGCGCGCGCCGAAAACGCCTCTTTGCTGGGAAGCCAGGTCGACCATCAAATCCAGTTCACGGCAACTGACCTCGTATAGATCGCGGAGGCTGTGATGGGATTCGGCCATGCGTTGGCCGAAGCGCGCGATATCGCCGGAGCGAAGCGCTTCGCCGCTGTCCAGCACGCGGGCGTTCTCGGTGACGACGTGCAGGGCGCGCTTGTAGGTGACGTCCGAAAGCACGTCGCGATGTTTTTCGAGCTGCTCGAGGCTGACATCTCGAAGCGCGCGAATCCCGGGCAGGACTGTGGAAAGGCGGCGGACGGCTTCTTCGCAATCGGCGCGCCGACGGTTGTATTCGCTGGAAGCCAGTTCGTGCTTGACCATGGTGTTGCTGATCACCAGTTTCACGGAATCGGGAATCAGGAGAGATTGGAAGGTCAGCGAGCGGCAATCGAGCATCAAAGCGTGGTCTTCTTGTCCGTGCAAGGAAACGAACTGATCCATGATTCCGACACGCGCGCCGACGAATTCGTTTTCGGCTTTTTGGCAGAGCTTTGCCAATTCGACGCGATCGAGAGACCAGCCAGATTGATTGGCGAGAGCCAGCGCGGTGGCAACTTCGATTGCAGCGGACGAGCTGAGACCGGCACCCATGGGGACTTCGCTCTCAATGAGGAGATTCGCGCCGCGGAGCCGGTAACCGCTCTGATCAAGTTGCAGAGCCACGCCGACGGGATAGTCGCTCCACGTTTTGGAAGGCCGTCCCGCGCCGGGGGTCAATTCCGCTTCCGCTGAGGCGGAAAACTCTTCGGAGTAAATACTGAGCTTGCGATCGTCTCTGGGACCGACGGCGGCCCAGCAATAAAACTCGATGGCGGCGGGCATCGCGAAGCCGTCGTTGTAGTCGGTGTGCTCTCCGATCAGGTTGACGCGTCCTGGAGCGCGGTAGACACGCGGCAGCGCGCCAAATCGGGCACGGAACCGCTCAGCGAGGGTCGACGGTCGCGTCATCAATTTTTGCCAAAGCCAAGATCTCGCCCAGAAGGGAAACAGAATAGCAACAATCGACTGGGTAGCGACAATTGACTGGCTGGAAGACGTGGAGTACCCTGGCCCAAAATTGCCTTTTTCCTGTAAACTTCGCGTGGATTTCTATGACTAAACTATCGCGGCGCACCATGTTGAAGAGTGCAATCTCGGGAGCGGCCGTGGCATCCATGCCGTTGATGTCCTCGGCTCAGCAAACCGCTCCGATCAAGCGCAAAGGGCAAATCAAGCAATCGGTGTCGCGCTGGTGTTACGAGAAAATTCCACTGGATGATCTCTGCGCCTACGCGGCGCAAATTGGTTTGAAAGCCATCGACCTGCTTGGTCCGGAGGAATACGAAGTTCCAGGGCGTCACGGCCTGATTTGCAGCATGGCCTACGCGGGAGGCGGCGACATTCCTAACGCATTGAACCGCGTCGAAAACCACGCAAAAATCGAAGAGGGCTTTCGCAAGAATATTCCGCTTGCGGCCAAAGCCGGCATGCCGAACGTGATCACGTTCTCTGGAAACCGCGCGGGGATGTCCGACGAAGAGGGCGCGAAGAACTGCATTATCGGGCTCAATCGCGTGAAGAAAATTGCCGAAGATCACGGCGTCACCATCTGCATGGAATTGCTGAATAGCAAGGTGAACCACAAGGATTATATGTGCGACCACACGGCGTGGGGAGTGCAGGTGGTGCAGGCGGTAAACTCTCCGCGCGTGAAACTGCTCTATGACATCTACCATATGCAGATTATGGAGGGAGACCTCGTCAGCACGATTCAGAAAAATATTCAGTGGCTTGGCCATTTTCATACGGGAGGTGTTCCCGGTCGGCATGAACTCGACGGCACGCAGGAAGTGCAATGGGACGGCGTGATGCGCGGAATTGTCGCGGCCAACTATCAGGGTTATGTGGCACACGAGTTCGTACCCACACGGGACCCGCTGACCTCTTTGCGGCAAGCGGTCGATCTCTGCGACGTTTAAGTTGAAGTGTGCGCGGCGCGCGCAGTTTTCAAAATTAAGTTTCCAGCCCCTCTGCATTTTCCACAGGTCCTTTCCCCTGTGCTTTGACAATCCATTTTTAGAGGCGTATAAATTCCATAGGCGAAGAAAAAGCGAAATACTCCCTCCTCTACCTCGCCTGACCTAATCGCTATGCGTTCATCGACTGCCTCTTTGCGCCTTCATGTCGAGTCCGCGCTTGCCGGGCGCGTGGCTTCCCCTTTTCGCTTACGAGAGGCACGGGTTCCCGCGGTTGTGCCGACGGGCATACCGGCGTTGGATGAACTTGTGGGCGGCTTGCCGCGCGGAAGCCTCACGGAAATTTACGGTCCGCCTTGTTCCGGAAAAACCTCGATTCTTCATTCCGCGCTGGCTTCGCGGGCGTTGAGTTCGGAAGTGTGCGCGCTCGTGGATGCCCAGGATGCTTTCGATCCCGGCGGGTCGCAGGCGTCGGGAGTTCTATTGCAGCGGCTGCTTTGGGTGCGCTGCCGGGGGCTGGAGCAGGCCTTTCGCTCGCTGGATTTGTTGCTGCACGGCGGAGGGTTTGGCTTCATTGCGCTGGATCTTGGCGACGCTCCGGTTCGCCAGGTGCGCAAAGTGCCTTTGAATGTGTGGTTTCGATTGCGCCGCGCGGTGGAAGACACCTCGACAGTGCTTCTCGTGCTTTCGCAAGAATCGAATGCAAAATCGTGCGCTTCGTTGGTGCTGCGCGTGGAAAAGGAAGCGAGCCGGTGGTCGTTGCAGAAGCGCAAAAGCGCGGGGGCGGCTTTTCATACACCGGGATGTTTGCTGGATGGAAGCGCGTGTTCGGCGGAGATCATGCGTTCGCTGCAGAGGCATAAGAAATTGCGTTTTATTGATCAGTTGCATCGCCGTGACGGATCTTCTGAAGTGACAGCGCACTTCGAAGTAAATGCCGATCAGTACGTCATGCAAAAAGCGCTGGACGAGGCTGGTCCTTCGCCTTCGCAAGAAAATCGGCCAGAGCCAGAAGAGTTGCAAGAAGAGACGCAAGAAAGGATGAAGAGGCCGGGCTGAATTGGCTGCTTAGGGTTCTCCGTGACTGGGATGGCGTTTTGCGCGATTTTCGTTCCTGATTTTCTTTTGCAGGCCGTGGAGCGCTCGGAGCCTGCGCTGCGCGATAAGCCACTGGTTCTTCTGGATGGACCGGCGCCGACGTTTCGAGTGATCGCCGTCAACGCTGTGGCTCGAGAGCTGGGCGTGGCATTGGGTTTGACCAAGGCGGCAGCAGCGGAATTCAGCGGAGTGGAGATACGGCTTCGCTCGAAAGAGCAGGAAACGGCGACGCATGCTGCGCTGCTGGATGCGGCGTGGTCATTTTCTCCGCGCGTGGAAGATACGGCGCCGGACACGGTGCTGCTGGATCTCGCCGGGCTGACAACACTTCTTGGTTCCTATGAAAATGTGACGCTGCAAATCAAATCGCGGTGCACTGCGTTGGGGCTCGATGTACATGTAGGCGTTTCGGAGAATGTGGAAACCGCGCGGATCTTGGCGTTTGGGCAGCCGGGTCCGACGATTGTTCCGACGGGTGAAGAAGCGCGTTTTCTGGAAAGTTTGCCGGTTGGATTGCTTGGACCGAGCGCGGAACTGGCTGAAGTTTTTCAACAGTGGGGCATCAAGAACTGCGGGGCGCTCGCGGCGCTGCCGGTTTTGTCTCTTTCGGAATGTAGGGGGCAAGAAGGCGTTTGTCTTCATGCGATGGCGAGCGGGAAAGGAAACCGTTCGCTGATTATTGCTGAGCTTACGCATTTCTTCGAAGAGTTTTTGGAATTGGATGATGCTGTCGAGGAGCTTGAGCCGCTTTCATTTTTGCTGGGCAGGCTTCTCGATCAACTATGCGTGAGGCTTTCGGCGCGGGCGCTGGCGGTTCGAACGATTCAGCTGCAGCTCGAGCTGCAACCTGGTTTTGAGAAAGCATTCGATGCGTCTAAGGAACGGCTGAGGACAAAACAATTTTCCGAAACATTCTATTGCACGCTGGCGCTGCCGCGGCCAGTGCAGGACGCGAAACTGCTTTTGAAACTGTTGCGTCTGCGCCTGCAAGCGAACTCACCGAAAGCGCCGGTGCAAAAGATTCAGATGCGCGCGGAGCCGGATCGCGCGCTGGCCATCCAATGCGGGTTGTTCCTTGCGGCTGTGCCCGATCCCGACAAGCTGGAACTAACGCTTGCACGCATTGCAAGTGTGGTGGGAGAAAACAATGTGGGTTCTCCGGAGTTGCTGGATTGTCACCGCCCGGATGCCTTTCGAATGCAAAGATTTTTAGCGCCGGC
>DASXMM010000276.1:0-17591 GCA_036495665.1 Candidatus Acidiferrum sp. | reverse complement strand
GACGACCATGCGGTGTTGAAGGACGTGAGCTTCACCGTGAAACGCGGCGAGACGTGTGTGATCATGGGCCGCAGCGGCGTTGGCAAGTCGGTTTCGCTGAAGCACATCATGGGATTTATGAAGGCGGATTCGGGGCGGATTTTGGTGGACGGAGAAGATGTTACGGATTTCAGCGAGCGCGAATTCGAAGGCGTGCGGCGGAAAGTGACGATGGTGTTTCAGTCGGGCGCACTGTTTGATTCGTTGACGGTCGCGGAAAATATTGCGTTCCCTCTGGAGAAGCAGCCTGGGCTGGAAGACACGGACATCGACGCGTACGTAGACAAGCTGGCAAAAATGCTCGAGGTCGAGACTGTTCTGGATAAATTGCCGGGGGATTTGTCAACGGGAATGAGGCGCGCGGTGGCGATGGCGAGAGCGTTCGCGCAGAATCCCGATGCGATTTTGTTTGATGAGCCAACGACGATGGTGGATCCCATCATGGCGGGGCACATGGGCGACCTGATTTTGCGGCTGAAGGAAGCTTTTCGCCGCACGTCGATCGTGGTGACGCACGACACGCATTTGGCGAAGAAGCTTGCGGACAGCGTGGTATTTCTCCAGGAAGGGCGCGTGGCGTACTTCGGCTCGTGGGACGGCTTCGAGAATTCAGCCGATCCGTTCCTTCACAACTTCCTCGTTCAGGACGCATTGATTCCGGCGCTGGACGTGACTCTGTGAAGCGGACGGCGCGGAGATGAAGCGCCGAAATTTCCTGAAGGGCATGGCGGCGGCACCGCTGGTAGCATCGAGCGCCGGCGGCGCGTTTCCCGTACAAAATGGGGTTCTTGTCAACGATGTGCAGACTGGGTTGAATCCGACCTGGGTGGCCAGGATTGCGCGTCCGACGTCAGTCGCGGAAGTTCGGAGCCTTGTAAGAGATTGCGCGAAGCACGGCCGAGTGATCTCTGTTTCGGGAAGCCGTCATGCTGCGGGCGGGCAGCAGTTCGCGACGGACTCTGTGCTATTGGATATGCGCGGGATGAATCGCGTTGTCGGCTTGGATGAAAAAAGCGGAGTGCTGCATGTTGAAGCAGGGATCGAGTGGCCCGAGTTGATTCAGGGCTATTTCGCGCTGCAAAAAGAAAATGTGAGTTGGGGGATTCGGCAGAAGCAGGGCGGGGCTGACCGGATGAGCCTCGGAGGCACGCTTTCTGCGAATGCGCATGGACATGCGCTTGGTGCACCGCCGATGATTGGCGATGTGGAGTGGATTGAAATTGTTACGGCGGACGGCTCCGTTAAAAGATGCAATCGAAAAGAAAATGCCGAACTATTTTCGCTTGTGGTGGGCGGTTATGGACTGTTTGGGATTATCACTGCGGTGGGATTAAGGCTTGTGCCTCGGCGCAAAGTGCGGAGGCACGTTGAGGCGCGGACTATCGCAGAGTTGGTTGCGTTGATTGAGGGGCGGACAGCTGCCGGGGCGCCTTACGGTTATTTTCAATATTCGATTGATGAAACTTCCGGCGATTTTGTGCGCACCGGGATCCTGACTACCTACGAAAGCGTTTCGGCGGAAACGCCGCTGGGCGCAGAGAGCGCGGATATTGACCCGAAACTGGTGACTGCGCTGCTCGAGATTGCGCACCGCGACCGCGGCTCAGCTTACCGGCGGTACGCGAAGCTGGAGTTGTCGAAGGACGGAAATGTGGAATGGTCGGACTTGCACCAGCTCAGTACTTATCCCGCGGGATATCATCCGGAAATTGAAAAGAGGCTTGGCGCGGAGTTTGTGGGAGCGGATTTGATTCTGGAAGTGTACGTTCCGCGGAACGAGTTGATTTCGCTGCTGGAGGAGGCGCGGCGCATTCTCTTGGCGAGTGAAATGCCTTTGGTTTATGGGACCGTGCGTTTTATCGAGCAGGACAAGGATTCTTATTTGGCTTGGGCAAAAAAACGCTACGCGTGCGTGATTTTTTCGCCGCACGCTTCGGGCGAGACGCAAGCGCTGAAGAGAACCGGTGACGTTTGCCGCCAACTGATCCGTGCAGCTAACAAACGCGGAGGAAGTTTTTATCTCACGTATAACCGCTTCGCGACGCGGGATGAGCTGTCGTCGGCGTATCCACAGTTTCAAGATTTCCTGATTTTGAAGAAGCGGTACGATCCTCGCGAGACGTTCCAGAGCGATTGGTACCGATACTACAAGGGTTTGTTCGCGTAGCCGTTCGAAGGTGGAAAGCAACTCAGGAGGGTGAGCGAGTGAGCGAGACAGCCGGTGCGCAGCCCGACGCGATACGGCACCTGCCCAAAGCGATGGGCTTCTGGGACGTTTTGCTGTTCAACATCGCGACGGTTTTGGGCCCGCGATGGGTTGCAGCGGCCGCGCACAATGGAACGTCGTCGATCAGCTTATGGGTAATTGCGGCGCTGTTTTTCTTCGTTCCGTCCGCGATGGTGATCAACGAACTCTCCTCGCGTTTTCCAGAGGAGGGCGGGCTGTATGTCTGGACGAAGGAAGCGTTCGGCGATTTTCACGGGTTTGTTGCGGGATGGAATTATTGGGCGTACACGGTTTTTTATTTTCCTGGATTGCTGTTGGCCAGCGCCGCGATGAGCGCGTACATCATCGGCGAACGGGGCGCGGCATTGGAACACGACCGCACGTTTTTGCTGCTGCTGTCGATCGGCTACCTGACCGTGGCCGTAGGGCTGAATATCATCGGTTTGAATATTGGGAAATGGCTGCAAAACGTTGGCGGCGTTTCGACGTACTTGCCGCTGATGGCGGTGGTCGGCGTTGCAGCGATCGTCGCGATGAGGCACGGCTCGGCCACACATTTTACGATGCACAATATTTTGCCGACGTGGAACTGGGACACCGTGAATTTCTGGTCGCAGATTGCGTTTGCGTTCAGCGGGCTGGAGCTGGTTTCCGCCATGAGTCAGGAAGTGCGTAACCCGCGACGCACTTTGCCGCGCGCGCTGTATGCCGCCGCCGGGCTGATTGCCGCGATGTACATTCTGGCGACGGTCGCGGTGCTGGTGCTCGTGCCCGCTAACGACGTTTCGAATACCAGCGGCGTGTTTCACGCGATCACCGTCGGATCGATCGCACTGCGCATCGGGTTTTTGGGGATTGTCGCGGCGATTGTGGTGACGTTGGGAAATGCGGGCGGAGTGGGAAGCACCGTGGCGGGAATTGCGCGCGTGCCATTCGTCGTTGGGATTGACCGCTACCTGCCGCAGGCATTTGGAAAAATTCATCCGCGTTGGAAAACGCCATACATTTCGATTCTTGTGCAGGCTGGAATTTCCTGCGCGATTCTTTTGGTCAGCCAGATCAACGAATCGACGCGCGGCGCTTATGATTTTCTCGTGAGCGCGACGAATATTCTTTATTTCATTCCGTTTCTCTACATGTTCGCGGCCGCGATTCGGTTGTTTTCGCGACCGGATCGACGAGAAAATTCCGAGGCGATTCTGATTCCGGGCGGAAAAGCGGGTGTCTGGGCGATTTCAGGCGTCGGCTTTTTGGTTGTGCTTATCGGCATCTTCGTTTCGCTCGTGCCACCGGGCGATTCGACGAACAAAGTCGGGTTTGAGATGAAACTCGTTGGCGGCACCGTCGCGACAATTGCGATTGGGCTGGTGCTTTACTGGCGCGGGGCGCGTGCGAAGGCTAGAGAAGCCATGCGGACGACTTGATCGTTCTTCGACTTAGAAGCCTTCGACGACCAGTTTTTCGAGACTGAGTTTTGAGACAGACTTGACCGGCAACTCTTCGCGAGCTTCGAGGTAGCGCTCGACGTACTTTCCCAAAACATCGCCTTCGAGATTTACGGCGTCGCCTGGTTTGCGGTCGCGAATGTTGGTGTGGTCGTAGGTGTAAGGAATGACGGCGACTTCCGCGACGCGCGTGGTTTTGTTCCAGCGCGCGACGGTGAGGCTGATGCCGTCGATGGTGATGGAGCCTTTCTGCACGATGTAGCGGGCAAATTCTTCGCAGACTTCGACGCCTAACCACCAGTTGTTGCCGCCAACAGTTTCAGGTTCTAGACGCGTTACGCGGCCAGTGCCGTCAACGTGGCCTTGCACGAAATGGCCGCCAAATTCTTTGCCGGCGGTCAGAGGCTGCTCCAGATTCACGAGCGAGCCTTTTTTCAGTCCGCCGTTGTTCGCTCCGAATGATGTTTTCTGGATAGTTTCGGCGGAGAGATCGGCGGAGAAAGTTTTTTTACCGAGAGCGACGACTGTGAGGCAGCAGCCATTTACGGCGATACTTCTTGAGATAGCGAGCCCTGGCGCGACGCTCGGGGCATGAATGGTCACGCGGCCGCCGCCGGAATTCAGTTCGAGGGACTCGATTTTGCCTTCATGTTCGATGATTCCTGTGAACACAGTTTTTGCGTTTTCCTCATCTTGCGTAGTTCGTACGCTTTCTGTTCGAGTTTACAGCATTTCGTTGCGAAGCCAGAAAGCACTAGACTGGAGATGAACTAGACGAACACAAAGCTATCGAGGTCGTCCCATGAAGGCCTGCCTGCTCAACGCCCCTGCGAAAATCGAAACGAATCCTCTCCAGTTCACTGACGTGCCTGCCCCTAATCCTGAAAAGGGAGAAATATTGATTCGCGTGCACGACTGCGGCGTGTGCCGCACGGATTTGCATGTGATCGAAGGCGAATTGCCGCCGCAAAAATCGCCGGTGATTCCGGGGCACCAGGTTGTCGGCATTGTCGAGGAACTGGGAGAAAGTGCGCGGCGCTTTGCAATCGGTACGCGGGTTGGCGTCGCGTGGCTGCACCACACGGATGGCACATGCGAGTACTGCCTCGCGGGCGACGAGAATCTATGCGATCACCCAACATTTACCGGATACAGCGTCGACGGCGGCTACGCTGAATATGTGGTTGCGCCGGAAGATTTTGTTTACGCGATACCGAATGGATTTACGGACGTGCAGGCCGCGCCGTTGCTTTGCGCGGGAATTATCGGATTCCGATGCCTGCGGCTTTCCGGGATCGAACCCGGCGGACGGCTGGGATTTTACGGTTTTGGTGCCGCGGCTCACATCGCAATTCAGGTGGCGCGGCATTGGGACGTGACGGTGTATGCCTCGACACGCGATGCGCGTCACCAGAAGCTGGCGCTGGAACTGGGCGCGGCTTGGGCCGGCGGAACCCTCGAGGCACCGCCGGAAAAGTTGGATGCGGCGATTGTGTTTGCGCCTGCCGGTGAGATTGTTCCGGCGGCGCTTGCGGCTTTGCGCAAGGGGGGCGTGCTGGTGCTGGGCGGGATTCATATGAGTCCGATTCCGTCGTTTAGTTACGATTTGCTATATCAGGAACGCGTGATTCGCAGCGTGGCGAATAATACGCGGCAGGATGGGGAGGACTTTTTGCGGGCCGCGGTGGAGATTCCGGTGCGGATGCATACGCGGGTTTACGCTTTGAGTGAGGCGAACAAGGCGTTGAATGCGTTGAAGAATGATGCCATCGAAGGCGCGGCGGTTTTGCACGTTAGTGGCTAACAGTACTGAGGGACACTGAGGGGCGCGGCAGCCCGCCTCCCGAGTTCGGCGCACGGGAGTTGAGGTCGCAAAAGCGGCTGCAAGGCTGCCGCATTCCACACGCTTAGCGATAGACGTCTTGCAAGTAGGCTTCGATGGCGATGTCTGGGCCGAAGGATTGCGTTCGGACTTGTTGCAATGGCGGCAGCGCGAGCTTGGGCGCGAGCGCGAATGAAACGCGGGATTCGCCGGAGATTTTGGGAGCGTAGAACAGGAAAAGTCTGTGGACGATTCCGGAGGCGAGCGCCGTGCCGTTGAGTGTTGGGCCCGCTTCGAGCAGCACGCTGAGAATTTCGCGGCGGCCGAGCTCGGCGAGAACACTTTCCAGATCGAGATATCCCACACGCGAATGGGCCGTAACGATTTCGACTCCGGCTTTTTGTAGCGCGCGAACTCGGCGCGAGCCCGGCCGCTGGTTGGTGAAAATCAAGACATCGTTTTGTGCCGACTGCGCGATCCGGGAATGCGGTGAGATCGTCAGACCCCAATCAAGAATGACACGCAGCAGGGGCCTGCGCCGCCGGAGACCGCTCCGATCGGTGAGAAGCGGGTCGTCCGCTTTGATAGTGCCGATGCCGCTGAGGATCGCGTCGGCGGCGTGGCGCATGCGATGAACTTCGGCGCGGGACTCTTCGGAGCTGATCCAGTTGGCGCGTTTCTGTTTGCTGAGTCGCTTATGTGGTTTTTGCGGCTCGCGCGGGAGGGCGAGCTGGCCATCGAGCGTCAGAGCGGACTTCAGCGTGACGAACGGTTTTTTTGTGCGAGTCCAGCAGGCGAAGGCTTCATTTAACGTGCGAGCTTCTTCTTCACCTGCGCCGGTGAATACTTCAACGCCTGCCGCTCTGATGCGTTCGAAGCCGCGTCCAGATGTGACGGGATTGGGGTCTTCGATCGCGGCGACGACGCGTTGAACTCCGGCGGCAATGATTGCTTCCGTGCAAGGGCCCGTGCGGCCCGTGTGATTGCAGGGCTCCAGCGTGACGTACATCGTCGCGCCGCGCGCTTTTTCTCCGGCGGATTTTAGCGCGACAAGTTCGGCGTGGTCACGCTTTTCGTATTGATGAAAACCTTCGCCCACGATTTGCCCTTCGCGCACCAGGATGCAGCCGACCATGGGATTGGGACTCGCAAGGCCGGTGCCTCGGCGAGCCAACTCCAATGCGTGTTCCATGAAGCGAGTGGCGTGAGCGTCCATCGATTTGTCAGATCATTTGAGAATCAAAAAATTAGTCGAAAAGCGAATTCGCGTAGGTTTCGGCGTCGAAAGGAACCATGTCGTTGATCTGTTCGCCGGTGCCGACGAAACGGATGGGCAAACCGAGTTCGCGAGCGATGGCCACAACGATGCCGCCTTTCGCCGTGCCATCAAGTTTGGTGAGGATGATGCCCGTGACCGCAACCGTCGAAGTAAACTCGCGCGCCTGCGCAAGGCCGTTCTGGCCAGTAGTTGCGTCGAGCACGAGAAGAACATCGTGAGGCGCGCCGGGAATCACTTTCGCGGCGGTGCGCTTCATCTTTTCGAGCTCGGCCATGAGATTGGATTTCGTGTGCAGGCGGCCTGCCGTGTCGACGATGACCACGTCCGCGTTGCGCGCCTTGGCGGCGGCCATCGCGTCGTAGACGACGGCTGCGGGATCGGCGCCGTGCTTTTGTTTAATCACGTCAATACCGTTGCGCTTGGCCCAGATTTCGAGCTGTTCGACGGCGGCGGCGCGAAACGTGTCGGCCGCGCAGAGCACCACGCTGAGGCCTTCCTGGCGCAGACGATTCGCGAGCTTGCCGATGCTGGTGGTTTTGCCGGCGCCGTTCACGCCCACGATGAAAATCACGCGTGGACCGGAGCCGTTTGCTGAACCTGCGGGGCTCTTGGCGGGCATTGCCCCCATGCCGCTGACCGACACGTCAGCGGCTTTACCGTCGTTCATCGTAAGAATGCGGATGATGTGAGATTTGAGCTCACGCTTGAGCTGGCTCGCGTCGGAAAGCGCGTTGCGATCGAGCTTTTCCCGCACGGCATCGAGGATTTCACGCGTCGGTTTCACGCCAAGGTCGGCGGAGAGCAGCGCCGTTTCCAGCTTCTTCAGCAGCGCCGGATCGATCTTGCGCTCGCCGAGAAAAATGTTCTCGACGGACTCGGACAGCGCTGCCTTCGTTTTGCTGACGGACGCCTTCAGGCGTTCTAGCAGAGACGGCTCGGTTTTTTCCGGCTTACCAAAGAGCGAGATCATGCGGTTGAGCGCCGCGCGCAGCGCCGCCTAAAATTGTAGCAGAAGCGCTCGAAGTGAGCCTGCAACGCCAGTCGGGGCTGGTCTCAAACCAAGCGGAAGAAAGAATGCGAGGGCGGATTTAAACGGTCACTTCGACGGCGCTGAGGCGGAGTTTCCCCGAGTTGATGGCGGAATCGAGTGCGTTCACGACGACGGCATCGAACTTCGAGCCGGTTAGCGACTTGATGCGGTTGAGCGCAAAGTCCGTATCCATGGCGGATTGATAGGGACGATTCGTGGTCATGGCGTCAAAAGTATCCGCGACGCCGATGATGCGCGCCATCAATGGGATTTGCTGGCCTTGCAACCCGTAGGGATAGCCGCGGCCATCGATGTGTTCGTGGTGCAGCTCGATCCCGGGCAGCATTTCTTTCAGTTGCGAAACGGGGCGCATGATGTTCGCGCCTTTCACGGTGTGCTGCTTCATCAAGTCAAATTCTTCAGGCGTGAGCGCGCCAGGCTTTTTCAGTACTCGGTCTTCGACGCCTATTTTGCCGACGTCATGCAGCAGGGCGGCGATGCGCAGCCTGTCCAGATCCTCGCTGGAAAGGCCAAGCTCGCGGCCGATGAGCGTCGAGTACTTGGCCACGCGGCCGGAGTGACCGCGCGTGTACGGATCCTTTTCGTCGATGGCTGCGGCGAGCATACGAATCGAGCCGATAAATAGCTCGCGATTTTCTTCCGCGGCTTCCTTCAGCTTTTCGATGTACTCCTCGATGTCGCTGGCCATTTTGTTGAAGTTTTCGGCCAGTTCGCTGATTTCCGAGGCACCGCGCACGGGCGAGCGTTGATGGAATTCACCACGGCTGATAGCGCGCGTGGAAGCCGCAAGACCGCGAATCGGTCCGCTGATGCCAACGGCGAAAAAATAACCGAAGAGAATAGCCACGAGGACGACGACCGTTACGAAAGCCAGGGCCTGGCGGTTCAATTCCGTGACGCCCGCGTCGGTGCGCGCGTCGTCGAGGCTGCGTTCCGCGACCACTGCCCAATTGACCTCGGGGAAGGTGCTGTAGGTGCCAATCATCTCGACGGGATGCTTCGGTCCTTTTTCAGTGAAACGAATCGTCTCTGTGTTGCGAAGTTCCTGCGGCAAGGCGCGAATTTGTTCGACGAGCTTGCCACTGGCTTCGGCACCGGGCACGAAGTTTTTTGTGTCGGGATGCGCGACGATATGCCCGGAGTGATCCACCACGAATACCTTGCGGCCACGGACGCTAGAGTCCCGCAAACGATGCGAGATTGGTTCGAGCGAAATAACCGCGGCGAGCATGCCCGTAAAATTACTGTGGACGTCCTGAAGCGGTACCGCGAGCACAAACGTCGGCTGGTTGTTGGGGGCGAGGGCCAGAGGATCGCTGCGAAACTTGACGATGCGCAACTGGTCGGACTGCATGCAATGCTCGAACGCGCGCTGGAGCGCCTTGGCGACGAAAGGATCCTGATCCGCCTGGAAGTTGCCCTGACTAGCTTTCGTGCCTTTGCCGTTTTTGTCGACGGCCGTGAGATAAAGGAACGTGTCGCGGTTGCTGTCGACGAAGTCCTCAAGGAGCCGGGTGACTTTGGGCTCCGCGGCGGGGTCTTCAACGTTGTCGATGAGGCCAGTGAGCGTGAGGATTTGCCGCTCGCTGAAAAGCTGTTGCGTCTGGTTGAACTCGAAAAGTTGAATTTCCTGCGCCAGAGAGCGTGTCAGGTCAGACTGCTGGACGCGTTCGTTGTCCAGGAGTTTATCCTGGCTCAACTGGAGCACCTGACGATGGTAAAGGCCGATCGGCAGGGCGCTGACGAGCAGCAACGCACCCAGAACGAGCCACAAAATGCGCACACGTCCTTTGCGCAGGCGTTGCCACGTCGATGGGCCGGGTTCGGTCATCTCAACTCTCAATTTTAGGCGAACGGAAGGGCTAGCGGGGGCTGCGAATGGCGGTGCGTCGCGCAATTGCAACTGGAACCTTAGTACTAGTGGTGGCTTCTCCGGGCGGCCAACCGCTCCAAAAATGCAAAAAAAGGCTGAAATTCGCGGTATTTGAATTGGGCCAATACGCGCTACCCGCTCCTCAGCCACGGCGCGGCGAGATTCTCGGCAGGCCTATTCGCGCTTGAGGGGCCGCTCCATGATGGTTCGGATGGCGTCCCGGGGCGACCTTCCCTGATGCAAGATGGCGTCGACCTGCTCGGTTATCGGGAGCTCGATACCGGCCTCGCGGGCCAGCGCAAGGAGGGCTCCAGCGGTCCCGACACCTTCGGCGACCATTTTCATGCCTTGCAGGATTTCCGCGAGGGCGCGGCCTTTGCCAAGTTCAATGCCCACGTGGCGATTGCGACTGAGCGAACCCGTGCAGGTCAGAACGAGGTCGCCAAGGCCGGCGAGTCCGCTGAGTGTTTCGGGGCGCGCACCGAGGGCAACGGCTAGCCGCGTCATTTCGGCGAGGCCGCGCGTGATCACCGCGGCCAGCGGGTTGGAGCCAAGCCCGATGCCCTGGCAGACCCCGGCGGCGATAGCCATCACATTTTTCATCGCACCTGCAAGCTCGACGCCGAGCATGTCGTCGTTGGTGTACAGGCGAAAATTCGGCGCAGCCAACTCTTCCTGGAGTTCGTGTGCGAGCGCGGCGTTTCGCGATGCGAGGACAACTGCGGTGGGCTGGCCCATTGCCGCTTCCTTGGCGAAGGAAGGACCAGAGAGAACGGCAATGGCTAGAGGCGACGCTGTCGAGGCCGACTGGATGCCTTGGGAGATGACTTCGCTCATACGGGCGTGTGTGACGGACTCGAGGCCTTTCGTGGCGCTCACAATTACCGGCTCGGGACGCAGATGGGGAAGAGCCTCTGTGTAAACGTAGCGTGCATAGGCCGCGGGCATCGCTCCAACAATGATATCTGCCTCAGAGCAAGCCTCTTGGAGGCTGTGCGTGATCGATATCTGAGGGGGAAGCGGAATTCCCGGCAAATAGGTTTTGTTCTCGCGGCCGATGCGAAGGGATTCCGCGAGGGCTACGTCGTGGACCCAGAGTGAAATTACGTGCGCGCGCGGGCTGCGGGAAAGCACAATTGCCATCGCGGTCCCCCAGCTTCCGCCGCCGAGAATGGCGATGCGCTTCACGCCTCATCCTTTTTCTTGCCAAAGGAGAATTTCGGCTCGTCGCCTTGCACCAATCGCTGAATGTTTGCATCGTGCTTATAAACAATCAGCATCGCTGCGGCCAGCGAGCCGAACGTGACAACGTAGGGCGGCGCGTGATGCGGCGCCCAAAGAAAATAGATCAGCAACGGCATCGCCGCCGCCGCCGAGATCGAACCGAGCGAGACGAAGCGCCAGTAAATCACGACCAGCACGAACAGAATTATGCTTCCGAGAAACGCCGGGGGACACAGCACCAGAAAAATGCCGGCGGCGGTGGCGACTCCTTTGCCACCGCGAAATCCCAGCCAGATCGGAAAGCAATGCCCGATGAGCGCGCATAGTCCCGCAATCATCATCCACGTGGAGCTTTGATCTGAGAGGCGCGCGGCGAGAACGACCGCAAACGCGCCTTTCGCGGCGTCCAGCAAAAGCGTGAGGATTCCCGCCAGCGGACCTGCGACGCGAGCCACGTTGGTTGCGCCGATGTTGCCGCTGCCCGTTTTGCGAATGTCCGCCGCGCCAAACACCTTGCCCATCAGGATCCCGAACGGGATCGAGCCGAGTAGGTAAGCAGCCGCAGGAATCGATAAGAGTGTCGCGTTCAGTTCCGCCATTTGGCGCTAGGCCTCCGTTGTCACGCGGAAAGAGGTGAGCGTAGCGTACTCGGCGCCAGTGGCCTTTAGAGTGCTCTTGATGAGATGAAATTCGCGCGTCTGGAAGGAACCGAACTCGCGCTCGCTATTTTCGCGGATCGCAGCGAGCAATTTTTGGTGCAGACTCGGAGCGGTGAGTCGCGCTAGCGTCAGGTGCGGGACGAAAGCGCGCTTTTCCCTCTCGATGCCTTGCGGAGCGAGCGCGCGATCGATGTCAGCTGCAAGCGCGGGAAGGTTTGTCGAGGCGTCCAAGCCAGTCCAGAGAACGCTTGGGCGTTTTTCATCCGGAAAAAACCCCAAGCCCCGGAGTAGCAGACCGAACGGCGCATCGAAGTGAACTGTCGAAAGCGCAGTCCGGATTCCGTCGAGCTTTGTATCCGCCACTTCGCCCATGAATTTAAGCGTCACGTGAAGATTCTCCGGGCGCACCCAGCGTACGCGCTTCTCCGCAAGTTGGTCGGACAATTCCCGCATGTCATTGAGGAAGGTAGCCAGATTGTCTCGCACGGCGGCGGGAATCTCCAGCGCGACAAAGAGGCGCACGTCAGACTCGCTTCGGAGGCTGGTTGCCGTTGTAGAGATAGTGGACGCGGACCATGTCGAGCGCGAGTTGCGAAGCCTGCCAACGGATGGATTCGCGATCGCCAGGGAAGCGCACGCCGCGTTCTTTCACGCCGGCCGCATGGGCAAGCGCGATGTGCACGGTGCCGACGGGTTTTTCTTCTGTGCCGCCGCCGGGGCCGGCGATTCCCGTGATGCCTACGCCAAACGTGCTTCCTGCGCGGCGGCGAATTCCATCGGCGAGAGCGATGGCAACTTCCGCGCTGACAGCGCCCTTGGTTTGGATGAGCTCCGCAGGCACCCCCGCCCAAGCCGTCTTGAGTTCGTTGCTGTAGCAGACGACTCCGCCAAGAAAATAGGAAGAGCTGCCGGCGATGCTTGTCAGCCGCTGCGCCAGCAGGCCGCCGGTGCAGCTTTCGGCAGCGGAAATTGTGGCGTTGTGCAGCGTCAGTTGCTCCGCGATCACTTCCTCGAGAGGCGAGCCGTCCTGGCTGAAGATACGATCTGTCAACGCGATCTCGAAGCCATTCACAATTTCGTCGAGGATTTTCTTGGCGTGCCCGGCGTCGTCCGTCCAGAGGCGCAGATGAATTTGCGTTTCGCCTGGTGCCGCGAGGATCGTGGTATTCACTTCGGGATAGCGCTTGTAGATGCCCATGATGCGCTGCTCGACGTGCGATTCGCCGAGGCCGGTCACGCGGATCTCGCGGTGAAACATGCGCACGCCTGAGGCGCGCCGCTCCAGCCGGGGCAGGACCTGCTCGCGGAAGACCGGCTTCAGTTCGCGTGGCGGTCCGGGAAGAAGCACGATGAAATGGCCGCGGTCTTCGAGCCACAAGCCAGGCGCCGTGCCGCGCGAATTTTCCAGAATTTCCGCGCCTTCGGGAACCATTGCCTGGCGCACATTCACTTCCGGCATTTCGCGGTTCATCGCGCGGAAGCGGCCCTCGATGAACCGGAGGATTTCATCGTTGCGGCGCAGCTTGCGCCCAAGAAGGTCGGCAACGGTTTCGCGCGTGAGGTCGTCTTCGGTCGGGCCAAGGCCACCGCTCGCTACAATCAAGGGCACTCGGTTCAATGCGTCGCGAAACGCCTCGCTCAGCAAATCACGATTGTCGCCAACAACCGTTTTGCGCAAGACCTCGATACCAATCTTGTTCAACTCCTCCGTGAGGAAAAGCGAGTTGGTGTCAAGCCGGTCCGGCGTAAGCAGCTCCGAACCAACCGCAATGATTTCTGCTTTCATCGCGTCAATTATCCGAGAAGTGGCAATCCCCGGACTTCCCAGTCGAGCGTGAAAAGGACGCCGGTGGTGGCGAGAATGGCGCGGCCCGAGGGTTGCAGCGCCATGCCGACCAGGCCGGAGCCGCTGAGCACTACATCGGCGTGGCCTTGCGGCGTGATGCGCACGATGCCGCGACGGCCGCCGTACGACGCGGCGACGTAAAGATTGCTGTCGCGGTCAAACGCCAGACCCTGCGGACGTCCAAGGCCGCGAAAGAAAGTCGTAACATCGCCGCCCTGCGTGATGCGATAGACACGGTCGTAACTCGAAGTCGTCGGCCCGGTGACATAGAGATCGCCGCTCGGATGAAACGCGAGATGATATGCGGCGAGCGACGGCTCAATAGTCGCAAAAACAAAAATCTCGCGGCTCGGGCTGATTTTGAAAATGGTCCCGCTGCGGTCGCCGACATAAAGATTCTCAGCCCTGTCAAACGCGATTCCTGTGGCGACGCCCATGCCTTCGATCCACTGCTCGGCGCGGCCTTCGGGCGAAATGCGGTGAATCGTGCCGTCGTTGCGGCAGGAGACAAAGAGATTCCCGGCGCGATCGAGCGCCAACCCGCTCGGATTCACTAGCGAAGTAACGTAAGGCTTCACGCTGTAGTTCGCCGTAATCTTGTAAAGCGAAACGGGCACGCGGTCCCCGCGATTGCCTGAAAATGTCACGTACGTATTGCCGTAGGCGTCGACAGCAGGATTCGCGATAGGGTGCAGATTGTCGGCAATTTGCACGCCGATAGAAACGGGATGCGGCTGGCTTTCGTTCGCCGCGCTCGCCACGCGCACCGTTCCTCCGCTCGCTCCTTCCGGGACCCGCGCAATCAGCCGGTGTTCGCTGGCCAGCGCCAAGCCTGCTTCTGCTTCTCCGAAATGCACGACAGGACGCGGATGAGCGCGCGAAGCGAAGCCGCTACCATGAATGACAATCTCGCCGCCAGGGATGGCGGCCGTAGGCGTGACTCTATCGATGCGGGGGATGCCGTTTTTTTCTGTCGAGGACCCAAAACCGAATTTCATACCCAACCAAGCAACCCAAAGTGTAACGCCACTCGCAACAGGATAGCAGCGTAAATGCCCGCCATCCAGTCGTCGGCCATAATGCCCCATCCGCGCGGAAGACCTTCGAGTTGACGCACCGGGAACGGCTTCCAGATATCGAACACCCGAAAAAGCACAAAACCGAGCAGCAGGTACTTCCAGTTCAGCAGGCTCAGAATGAAGAAGATGGCGTAGGTCGATAGATCAAGGTGCTCAGTCAGATGGGGAAGCGCGATAGGAATGAGTGGAAGAAGCAAAGTCAGGTGCTGGCCAGCGACCTCGTCGATCACCACGAACTGCGGATCTTTGATTCCCGAATAATCGGCGGCGCGCGAAGCGCTCCACACGCCAGTCGCTCCCAGGAGCACGAGCAGCGTAAGGGCGCAGAGCAACGGCAGCCCCAGCGCGGAGTCATGAATGTCGCTGCCCGGCACGAGAAAATGATTATCAGAGAAGACGGCGTCAGTCAGCGGGTGCAACGAAAACAAATCGCGAAATGAAGCGGGCCGCAAGAAAAACACCGCGGAGAGCACCGCCGTCAAGACACCAACCAGCGAGCCAAAAGTTCCCGGAGCCTTCGGCATATAGCCAACACCAAGCGCGGTAGCGATCAACATCGCAAGGCGCGGCTTCTTTTGCGTACTTCCGGCGCTGCTTGGAGTTTCAGTGGATGGTGTCATCGGGCTTGCGAAACCCCTTAAAATCTTCGTCCTCGTCCAGTGGCTCTTTCTTTCCCGCCTCGCTGGCCGTTTCGAGCTCGCTCATATCAAACACCGGATCGGAGACCACGTATTTCTCGCTTGCCCAGTTGCCGAGGTCATGCAGCCGGCAGCGTTCGCTGCAAAAAGGAAATTCCGCGTGTTCATCGGAGTCGGTCGGCGTTTTGCAGATTGGGCAGCGATGTTTCATCGTAGTTCACTCTTGACGGCTCGTGACTCGCCTCTCGCCAAATCACGACGCCGGTGGTTTTTCTTCTCTGTGAACCCGGCGACCTCGGTGCCCTCTGTGTAAAAGATTTTACACGGAGTTCGCAGAGAGCACAGAGTTCGCAGAGAAGACTAGCTGAAGAAGTGAGTATAGCTCAGCTTAGGACGCGAAGCGGAGCGCCGGTAGAAATGCGGTGAAGTTTTTCGGCCGGCGGAACATGCGGGGGCGGAGCTTCTGCGAGCCCTCGCGGCTCAGGGCGAGGGAAAATCTCCACGACGCGGCCGATGAGGTCATACGTGTCGGCCTTAATGATTTCGACGCGCGCAACATCGCCCGCCTCGGCGATCTCGCCGCTCGGCAATTCGATGTCTGTCAGGTAAAGCTTGCCGTCGATGTCCGGCGCCATGCCTTCGAGCCGCGCTTCCCACACCAAAAGACTGTCTTTCGACGGCCCCTCGACGAGCGCCGTGGCCGTGCGGCCCTTCCACGCACGTAGCTTCTCGCGCGAGATTTTCTTCTGAATGGCCATCAACTGGTTGCGGCGATCCGTAATTGTTTCCGGGTCGACTTTCTCATCGAGCCCGTAACTGTTCGCGTTGTCCACATCCGAATACTCAAACACGCCCATCCAATCGAGATTCGCCGCGCGCACGAAATCGCACAGCTCTTCAAAATCCTTCTCGGTTTCGCCCGGAAAACCCGCGATGAATGAAGTGCGCAGCGAGACGCCGGGAATCGTTGCGCGGATGCGCTCGAGAAGCTTCAGGAACGCGTCGCCGTGCGAACCGCGCTTCATGCGCGCCAGAACGTTGCGGCTGGCGTGTTGCAGCGGCATGTCCATGTACTTAGCAAGACGCGGATGCGCCGCCAGCGTGTCCAGCAACTTCTGCGTGACGCGATTTGGATATGCGTAAAGAAAGCGCACCCACAGCAAGTCTTCGACTCGCGACAGTCGCTCAAGCAACTGCGCCAAAGCATCGCGAAGGCCAAGATCCTCGCCGTAGGAAGTCGTGTCCTGCCCAATCAGCGTAATCTCGCGCGCGCCAGCCGCGGCAAGATTCTCCGCCTCGCGCACGACCGATTCAAAACGCCGGCTGCGGAACGCTCCGCGCAGTTGCGGAATGATGCAGAAGGTGCATGGATGATCGCAACCTTCGGCGATCTTGATGTACGCCGCGTGCTTCGGCGTCGTGATGATGCGCGGCGTCAGGTCGTGATAAAGAAACGCTGGCGGCGCGGCTGGCAACACACGCAGGTCGCCTTCGACAGCCTCAATAATGCGTTCCACTTCGCCGGTTCCCACCACGGCATCGACTTCCGGAACCTGCTCAAGAATCTGATCGCGAAAGCGCTCGACCAGGCACCCGGCGACAATCAGCTTGCGCGCCGCGCCAAACTTCTTGTGCTCCGCCATCTCCAGAATCGCGTCGACAGACTCTTTTTGTGCCGACTCAATAAAGCTGCACGTATTTACGACGAGAATCTCCGCCTCATCCGCGCGCGGCGTCAACTCGTATCCCTCGCGCGCAAGAATACCCATCATCACCTCGCTATCCACGAGGTTCTTCGGGCATCCCAGGCTGACAAATCCGACCTTAGTCATAGGCAGCAAATTAGCGCCTTAGCGCAATTTTTAATTGTAGCATGCGCGTGGTACAGGCAATCCTGCCCGTGCGGTTTCGGAGGTCTGGGGGAAGGAGCCCACAGACAAGATTGGCTGTGCCACACTTCAGCGCGAAGCGAAAGAAGAGCGGATCTGATCGAGAAGTGCGCGGAGGCGAATCGTGTCGCAAGGCGCGCCGCCAAAACGTGCTTGCGTGTAGTGTTGCGTGAATTCCTGCACGGCGGGTGCCAACCGCGGCTGCGAAACGGCAGCAGCAAACTCAAATGGCGTCTGCGTGGGCTGGCGCGCAAACCCGCGCCGTGCGAGCAAGTACAAAAGTTCGTTGTAAAGCCGCGAAGCAATCTGCGGATTGCTGCGCGCCACTTCCGGCGAACGAAGCTGCCACGACAGCCATAACCGCCGCGCGACCGCTACTACCAGGTCGAACCGAAACGCCAGCAGAAACAGTGCTACCGCAAGAGGAAGCAGCACGCGAAGACCGTTGTTCCATGACCCCATCCACTTGCGCCCTTTCGCTTCTTGTTTTGTAAACCAGGCTCGCGCGCTCTCCGTCCAC
>DASXMM010000275.1:0-12549 GCA_036495665.1 Candidatus Acidiferrum sp. | reverse complement strand
GGCAGGAATGCCTGTGCTTAGTTCGCGGACAGACAGGAGTGTCTGTCCTACCAGACGGAGAAAAGATTCGTCCTTGAAGCAGCTATCCATTTTGGGTTCAACAGGTTCGATTGGGCGGCAGTGTCTTTCCGTGGTGGAGGCGCTGCCCGAACGATTTGGCATTGCTGCGCTCGCCGCCGGCGGCAACATTGACGAACTGACGGGTCAGATCGAGCGGCATAAACCGGAACTCGCTTCCGTGGGTGACGCCAAGAAGGCCGACGAACTCGCTTCGACGCTTCGCGCGAAGGGAGTCTCTCCGCTGCCCGCGATTCACCACGGTCGCGAAGGGATGCTTGCGGTCGGGACGCACTCGAAGGCCGACATTGTCGTGTCGGCGGCTGTCGGTGTCGTTGGACTCGAAGCTACCTACGAAGCCGTCAAGCTCGGCAAAACCGTTGCGCTTTCCAATAAAGAGGTTTTGGTTGCCGCCGGCGAATTGGTGATGGCGGCGGCAAAAAAAGCTGGGCGCGAATTGTTGCCCGTGGACAGCGAGCACAACGCGGTGCACCAGTGTTTGCGCGGCGGAACGCATGGGGAAGTGCGGCGGCTGGTGCTCACCGCGTCCGGCGGGCCATTCCGCAAGACACCGCTTGCCGAACTTGAGCACGTGTCGCCTGAGCAGGCGCTCGCGCATCCAAATTGGAAGATGGGCAACCGCATCACCATCGATTCCGCGACGATGATGAACAAGGGTTTCGAGGTGATCGAGGCGCGCTGGCTGTTTGGCGTGCGGCCCGATCAAATTGATGTGGTAATACATCCGCAGTCGACCGTTCATTCCCTGGTCGAGTTTGTGGACGGTTCGATTTTGGCGCAACTGGGGCCCACGGACATGCGTATGCCGATTCAATATGCGTTAACCTATCCGCAGAGAGTGGCGTCTAATCAAGTAGCTCTCGATTGGCGCAAGTTGCGGCGCCTGGATTTCGCAAAGGTTTCCACGCGGCGTTTTCCCTGTCTTCGTCTAGCTCGCGAAGCGATGAAGAAGGGCGGGGCGTTGCCGTGCGCGCTGAATGCGGCGGATGAAGTGGCGGTTGCGGCATTTCTCGATCGGCGGTTGCCGTTCCTCGGGATTGCGGAAGTGATTGAGCGCGTGCTGGCACGGACGCCGCGCACGCGGTTTGAAAAGATGGACGACGTGTTGGCTGCCGATTCGGAAGCACGGCGCATGGCGACCGAAGAAGTCGAACGTTTATCCGTGAAGGCAGTGGCAGTATCATAGAATTACAATAGGGGAACGACGGAGACATGGATTTTATTTACCTCATCGTTGGCATCGGGCTAGTGCTCGGAGTAATGGTTCTCATTCACGAATGGGGACATTTCATCGTGGCGCGGCTGTTTAAGGTACGCGTGGACGTCTTCTCGATTGGATTCGGCCCGCGGCTCTTTGGATGGAAGAAAGGGCCAACGGACTACCGCGTGAGCGCGCTGCCTCTGGGCGGGTACGTTCGCATGGCCGGGCAAGACCTTTCCGAAGTCGATTCGAGCGACAAACCGCCGACAGGCGCGCCCGACGAATTGATGAGCAAGCCGCGATGGCAGCGGGCGCTGATCTCGTTCGCTGGTCCAGCCGTAAACCTGGTCTTCCCGATATTCCTCCTTACGGGCCTGTTTGCGATCGTGGGCGTGCCTTATCCCGCGTACCTGGATGCTCCGGTTCATGTAACGGGCTTGCCACCCAATACGGACGCGTCGCCTTCGGCGACAACGAGTCCTCTAAAGGCGGGCGATACGGTTCTTTCGATCAATGGCGTTCCCACTCCCACTTGGGAGAAGGCGCTGCTTGCTCTCAAGGACGCAGGATCGGCTCCGACGATCAAGCTCGAAGTTGAGGATGCAGGAGCAAAGCGAACTGTCGAGCTGCCGGCGAAGGACCTCTCCGATCCGAGCCGCGTGTTGGGATACGCACCGATCCGGCCGATTATCGACCAAGTGGCGCCAGGTACGCCTGCGGAACGCTCGGGACTTCGCGAAGGCGATGAGATAACGGCGGTAAACGGAAAGAAGATCGTGTACTGGGAGCAATTCCGGGAAGCGACGCAGTCCTCGAATGGCCAGTCGATGACGCTGGATATCGTGCGCAAGGGCCAACCCGTTCAACTCAGCGTGACGCCGAAGAAGGATGCTGCGGAAAGCGGACAGAACGTATATCAAATCGGAGTCCTTCCGAAAGACGAGAGTCTGTACAAGCACGTATCGTTCAGCGAGAGCGTAAAGTTTGCGGCAACAGGGACTTACGACACCATCGGCCGAACGATCGACGTCGTTGGAAAGCTATTCAGCGGGCGCGTCTCGATCAAGCAGCTTCAGGGGCCGGTGGGGATTTCCCACATGGCGGGGCAAGCTGTTCGCCGCGGGCCGATGGATGTGATTTTCCTGATGGTGCTGATCAGCGTTAACCTGGGCATTTTGAATTTGTTGCCGATTCCGATCCTCGACGGCGGGAATATTCTGCTGCTCGGCATCGAGGGGATCATGCGGCGCGATTTGAGCCTGAGCTTCAAAGAGCGCTTCGTTCAGATTGGGTTGGTGTTCCTCTTGGTCATCTTCGCCGTCGTTATGTACAATGACATTTTGCGGCGAATTTCGAGTCATTCGTAGCTCACTGGGCCTAGCCCGTCACCGTCTAGCTTGAACGGAGCCGCACGCCAGGAGGCGACAGATGTCTGTATCGCCGGGGCACCGGGTTTCGACGGGCGAGCGGATCAATACCGCTGAGACCACCGGAAAACTGCAACAAGCCATCCGCGAGCGTGGGATTCGGCTCACGCGGCAGAGGCGCGTGATCCTTGAGGTGATGGACGCCGCCGATCAACATTTGGACGTGGACCAGATTTTAGAGCGCGCGCGGAAGATTGACTCCGGCGTCCACCTCGTTACGGTTTACCGCACGATCGATCTTCTAAAAAAGCAAGGACTTATCGACGAGCTTGACCTGCTGCATCTGCGCGGCGACCGCCACTATTACGAGAGCCATGGGCCGCGGGATCACATCCATGTAGCGTGCCTGCGGTGCGGCAAGGTGCGCGAGTTTGAAAGCCGGCTTTACGAGCAACTGAAGCAGCAGATCGCGCGCGACTTCAAGATGAAGGTCACCGTTTCGCGCACCGAAGTCGGCGGCTACTGCGAAGAATGCCAGCAAAAGATTTAGATGGAGTAGAGGAAGCAAACCCAAGACCGGCCCTCAAAACCCGAGGACGGGGCACCCTCCGCACAACTAAGTGCCCGGCCACCCGTCCACCCTCCGCATAACTGAGTGTCCGGGCCACCCGTCCTCGTAATTTCCCGCGCAAATCGGGCGTTCGTGCTCTTCATGCGGATTGTACTTTCCCAGCAAGAGGTTCACTCTTGGCTTGCTTTGACTTCACGAGATCGGCTGAGGACGCCCCTTCGAGCGAAAGCCCGTAGCCGACCTCTCGCACGATGCGCTCTTTCAAGGGTTGAATAAAGTGCACGCGCGTGTTGCGGCGCGTCACTTCCGGAGCCTTCAGGTACAGCTCGGCCAATTCTCGCGCACGACTGACCGTCTTGCCATTCGGCACAACTTCGGCAACGACTCCCCATTCCTGGGCAGTACGCGCCGGCAGCGGCTTTGGGTTGAGCAGGAAGGCCTCGGCTCGTCCTGCTCCAGCGCGATAACTCCATGTGGTAAAGATTCCGTCACCCGGCACAACGCCCGCGGCATAATGGCCCACATCCTGGAAGGTCGCGCCTTCGGCAGCCACAATCACATTGGCGAGCAGCGCATAATCGGAGTGAATATGCGCGCGTCCCTCGATCGCCGCGATCACCGGCACGCGTATGTTGGCTATGTTTTCCAAAGCCTGAACGCCTTCGTCGTGAATCTGGCTCCAAACGTCGGGATCGGCGGCGTTGCCCCAAGATGACCAGTCGACCTCAGTAATGAACTCTCCTCCTGCGCCTGTCAGGATTACGATCTTGTTCGCTCGATCCTGCGAAATCCTGTAAAAAGCCTCGACAAATTCCGTGTGGGTTTGTGCGGTCATAAGGCAGGGCCCGCCGTTGGTGTGGAGCTGAACGATCAGCACACCCTTGGCGTCTCTCGTCAGCTTCACGTTGTGATAGGCAGTCAAGTAGTCCGTTTGAAGTGTTTGCATGGCATTCTCCTTTTCTCATTTACTCGCGCGGATTCAATCGCCCCTCTCGAAAGTCTTTGGAGAAGTTGCCCGCGACGCTGATCGATCCTCTGGCAGCCAAAAACCTTGCACCCCGACACGTCCCGAGCGCTCATTTGATGCACTTGCCGAGAACCGAGGTGCACATGGGAGGGTGGCCCGGTCTTGGGTCTAGGCTCTCTCTTTCGAAAACGAGAAATCCAGAGTTGGTTCGGCTATCTCCCAGCAATTGAGCGGCTTACGCTCGAGTGTTTTTTCCGCAGATTTTGCTTGACAAATGTATTGCTGGTGTAGTAGACTTTCGTTGTACAAAACCACGCCCCGACTCTGTCGGGGCGTTTTTATTTTCAGGGCGCTCCGGCTCGCTTGCGCCCCGGACCTTCGCATGTTTCTTTAATTCCTGAAATTGTCCAAAATTCTCAAAGTTGTCCTTAATTTTTAGAGTTGTCGTTGATTCTCAAAGCTGTCCCTAATTCCCAAAGTTGTCTCTAATTTTTGAAATCGTCGTTAATTCCTGGAGTTGTCCCTACCCCCATAAAGTTGTCATTCCGAGCGCCGCGAGGAATCCGCTTTTAGGTTTTCATCAGAGCGCTCTTCTCAGGACAAAAACCATGCCCAACAAAAAACTCAACCCAAAACTCCTCTGGATCCAGTTTGAAGACATTCTCGTCCCGCGTCTCGGCCTAACCGTTTGGGATCGCGCCGTCTACTCCTATCTCCTGCGCCACTCGCTTCTCATCGGCAAACGTCGTCTCCACTTCGCGGTGATGTCCGTGGCCCACGCTCTGCGTCTCTCCAATGGACCGGTGCGCCAAGCCGTACGCCGCCTCGATGAACTAGGCGCTTTGCGCTTGCTCGAACGCAGCAAAACCGGTCACCTCGTCGAAATGCGCCTGCCCCAACACATCCGCGCCCTTCGTGAAGACGCTGGCCCGCCCGCCGCCCTGGCTGCCGCCCCAGGAGCGGGTAAAGATCGCCCCTCCTCCGCGCTCGAGGCCACCGATTTCATGAGCACCTGGGCGCTCCGCAAAGCCATTCACGACCGCGATCGCGGCGCCTGCTTTCACTGCCTTCGCCGCACTCCTGCCCACGTCCGCTGCCTTGACCATGTCGTGCCTCGCGCCCGCTTCGGGCGCAATTCCTACCGCAACCTCGTTTCCTGCTGCATCGAATGCAACACCCTGAAAGGCGACATGCCCGCCCCCGACTTTCTCCGCCTCCTCTACCGCAAAGGCCGCCTAACCGCCGCCGAACTCGACGCCCGCCTCGCCGCCCTCAAAGACCTAGCCGCCGGCAAGCTCCGTCCCGCCGGCTTTTGACGCCGGCTGGAAATGCGGGGACGGGAAACAGGCAGGAAATTTCCCTACGTTTCTTCTTCGCATTCAAAAACTACAGGAAACGTTCCGTCTGTCCCCTGATTTCCCCTGATTTCCCAAAGACAACCGGGCCGGAATCCCTGTTGGAATCCCGGCCCGAGGCTGATACTATTGTTTTGACAGAGTTTTGTAGGTCTCAAACGGCGGCACGCGATGCGTTCAACATCCGTGCCGCTTTCTATTTCACGCTCCAAGCGCCGAGCCACGCGCCAGGAGCACCCGGTGACGATAGTCGCTTAAACATCGCGTTCTCCCGTAAAGCCAAACTCAGACTACATGACATGGTGTCTCCCTGTCAATGCTCGATTCACAGGAAAAGAGATTGCGTATCTTCCTATCTGTGATACACTACCCGGAGTGGAGGTTTAGCACCATGGCAAGCAACGCACAAGCAGCACAGCCAGTTCAGGCTTCGGGCAGCGACGAGAAGCGCAAAAAGATGCGCAGTCCCGAACATCCGTTCATCAACCTTGAAACTGCGCTCAAGCGTGCAAAACAATTCTACGACGTTGCCATCCGCAACGCAATTAGTATCACCAGCGCGATTAAGGGTTGGGGATACGCGGAAGGTAGTAGCGGTGGATTGCAGACGACCGCAGCGCTTATCAGTTTTGGATTGCTGAAGGACGAAGGCTCTGGCGAGAAGCGCAAGCTCCAGCTAACGCAGCTGGCGCTTCGTATCCTATTAGATGAGCGGCCTGACTCGGTCGAGCGAATGCAGTTCATCAAGCAGGCGGCACTCATGCCGAAGATTCACAAGCAACTTTGGGAGAAGTGGGGGTCGGCTCGACCAAACAATATCGAAATCCGGCACGTGCTTGCCGTTGAGTGGGAGCCGCCTTTCAACACGAAGAGCGTGGATGATTTCATCGCGGAGTACGAAGAGACGATCCGATTCGCGAAATTGGATGATGCTGCCCCAGAGACGAAACAAGAGGAAAACGCTGGACCATACATTCCGAAGGTTGGCGATTGGGTGCAGTGGGAAGTGAACGGGAGCTTGCAGCTGCCCGAACCGCTACGCGTTCGTCAGCTTACGCCTGACGGTCAGTTTGCCATGCTGGAAGGCAGCAATACGGGCATTCCTATCGGTCAGCTGATTGAAGAGAAACAACCAGCGACAGCGGCCACGATTACACAAGTCGAGACGCGACCCTCCGCTCCAGTTGCACCAGCTGTTCCCAGTGTAGCCGGAGCACGTATGCAGAAAGATGTCTTCTCGCTGACGGAAGGCGAGGTCACTCTCTTTTGGCCGAGTCCGCTCAGCGCCGACAGCATGGAGGATTTGAAGGCGTGGCTGGCGCTGGTACAGAAGAAAATCGCGCGCACGGTTCCCGCAAAAGACTCCAAAGAAGCCACATAAACACGTCCTTTGTCCATCGTACTAGGCCGGGAAATCCGGGGACAGACGGAACGTTTTCTGATAATTTCTTCCCGCCTCTTTCCCCAAAATGGGGAAACGATCCGTCTGTCCCCAAGTTTTCGTAGAGTTACGGGAGTTCCGAGAAGAGTGATTCATGGAACCGGGAAAGGACTACACTAATGGTCATGGACCTCTCGTTGCACAGCCAGACGCGGTTCAAGAAGCTCGCAATTGAGGGTTTTCGACGCTTGCAAAAGGTCGAGTTTAACCTTCGGCCACTCTGCGTGATGATTGGCGCCAACGGCACCGGCAAGACATCGGTTCTTGATGTCATGTCTTTACTTGCGAACTCTGCGCGAGGCAAGCTTAGTACTTCGATAGCGGATTTCTCCGGACTGAACAGCGTTCTTACATTCGACAAGACATCCGAGTTGAGCCTCGGCATATCGATGGAAGTTCCCCGGTATCACCCGTTAGATTATTCGCTGAAGCTCAGGCCGCAAGGCGTCGCGTATACCATTGCTGAAGAAACTCTGTCTCAAAAGAGGAGAGAACAGCCCCCTCCATTTTTGCACATTGACTCCCGTGGGCCGGACGTAAAGTATTTCGAAGTGCATCAGAGTCGGCTCGTGCGGCCTAACTGGGAGCACAATCCGTTGGAAACATCCCTCGCCCAAGTGCCGAAGATGTTTCAAGAACCAGAGGACTTTCGCAACCGCCTTGCTTCCTCGACCTTCTACCATGTGTTGAATGTTGATCCTCGTTCACCCATTCGGCTGCCTCAACCTATGCAGCCTGCGAGTCTTCCTGGAAAAAACGGCGAGGAACTGGTTTCTTGTCTGTTCGATCTCCGTGAGACCCAGCGACATCGATTTGAAGCGATTGAAGATTCGCTACGAAGTGCCTTCCCCCGGTTTGAGCGGCTAGACTTTCCGCCCGTGGCAGCTGGCACGCTCGCTCTAGCATGGCGAGAGCGGGGCTTTTCGAAGCCACTTTACATGCACCAGCTCTCCGAAGGTACACTCCGGTTTTTGTGGCTCGCGACACTATTGCAAAGTCCCGGCTTGACCGCCCTTACGCTTTTAGACGAGCCGGAGGTCAGTCTTCATCCAGAGTTGCTCAGTTTTCTGGCTGACTTACTTCGAGAGGCTTCGAGGCGGACACAGATACTTGTCGCTACGCATTCCGACCGGCTCATTCGTTTTCTGCAACCAGACGAGATAATGGTGATGGATTCAACCGAGGATGGAATGACCACAGTAACGTGGGCAGACAACCTTGACCTTGACCAGTGGCTGAAAGAATTCTCTCTCGACGAACTGTGGCGCACTGGGCGCATTGGTGCGCGGGCGTGAAGATTAGCATTCTGGTTGAAGGCAAGACGGAGACAGCCTTTAAGCCACACTTAGTCGCGTTCCTGCAATCTAAACTCAGTGGCGGGATGCCTCGTCTCGATATGTTTCCTTACGACGGCAGAATCCCCACAGCTGACAAGCTTCGTCGCATAGTTGAGTATCTACTTACATTCGGCCCCAGACGTGCGGACGCTGTAATAGCGTTGACTGACGTTTACACCGGCACAAATGATTTCTCAGATGCCGCCGATGCAAAATCCAAAATGCGGCAGTGGGTTGGAGCTAATGCTAATTTCCATCCTCACGTCGCGCAGCATGATTTTGAAGCGTGGCTCTTACCTTATTGGTCTGACATACAGAAAATCGCCGGGCACAATCGGCAAGCCCCACCAGGAGCTCCTGAGAAGGTTAATCACAATCGCCCACCTTCGCATCACATAAAAGAGATGTTCCGTAATGGGACCTGCCGTGACGACTATTCGAAGACACGAGATGCAAATCGTATCCTTCGCGGAAAAGATCTAGGTATAGCAGCTTCGCACTGCCCTGAACTAAAGGCGTTTCTCAACACTATAATCGGCCTTAGCGGAGGCACTCCGCTTTGAGTCCGGATCTGATCTAACGTCAATCTGCTGGGGAAATACGGGGACGGACGGGAAGTTTCCTCATATTTCTCTTCGCAATGAAAAACTACAGGAACGTTCCGTCTTCTCTCCGCGCTCCAACGGCCGGTCCGGCTACGACGCTCGGCGCAGCTCTTCACGGATCACGCGGCGGAGCGTTTTCTCGAAAGGCTCATTCGAGCTTTCCACGTGGCGGCGCAGACATTCGTTGATCAGCGTTTGATAGTCCCGAGGGCGAGCACCCACGCATAACTGACAGCCCGCGCCGCCCGTCGCTGCACCGCTTCTGGTCCGGGGCATGTGCTACAGTCTCCGCATGAACGTCATCATCAAAGATCCTGAAATCCTCGGAGGAACTCCCGTTTTTCGTGGCACCCGGGTTCCGCTTCAGGCCCTCTTTGACCACCTCGAAGGCGGCGAAACCCTCGAGGAGTTCCTTTCTGGTTTTCCCACCGTCTCTCGCGAAGCAGCCGTCGCCGCGCTTGAAGAAGCGAAAGATCTTTTGCTCGCGCGCCTGTAATGCGCATTCTGTTGGATGAATGCGTCCACGAGCGATTCCGTAATTTTTTTTCCGGTCACGACTGCCAAACCACACGTTATGCTGGATTCGCGGGGCTAAAAAATGGCGCCTGGCTCACCGCCGCCGAGACTGCGAAGTTCGACGTTTTTCTTACTCTGGATCAAAGCATCGCGTATCAGCAAAATCTAATGGGTCGGAAAATCGCGATTGTAGTTCTGCGCGCAAAATCAAACACGATGCGAGACTTGCTCCCGCATGTATCTGCATGTCTCGCCGCACTCCAATCGATTCGCCCGGGTCAACTCATTACAATTGGAAGTTCGATATGAAATGCGCGGGTGCCCCGTCCTCGGGTTTTGAGGGCGGGTCTTGGGTCTAGACTCTCTCTTTCTGTTCCGAAAATGAGAAATCCAGAGATCCAACAGCACATTCGTATCGACGACGATCATTCCTCGAGTCCAGTTGCCTTGCGGACGGCGTCGCGCTTTGACAAGGAAAGCTCGATCCCGCCCAATGCCGAAAACCGCCGCCGAATCGTCTCCGCCAGGTTTCCGTTGGTCCGGGGGAAAGTTGCCAAAGCAGCGCGCAATATCTCGCGTGCCTCTTCCTCCATCGAGCGCCCGTGGTGCGCGGCGCGAACCCTCAATTGAGTCTTTGTTCTCTGATCCAGCCGAATGGTGAGTGTAGCCATAACAGCAATGGTAGCGGTGCCACTATCGAATGCAAAGCGGCTGTGGAGTGCGGCGGCTCGACGCCGCTTTGCTTTCCTCTTCAGCGCACTCGGGCGAATGTAGGGGCGCGATTCATCGCGTCCCTTGCTGTCCGGCCCTACAGCCGGCGAGTGGGAATGGCTTGATCGTTCGAGCGCAGATGACGGAGGCGGGTGAAGAAGTTGTTGGCGGCCTTGATGTCACGGGCGATTTGGGCGCGGAGTTCTTCTGGGCCGCTGAACTTTTTTTCTTCGCGGATCCGCTTCCAGAAGTGAACTTCAATGCGGGCCGGTGCGATTTCGCCGGGCATTTCGAGGAGATGCGTTTCGACGCTGAGAGTTGAGCCGTTGAAGGTCGGGCGGACGCCGATGTTGGTTACGGAGCGGCGCGTGCGGGCGTCGCCATCGAAGCGGGTGCGCGTGACGTAGACGCCTTTGGCGGGGAGGAGTTCCTGCTCGGCGGCTAAATTCAGAGTTGGGAATGTGAAGCGGCGGCCAGTGCCGGTGCCAGAGACTACTTTTCCGCTGAGGACGAAGGGGCGGCCGAGAAGGCGCGCGGCGTGGGCGACATCGCCTTCGGCGATTTCGCGGCGGATGATGGTGCTGGAGACGATCTCTCCTTTATAAATTACGGGCGGAAGAATGACGACGTCGAAGCCGCGTTGGGCACCTAGCTCGGCGAGAAGGAGGGCGTTGCCGGCTTGTTTGTGGCCGAAGCGAAAGTTTTCTCCCACGAAGACGGCGCGGACTTGCAAGTCCTGGACGAGGATTTCGTCAACGAATTCCTGCGGAGACAATTTTGCGAGCTCGTGCGTGAAGGGGATGACGACGGCGGCGTTCATGCCCAGAGCGGCGAAACAGTTCAGGCGCTGCTCGGTGGAGGTGATGCGCAGCGGCGCGGTGTCCGGGCGAAGAACTTTTTGCGGGAGAGGGTCGAAGGTCAGAGTGGTAGCAATGGCGTTGCAGTCGTGGGCGCATGCCACGGCGGCGCGCAGGATGGATTGATGGCCGAGGTGGATGCCATCGAAATTGCCGATGGCGAGGGTGCTGCCGGAGCGCGATTTCCCGTAGCGGATCGACCAAGCCAGGGGCGTTGAGAATATCTCGAGCGCGGCGGCCTGAGCAGATTTAGCGGCTTGCTGATGTCGGTGTTGTGCTGCCGATTCGTCCACTTTGACCTCGATTTCGAGGCCGTCGTAGGCGAGCTGAACATTGGGATAGCCGAGAGTTCGCAGGCGTTCGTTGGTTTCGGCATGGGACAAGTCGTGAGCGATATGGGTGAACCAGGCGCGGCGGGGATTCAGCTTTTTGATGAGGGCGAGAGCTTGATCGACGGTTTGATGCATGGGGTGCGGAATGTCGCGCAGAGCGTCGAGGATAAGTTCATCGAGATCGTGCAAGAGAGCGAGCGAGGAATCCGGGATGGAACTGAAGTCGGTGAGGTAAGCAGCACGGCCAAAGCGGAATCCGAGAACTTCCATGTCGCCGTGGAGAAGGGGAATTGGCGTGAACTTGATGCCGAGGAGATCGAAGGGCGCTTTGGCCTCGTGGAGATTGACACTGGGAATGGAACTGAGTTTCGGTTTGCCGTCGAAAACGTAGGCGAAGGCGCGGCGGAGGATCTCGAAGGTTTCTTTGTTGGCGTAGACGTCGAGCGCGATTTGCTGGCGAAGATTATAGGGACGAATGTCGTCGAAACCCATGATGTGATCGGCGTGGCCGTGGGTGATGAGAACGGCGTCGAGGCGTTCTATGCCGGCGCGGAGGGCTTGCTGGCGAAAATCGGGAGTTGTGTCGATGACGACATTTTGGCCGTTGCGCGAGAGGAGCAGGGAAGGGCGGAGGCGGTTGTCATGCGGGTCTTGCGAGCTGCAGACCGGGCAGTGGCATGCGAGCGAGGGAACGCCCATGGACGTGCCGGAGCCAAGAACGGTGATTTTTAGCGGAGCCGGAGGCATGCTGAGAATTTTGAGACCTGAGCGAAAGGCGAGTCAATAGCGATCGGGCCAAATTGTTGGGATTGCGAAATTCGTGTTACGGACGACCCTTGGTGGCTTTGACGTGTGTGGCGGCGGCCTGAGCCGCTACGGCCTGGTTGACCTCCAGATAGGTCATTTTCAATTTGCCGAGAAGATCGAGCAGCATGGTGTCTTCTTCCGGTGCGAGGTTGCCCTTGGTTTTTTCGCGCAAGGCATCGAGCATGTCGATCAGTTCATGGGCGGCTTCTGGGTCGATGACGGGCTGACCGGTGCGCGGGTCGGCGTAAGCGCCAAGAACCATAGCGGCGTTGCTGCCAATCATTTGGACAAGATGCTCAAATGGTTGAGACCGCTTGGGTGCGTCAGCGGGAGGTTGAGCGGTTGCGGGCTTGGCAGCCTCAGTGACGGGATGCAGTAGTTCCTCGCGCTTGGCCTCGCGTTCC
>DASXMM010000274.1:0-10385 GCA_036495665.1 Candidatus Acidiferrum sp. | reverse complement strand
GACGTGCGCAGTGTAGCTTGGAGCGTGGAGCATGTTTGAAACACTGACACTCGAGTTCACCGGACAGATGGCCACGCTGACGTTCAACCGGCCGGAAAAGCGCAACGCTATTTCGCAGCGCATGGTCTCGGAAATTCAGACGGCGTTGGACGAAATCGAGACCAGCCACGCGCGTGTGGCCATAATCACTGGCGCGGGCAAATCGTTTTGCGCGGGAATGGATTTGGAAATGCTCTCCGACATTGCCTCGCAATCCTCCGCGGACAACATGGAGGATTCACGGCGCATGGCGAAAATGTTCCGGCGCGTCTGGGGTTTCTCCAAGCCGCTGATCGCCGCGGTAAATGGCGCTGCGCTGGCCGGCGGCTGCGGACTTGCTACTCTGTGCGATTTTACTTTGGCGGCGCCGGAAGCAAAGTTCGGTTATACCGAAGTGAAGATCGGATTTTTGCCGGCCATCGTCTCCGTTTTTTTGACGCGGCAAATCGGCGATAAGCAAGCGCGCAATTTGCTACTCACCGGGCGCCTCATAGAGGCGGCGGAGGCTTTGAGCTTGGGACTCATCACCGAAATCGTGCCGCGCGAGCGCTTGATGGCGCGTGCCCATGAATTGGCGAACGTACTGATTGCCGCAAGCCCGGTGAGTTTGACGCGCGCGAAGCGCCTGCTGACGTCCGCGGCTGCCGCCAGCGTCGACGAAGATCTGGAGCGCGCCATTCTAGAGAACGCGCGCATCCGTTGCACCGCCGACTTCAAGGAAGGCCTCGCGTCGTTTCTCGAGAAACGCAAACCCGTCTGGAGCACGGACGTAGAGTAGTCTGGTTCGGCGGCGAGCGCTTCGCTTCACAGGACGCGGATTCACAGGAACATGAGAATGATCGAATACCACGACGCGACAGTACGGGTGCGCTACGCCGACACCGACCAGATGGGCGTCGTTTACCACGCGAATTATTTCGTATGGTTCGAGGTTGGCCGCGTGGAATTGATTCGCGCGCTCGGCATCGAGTACAAAGACATGGAAAAGAACGACGATTGCCACATCGTAGTGGCCGATGCGCATTGCCGGTATCAGCTCTCGGCGAAATACGACGAAGAGTTGCGCATCCGTACACGCATCGCGGAGTCACGCAACCGCATCGTCAAGTTTTCTTACGAAGTGTTTCGCGACGCCGACCGCAAACTACTGGCGACCGGCGAGACGACGCACATTATTTGCGGAAGCAATGGCCGGCCGAAATTGCTGCCTGCGAAATACCAACATATTTTTAAAGCGGTCGTAGCGCCGCAGCCGGATCGGAGCGACGCATGACCCTTGCACGACGCAATACTTCGCAGAGCAACTTGCGGAACGATGGCCAAGACGTCGAATTGAACGGCAACGATTTGACGTTTGACCAGCTTTATCACGTGGCGCTGCAAGGCGCTAAAGTTAGCCTTTCTGCTTCCGCCGTCGAACGGATGAACGCCTCGCGGGCTGTCGTTGACCAAGTTGTTGCTTCTGGAATGACCGCTTACGGAATCAATACGGGATTTGGAAAGCTCGCGTCCGTGCGCATTTCGGCGGAGCAAGTACGCAACCTCCAGGTGAATCTGGTTCGCTCGCATTGCTGCGGGGTTGGAGCGCCGCTCAGCGAAGCGGAAACACGGGCAATGATGCTATTGCGCGCGAATGCTCTCGCCAAGGGATTCAGCGGCGTGCGTCCGCTGGTTGTCGAAACGCTCTGCGCCATGTTGAACGCGGGTCTGCATCCGGTGATCCCCTCGCAAGGATCGGTTGGCGCTTCCGGCGACCTCGCGCCGCTCGCGCATTTGGCTCATGTAGTGATCGGCGAAGGCCGCGCTGCGTACAAAGGCGAAATTCTCGACGGCGGCGATGCGATGCGCCGCGCGGGAATCAAGCCCGTGGCGCTCGAAGCGAAAGAAGGGCTTTCGCTGCTCAATGGCACCCAAGGAATGCTCGCGCTGCTGAGCCTCGCACTCCGCGACGCGGACATTTTGACCGACACTGCTGATGTCGCTGCAGCGCTTTCGCTCGATGCGCTTCGCGGAAGCCCTGGCGCATTCGACTCGCGCATCATGCACGCTAGGGCGTATACGGGCGCGGCAACCACGGCGCGCAATTTGGCGCATTTGAACGAAGGCAGCCAAATCCGCGAATCGCATCGCTCGGCGGAGAAAGATCCGCGCGTGCAAGATGCGTACAGCGTGCGCTGCACACCGCAGGTGCATGGAGCGGTCCGCGATTCTTTGGCGCAAGCGCGCGAGATGGCGGCGGTGGAACTGAATAGCGCAACGGACAATCCTCTTGTATTCGTCAAAGACGACGGCTCGGGAGACATCATCAGCGGCGGAAATTTTCATGGACAGCCGCTGGCAATGGCCGCAGACCAGGTCGCGGTGGCGCTCGCTACGCTCGGCGGCATTTCCGAGCGGCGCATCGAGCAAATGACCAACCCTTTGACGAGCATGCTTCCGGCTTTTCTGACGCCGGAGCCGGGGCTGAACTCGGGCTTCATGATCGCGCAAGTCACGGCAGCGGCACTGACCAGCGAAAACAAGGCGCTCGCTGTACCGCACTCCGTTGACTCGATTTCAACCTCGGGCAACCAGGAAGACTACGTCTCCATGGGCATGAGCGGAGCGCGGCGGCTCGCGCGGATGCTCGAGAATTTGCGCCGCACGATCGCGATTGAGCTCCTCTGCGCTTGCCAAGGGATCGATTTGCTCGCTCCGCTGAAAACCGGAACCTTAGCCATGAAAGCGTACGAGGCGATTCGTGCAAAGTCGGCGAAAGTGGTGCAAGATCGCCCGTTGGCTGCAGAGATCGAGGCGGTTTCGGCGCTTGTGGTAGACAGCCGCATCGCTAAGTTGCTGCAGTAAGCGTTCCGGAATTTGTGAACCCCGCTCGGCCGTTTATGTTACGCCACGACGGCGGTCTGGTTTGGCTTAGTTTCCGATTCCAGGACGAATCAGGAGTTAGCTGCGGTCTTCGGACGGATCGCCATGCCGAAGTCGCGCTCCACCCGCTGGTACCACGCGTCGTCGTCCGCGCCATTCAGCGCCACCCACTCCTCGTCGGTCATGGACTTGCGCCATTCGAGATATGGGACTGCACTGGGTCCGACCGGATGCCGCAGTTGCCAAGTCCCGCTGTCGATGATCTCGAGGATCTTCTCTGCCACTACGGACGGCGGCACCGGATTCTTGAGCGACGCAGCAAACATATGGGCAAAACGCCGCTGCTGAGAATAGGCGGAAACGTTCCCCGGCTGCTCAAGCCGTTTGGCCATGGCGGTTCCGATAATTCCCGGTTCCACGATGGCGACCCGTACGTTAAACGTCTTCATCTCCTGGGCCAGCACCTCGCTCACCGCCTCCAGGGCAAACTTCGACGCCGTATACGGGGCCTGTGGCGAAACGGCGACGCGCCCGACTACTGAGGACAAGTTGACGATGCATCCGCTCTTGCGTTGGCGCATCTGCGGCACCACCGCCTGAATACAACGCAAAGTACCGAAGTAGTTGGTCTCCATCACCGCCCGGAACTCGGCCAACGCAAGTTCTTCAATCGATCCGCTCGCTTCTACTCCGGCATTGTTGACCAGCACATCGATGTGACCAGCCTCCTTTTGCATATTCGCAACCGCTGTTTTCACAGAACTGTCTGAGTTGACGTCCATCGCTGAGACCTTGATCGGGAGTCCGTCTTTCGCGGCCCTCTCCCCAAGTTCCGGCGAGCCGGGAGGGTTACGCATGGTCGCGTACACTTTGTGCCCCGCCTGGCCAAGAGTCAGCGCAGTTGCGAAACCGATACCTGTGCCCGTCCCCGTGATAAGCACGTTCGCCAAGATGGGTTCTCCTTTTGCAGTTGTCGACGAGAAGCAGGGTTTAATTTTCCATTGCGACCCTGCAGCTCCTGCATCTACGAATTTCACTACATCCGATGCTCCACCGGGTGTGTTCGTTGTAGTGCGTCAGGTTTCTGTTTGCTGTGCATCAGGGGAATGGACAGTGCGAGGCCAGGAGAGGAATTCGTCGAGCGACGGGGCCACTTCTTCGTTACCGTAGGGATCTTGACACGCGTAGAAGACGGGAGCGTCTGATTGGCGGTGATCGCTCACCGGCATCCAGTAAAAATTGCCGTCGCCGTCGGTGGCGAAGCAGAAGCCGGGGCCCCAGCCCTGTTTGGGGAGGTCGAGAGTGTATTTCTGGCTTTCGAGATCGAGCGGGAGGAAGGCTTCGATCCATTCAGCGGAATCTTTTGGACCGGCATCGGGATGTCGAATTTCGAGCTGTTCAGCCAGGACGGTGGGGTGGTCCTTATACAAGTCGATGAGACGTTGCGCGAGGAGGCCGCCGATTCCCTGCTCGACTTCGGAGGGTTTGGGATGGACGAGGCGGTTGCGGAACGTGTCGCGGGCAGCTTGGTGCTGCTCCGGGGTGAGGCGATTGCGATATTGGTGCAGCATGCGGCGGAAACCCGTGACCACGATGAAGATCACGAAGACTACGGCGAGAGGACCGAAGGCTTCGACGAGAAGGGTCTGCATTACGTGATGATACAAGAAGAGTGAGTAACGGATCGTGGGCACTGGTGGTCAGTCGCCTGCGGCGCGTGTTCGACCCGGTGCGTTTTGCTCCTTACACGACTTTCCTTCAAGGACTACCGGGAACCCCGTATAGGCAGAAGCAGCGATTACTGGAATTATCTGCACGATTTCGCCCAAGTCCCCAACCCTTTAACAAACTGAACCGAAAGGAATTTTGCCCATGTCGCCGGTTGCCCGCTGGTTGTTTCGCGCGAGTTTGCTTATCGGCTGTTTGTCGCTCGCCGCGGTGGTATTCGCACAGAACAAAAGTTTGATCGGGAAAGAAATTGCCCTCCCACGCCATCTGAAAAATGGCGAGGAGTATGAGCTGTCAATTCAACGTCTTATCGCGTTTGGAGACAAGATTTTTGAGGCGAAGTGGACGATTCAGGAAGGCGAGGGACGGCCGCTGAGTAAAGGGACGGGCTCGTCGACGCCGACGCTCTCCGATCCATCGAGCCCCCTGGTTTTTCCGCGAAACTTCAACCGCGTATCCGGGCCGGACTCGAATTCCTGCTCGGGCTGCCATAACGAGCCGTTCGTGGGAGGCGGAGGAGACCGTGTGACCGAGGTGTTTGTCGAGGGCAATCGATTTGATTTCGCGACGTTCGATCACAGCGATGGGATTCCGACCCGTGGAGCCGTGGCGGAGAATGGCCAGTTCGTGACGCTGCAGGATATTGCGGATGAGCGCAAGACCGTCAGCATGAACGGCTCGGGATTTATCGAGATGCTGGCGCGGCAGATGACGGCTGCACTGCAGGAACAACGGAACGCGTTGCAGCCGGGGAATTCTGTGGCGCTGACGGCGAATGGCGTGAACTTTGGAGTCTTGACGCGGAATGCGGATGGGACTTGGGATACGTCGAAGGTGGAGGGAATTACGCCTTTGAGCCTCGGCAGCGCGAATGCACAGACTCCGCCGAGTCTGATCATTATGCCGTTTCAGCAGGCTTCGTCGGTGGTCTCGCTTCGGCAATTTACAAACAACGCGTTCAATCAGCACCACGGGATACAGTCCGAGGAACGCTTTGGCGACGGAATAGACGCGGACGGCGATGGATTTGTAAACGAGCTGACGCGGGCAGACGTGACCGCCGTGACGGTGTTCCAGGCGACTTTGCCGGTGCCGGGACAAATTATTCCGGATGATCCAGACGTGCAGAAGGCGGTGGCCAACGGGCAGAAAATGTTCGCGCAGGCGGGTTGCACGTCTTGCCACATTCCGAGCTTGCCGCTGTACAACAAGGGCTGGATTTATTCGGAGCCGAATCCCTACAATCCAGTGGGAAATCTGCAGGTGGGGCAGGCGCCAACACTGAGCGTGGATCTAACGAGCGATCAATTGCCCGGGCCGAGATTGAAGCCGGACAAGAATGGAGTCGTTTGGGTCCCCGCGTTCACGGACCTGAAACTACACGACATCTGCTTAACCGGACCGGATCCCAATGGAGAGGCGCTGGACCAGGATGTGGCGACTTCGTCTCCTGAGTTTGCCGCGGGCAATCGGTCTTTCATCACGCGGAAGCTGTGGGGCTTTGCGAATGAGGGGCCTTACATGCACCACGGAAAGTTTACGACGATCCGCGAGGCGATCGGCGCGCACAACGGCGAGGCCGCGGCCTCGCAGAAGGCCTTTAACGCTTTGACTGAGTATGATCGCGATTCGATCATTGAGTATTTGAAGACCTTGAAGGTGCTGCCGCAGGGGTCGCTGTCGCTGGTCATGATCGAGCATCACGATTCGGATTTGAACTAAGAAAAGTGAAAATGGGCGCGCCTGGGGATCCGTAAGAACTAGATTTCGTCCGCGTACTTGCGAGCCGGTTAGCGGCGATTTTTTCTGCCGCGATTAGGTCGACGTTTCTTGGGAAGAGCGGCCTTTTCTTGCTTGACCTGCTCCAATCGCTCCTTGAGTGCCTGCAGGATAGCCTCTTCGAGAGGTTCTCCCGCTTCGGCGGCTAACGTCTCCGCAAGTTGTATCGTTTCGGGATCATAGATTCTGAAGTCCATGAAGTCCATAGTGTCCCCCGAAGGCGTATCGATTGCCTGCTGTTAAATCAAGCTGCATTTTCTTAGCCACAGAAAGCAATAAATTGCGGCTTGAAGCCCACGCTGACGAAGAATATTCCGGCTCCTCGCTCCAGAACCGCTTGCGAATCTGACCGCGCATTTCGTGTCAAGCAAGGGCGGAACGGAGGAAGGATAAGACGCGGTAGCCCGCTATGTAGCTGAAGGGCGGGAGTTCGAGGGAGTAGTGGCCGCAGTGGAGTTGCAGGCTGCGCGGGCGTGCACCGTGAGCGCGGAGGGACGCAAGCATCTGACGGCTTAGTTCGGGGAGCATCGTAGGGTCGTATTTCCCGTAGACCAGGAAGGACTTACGGTCGGCGCCCATGCCGCGTTCGACGTACGGCATCGGGCTGATCGGCGCCCAGTAGTCGCGAAGCTCATCGACGGTGACGTGGTCGCGGAGACCTTCCCAGACGTGGTTCGTGGTCATGCCTTGGCTGACGACATCGGCGTAATAGGTCGAGAAGTGGAGGAAGCCGCCCGCCTTGATGGCGGAGTCGTGCATCAAGGTGATGTAGCCGATAGACGATCCGAGGCTCGTGCCGAGGATGCCGAGCCGGGTGTAGCCCTGTTGTTCGAGCCAACGCAGGCAGCGGCGCGAATCCTGAACCGCTTGGCGGTTGGCTTGAAGCGTGAGGCCGATGTTTGGGCCGCAGATTTGGTCGGCCCGCTCGTGTCCTTTGGCCATGCGGCGGCTGTGGTAAGGCATGGCCATTTTAAGGGCGGTGATGCCGAAGCGAGAAACCCAGTCGCAAAGGCCGTCCTGGCCGTGCCATTTTGCGTTCCAGTTGGGAAGGACGAGTACGGCGCAGCCGGGCCGGGCTTTGAAGGGTGGCTTCTTGTCGCGGCGGGCGGGCCAGAGGCGGGCGTGGACGGTATTGTTTTCGGGCCAGGGAGATTCGATGGAACTGGTGAAGGTCAGCACGTTTTCTTGGTCGAGCTGATAGTCGGTGGCAGGAGTGGTAGCGAACCATTCGACGCTGTTTTCGATGGCTTGGGCGGCATAGCGCCGGACGTAGGCGGCTGGATCGGGGTCGTTCGGGTCGCCGCCGATGTGTTCCAGTCCCCAGTGGAAGGGTTGCACGCGCCGGTTGTCGTCGGTCGTCCAGCGGCGGTGCTCATAGCGGCGGATTTTACGTTCGAGCCAGTGCATGGGGTAGCTAACAGTTTACAGTTGAACAGCGAAAGAGAAAAACGCGGAAAAAACATAGTCGCGGGTCAGTTTTCCGGTTATCTAACTAACCGGGCCCGTTCGATTACTTCCGGTTACTCAGCAACCCAGAAGTTAACACCCGCCCGGTGCCAAGTTCCGGATGGCTCGTCACTCGGGACTGATTCACTTCACACCATGATTAGTGATCCCTTTTGCATGATCGCTCCTCACGCGGACACCTTCGATCAGCAGGGGGCTACAAACTCGGTCCGATAATTGCGTTCATCGCTGCGTTGCCCCCTTGGATGGCCTCACGCATACCGGCAACCTCATGAATGACGAACACACTGCGGGAGCGACTCCGTGTCTCATTCCTCGGCCTCGGCTTTGGTGGGTAGGGTGAAACAAAAACTCGCGCCGCGCGGAGAGTTGTCGGCAGCCCACAAGCGGCCACCATGCGATTCGATAATCGACCGGCTGATGCGAAGTCCCATGCCGGTGCCGTGAGTCTTGGTGGTAAAGAAGGCGTTAAAGATCCGATCTGCCTGATGCCGGGGCAGTCCCACGCCGGTATCGCTGACCGACAGCAGCAGTTCGTTGTTTTCGGCTGACTGCGACTTGATGATCAACTCACGCGGCCCATCCACGTCGTGCATCGCATCGACGCCGTTCACCATGAGGTTCATCAACACCTGCTGCAATTGCACGCGATCTCCTCTAACATGGGGAAGATCGTCCGCCAGCTCTGTTCGGACTGATATGGAGTGCCGCGATGCCTCGTCTCCCAGGAGGATGATCATCTCTCGCGCGACTTCGTTTACGTCAACCAACTCACGTTGCGGAGTGCCCTTCTTAAAGAGCAGGTGGACCCGGTTGATAATTTCCGCGGCACGGTTTGCGCTTTTGACAATTCTCCACGCAGCCTCGCGCGCCTCTTTCAGGTCGGGTTCATCGCGCGTAATCCATCGCACGCAGGTATTGGCGTCTGTGACTGCTGCGGCGATCGGTTGTTTCACCTCGTGCGCCAGAGAGGCAGTGAACTCTCCCAGGGTGGTCAGCCGGCTGGCGTGCGCGAGATCCGTCTGTGCCTGACGCAGCGCTTCTTCGGCACGATTGCGTTCGGTTATATCCCGCGCCAGTTTCGATGCTCCAACCACGCGGCCCGAGGCATCTTTCATCGGGGAAATTGTCAGAGAAACGTCGAGCAGGCTGCCATCCTTGTGCATGCGGACCGTCTCGAAGTGGTCGATCCGCTCGCCTCGCGTGAGCTGCTCAATAATCGTTCTTTCTTCATCACGACGCTCAGGAGGAATAATCAGTGTGATGTTTTGACCAACCGCTTCTTCGGCGGAGTAGCCGAACAACCGTTCTGCGCCCTTATTCCAACTGGTAATGACGCCATCCAGACTTTTGCTCACAATCGCATCGTGCGACGATTCCACAATCGCAGCCAGCAAAAGGGTCGCCTGCTCTGCCCGCTTGCGCTCGGTAATATCCGTCGAGCTACCCACAAATTGCACTAAATCTCCGGATGGGTTCAAAACAGGGTGGCCTACCGTGTGGATGTATTTGGTTGTGGCATCCGGGAGAAGGATTCGGAATTCCACTTCGTAATCCGACTTTCGGTCGATTGCTCGATCGATTGCTCCTTTCCACTTGGCTCGATCCTCCGGATGAGTGCGCTGCAGGAGTTGTTCAAAAGCAGGCGGGCCGTTTTCTGGATCGAAGCTATAAATTCGGTACCATTCCTCGGATAGATGCAAGGCGTCTCCCCCCGCCCGCCAGGCCCAACTCCCGGTGTGCGTGAGCCTCTGCGCCTCCGCCAAGTACGCCTCGCTTCGCTGCAACTTCTCTTCCTGCAGTTCCAAGGTCTGGGCCGCGAATCGCCTATCCACCGAGGCCGTCAGCAAGGCCAGTCCGAGGACGACAAAAGTGACGGTGGCAATTCCGGTGGTGCCAAGCGTGGAGATGCTTACGGCGTGAGACAGGTCCGCCGGCATGCCCGAAGGCGTGAAACTAGCGGCAGCCATGCCGGTGTAATGCATGACGGGGATCGCTGCACCCATCACGACGGCTCCAGCTAACTTTTCCCGGCCGATCCCCGTTTTCTCATCTCGGAAGTGAAAGGTAATCCATAGCGCTGCGAAAGAAATCAGCACCGCGAACACGACGGACATGACGACGAGGGAGGAATTAAACTGGCATATAGCCGGTGAACGCATCGCGGCCATGCCGATGTAATGCATACTCGCAATTCCCGCACCCATCAGGACACTTCCAGCGACCGCTCGGGAGGCACCCATTTTCGGCCGGCTCACCACGTACAGCGCAATGACTGACGCAAGGACGGCCGCAAGCAGTGACAGCAGAACTGTCGGCCAATGGTAGGCCACGGGAATCGGCAGGATGAACGCCAGCATCCCAATATAGTGCATGGACCAAATGCCAGTCCCCATCGCGCCGGCCCCGCCCAATAGCCAAAACACGCGAGTCCAACCGCCAGCGGCCGTTATGCGACCTGCGAGATCCAGAGCAGCGTACGACGCAAACATGGCAATCAACACCGAAAG
>DASXMM010000273.1:0-7903 GCA_036495665.1 Candidatus Acidiferrum sp. | reverse complement strand
CGCAGACCGTCCAGCGGGCTGCCCCGACGGCCCCTGCCGAGTCTTTGAAACCGACGAGCGAAAAAGAGCCGCCGTCGCCTGCTGCTTCGCCGGCGAAGTCTGATAACAGCGAAAGCGCCAATCGGGGTGCAATTGCTGTCGGCTCGTCTAAGGGTGAGGTGCTGGATCAGGTTTTGCCCGACGTGTCGGAGAAAGCGCGCGCGACGATTCGTGGAAAGGTACGCGTCAGCGTGAAGGTCAACGTTGATCCGTCTGGCGGCGTATCGGGAGCAGAGTTCGACTCTCCCGGACCCAGCAAATTTTTCGCCGATCTTGCGCTCCAGGCCGCGCGAAAGTGGGCGTTCACTCCGCCGGAAGTAAACGGAAAGAGTGTCGCGAGCGAATGGCGGCTGCGGTTTGAGTTCACGCCGAAAGATACGAAAGTCGCGCCGACACAGATTGCTCCTTTGTAACGAGGGGCGGTCACCGGGATCGAGCCAGTAAACTTGGTTCCAGTGGCGTAACGCTCCCTGCGCTCCTAGCTTCTCATTTAGAAAAATCGAAAAAGGTGCCTGTCCGTAGGTACGGAGCTTTTCCTTCCGTCGCTTATCAGTAACTCGTTGAAGTGCTTGAAATTACGCATGTTAGGCGGCAAAGCGGGCTCTTCTGGCCTGCCGTACCATAGCCGCATTCCGTCGTAACCCTTACCTTCGCTTGGAACAGGCGGCGCTTTGATTGCGCCAGACCTTGGCGGAGCCACTGCGAATGCTCGAGCTGCAAAATCAAGTTTCACCGGGACGTCATTTCGGCCCGGCCTCAAAAGCGAAACGCCCGCGACGCGCAATTCGCTGGACAGCGTTGCTCGTAGTAATCGGTGGTGTTTCCCTTTTCGCAGGTTTCGAGGCGGCTCGCACGACTCTCGTGACCCCTAAACCCGACGATAGCCTTTCGGCACAAAATTCGTCCCCCGCTGCCTCTCCCGTGCGCATGCCCACAGCCGAAACAAAGGTTGATCGGGAGTTGAACGACTTGAACGGTCTAGCTCCGCAACAACAAGCGGAGCGTCTGCTCGAACAAGCGATGCATGACGATGAGTCCTCGCTGAAAACGCTGCGTGAAAACGTGGACGGCTGGCGTGGCCGCATCAAAAATACCGACAAGCTTTTCGATCTTGTACTTGCGGCGCTGAATTCGCGCGATCTTCGCGTGCGCACGGCGGCCGTTGACGTTGACCTCGCGGCGAATAATCTGAGCAAGTCGCCGGAGAGTGTTGCGCGCTTGATTGGACAGTTGCGCCGCGACCCCGCCGGCCGCGGCATGGCTCTGTGGCGGCTCGGTTCGCTGGGCAACCGCGGCGTTGAGCCGGAAAAAGTGCTCCACAGCCTGTTGAACTACGCGCAAGACGCTAACGAACATACGCGCTACTGGGCAGTAGAAGGACTGGCGATGTTGGGCAATGACGCCTCCATTGGTCCGCTGCTCGACCTCTTGACGCACGATCCATCCCCGCGGGTTCGCGAGCGCGCTGCGAGCAGCCTCGGACAATCCGGCTTGCTGACCCGCGAAGAACGCCTCGCCGCCGTGCCTCATCTGCTGAATTTTGCCGACGACGATTCTCTGAACACAACCACCCGCGAGCTGGTTTACGGAACGCTGCGCGTGATTACTGGCGCCGCGCTCGGCAATGACGCCAATGCATGGCGCGCATGGTGGGCTGTCCATGACCCGGCGCAAGCGCGGCCAAGCACCCGAACGCGCCTTCTACACGCCTAAAGCAAGGTATTGGGCACTTTTTCTTTTGTACATCAGACGCTACACATGCACTGAACTCCAGCACGTCTGCCGCAAGAACTGAGAAAATAAGTCATTCCAGAAACTGCAAGCGGGAAAATCGACGATCTCTTTAGGAGGATGCGTTGCCCACTTTTTTCCGCAAGACTATCGCCTCAACCATCGCGATGGTAGCCACTTCGCTCCCGCAGCAGCGGCATTTTCCCCGGCGTCCGCGCAGGACAAAAAAGTCCCTCAAACCGCCGGCGTTGATAACACAAAAATGGGAGCGTATCGCGCTATCGCCCAGCACGCCTATTTGGAATTTCAGAAGGGCGACACGGCAGCTGCCGCTCAACTCGCGCACAGCCTCGAGCGCGTCTGGGATAAAGGCGAAGACTACGGCGGCGACACTGCGCTCAAGAAGACGCATCCCGATCTCTTCGAGCAAATCGATAAAGCCATGGACGACTTCGTCCTCCCTCTGATGGAATACAAAACAAAGCCTCCCGATGCAGCCAGAATCAAAACAGCCTTCAACATGTACATGGAGAAGCTGAAACTCGCCGACTAATCGGGAGAGTTTTTACGGCCCCGAGTGAGAGCCGCTGGGAAGCCGGAAGAGCCAGCTCAAGAGCAAGTGCGTAGGCCAGTAGATCGCCAGTATTAGCACAATAAGAGTGAAAGCGAGATGCGCCGGCCCCGCTCCCCAGGCACGATGGAAGACGGGATCGCGGTACGCGTAATTCATGTTCGCGTCCGCCGATAAGAATCGCCCTGCAATCAAAAGAACGGCGGCAATCGCGGATTGCAAAGCCAGCGCCCGCTTGTCGTAACCCACCTTGCGCAACGTCCACAGAAGGACAAGCGGCAGACCGATGTGAAACGTGGAGAGCAGGCGCACCCACAACGGGTATCGCGAGTCCCACATGTAATCGGTGCCGCCCAAAAGAAACCGCCCCGTAGTTAAACGCCAGACTACATCCGTAATCCAGAAAACACCCGCAGCGAGCGCGCTGACCGCCTGGCTCGAAAGCAGCAGCGGATTCGCCAGCCAAATACCAACAAACGAAAGAATCACGGCGACGTCGCACAAATGCAGCAGATTCGCCCAGCCCCACACACGAAAATAAGCGGGAAGCCACACGACCATCCAGAGCAAGCTGAACCATCGGAGCACGGGAAAGGGATGCGGGCCCTGCGGCATGCGTTTTCACCGTTTTGGTGCTCGAGAACGGCCAAGGCTATCACAACGGGTCGACAAGATAGCAGGAACGAGGCCGCGCCTTGAACTCCAACCATCCGCTACTCGCCTCACCGACGCGAAACGTTCAGTCGTAACCCAGTTCAGGGCTGAGTTTTATGGAGCTGGGCATGAAGGTTCCGCTCCCGCGAGCGACTTCTCGTCCGCGTCCGTCCAAAAGCACTCCTTCGGTAACGTAGATCCGTTTCGAGCGGCTAACCACCTGGCCGCGAGCGAGAAGTTGGCCCTCGGAAACCGGCCGCAGGAAGTACAGCTGGAAAGAGAAAGTCACAAGAAAGCAATCTGTGACGAGCGACTGCGCAGCAAAAAATGTCGCGTCGTCCAGCGCCTTGAAGTAGACCGCTCCGTGAATCGCGTGAGCTGCATGATGAAAATCCTGCCGCACGCTCATCTCAATTTCCGCGCGCCCTTCTTCGGGGATGCGGAGCCTCGGCCCGAACCATTTATTAATCGGAGCACGGTCATACATCGCGACGAGTGTTTCAAAATGGGTGCGGTCCATGGTGGGATTCGTTTTGCTCCAGGATTTGTCAGGATCTGGAACTCTCACCGGCGCGCAAAGATTCAGGACGGCCAAAATGTTCGCGGTGCTTGCGCAACAGGAACTGGTCGGTCATCCCTGCGATGTAATCGCAGACGACCACATGCCGTGGTTCAGTGCGCGCAGATTCCTCATGAGAGGACGGCATCGAACCCGGAGAATTCAGGTAGTGGACAAAAAGTTCCTCGAGGCATCGCACCGAACTATCGCGGTCCTCGGTGATCGCCGGCTGATTGTAGATGTGTTTGAAGAGAAAGCGTTTCAGCGACGCATTGTGTTTCGCCGCATCACTGCTGAATCCTGCCAGCCGTTTAGGGGCGCGGCGAATGTCGTCAACGGAAGCGATTCCAGCGGATTGAACATTGAGCCGCGTGTTCAAGACAAGATCGCTGGCCAGGAAATCAACAGTTCGCCGAAGCGCTTCGTAAAACCTGAGTTTCTCCCGGGCTGAGGGATGTCCTGCTTCAACTTTTGCGTAGATCTCGCCAAAAACGGGAACCTCTCTGCGAAGCGTATCAAGGTTAAGCAGTTCAGCTTCCAGGGCATCATCAAGGTCCGCGGTGTTGTATGCAATCTCGTCGACCCAATCGATGAGCTGCCCCTCGAGCGGCGTACGAAGATCCAGTAAATACTCGGCAAGATACGAAAATTCCGCGGCGGTGTAATCGTGCGAGTGTTTGATAATGCCTTCGCGCACCTCGAACGTAAGATTCAGCCCGGGAAAATCGAGATAAGGACTCTCGAACTGTTCGACAATGCGCAGCGCCTGCAAATTGTGATTGAAGCGCGAGCCATGAACGCACATCAGCTCGTCGAGCTTCTGTTCCCCGGCATGCCCGAACGGGGGGTGCCCGATATCGTGAACGAGAGCAAGCGTCTCGGCAAACTCTGTGTTCAGCCCGAGAGCCCCAGCTACCGTGCGAGCAATTTGCGCGACTTCGAGCGTGTGCGTCAGCCGGTTACGAAAGTGATCGGAGTAGCGGATGGTGAAGACTTGCGTCTTAGCCTCAAGACGACGGAAGGCCCGCGAGTGAATAATGCGATCGCGGTCGCGCGCAAATTCGCTGCGGTAAGGATGCGGACCTTCCGGATAGCGCCGGCCGCGTGAGAGTTCCACACGCATCGCCCACGGCGCGCTTGTGAGGGGTGGTTCGATCAGCGGCTCCAGCGACGGACAGCGAGAGCGCCCGCCCGTTTGCGTTCACTACGATCTCGAAACGTTTTAGAACCTCGAACCGCACGCAGGCTCATTCCCAGCCAGCCTGCGCCTCAGGATTTCGGCGAGAGCGTTTCCAGGCCGCGATCCGCTTCGTCCGAGACCGCCGTGTTCGGAAACTCTTTCTTGAGCTGCTCGTAAACGCTGACCGCTTCCTTCGGATCGCTCTGCCGCAAGCTCTGCGCAAGCTCAAGCAGAACCAGAGGCCGCGGCACGAAAACAGAGGAATGGTCCGCCAAGTCGCGGAAAATCTTGGCAGCTTCCACGGGCTTTCCGGTGCGCTCGTAAATCACACCGGTTTGATACTGCGCCATGGCTTCAAGTTCTTTGTCTTTGCCGGAGCTAATCTTTTTCAATTGTTCGAGAGCCTGATTATGGCGTTCGAGGTCCTCGTAGCAAAGCGCTGAGTAATAAATCGCGAGCCGTCCGGGATTCGTGTTCGGATATTTATCGCCGACAGCGGAGAATTTCGTAACGGCGTCTTCGGCCCGCGCGATTTCCGTCGGATAGAACGGCTCACCGGGATCGTTGGGATCCGGCGCCGCACCGATTCGCGCCGAGTAAGCTTTCGTGGCGATGTCGAGCGCCGCGGTAGCTTGCACAGTCTGACGGTCGACGTAAAAGCGATAGCCGAAATAACCGACGACGACAATCAAGACAGCCAGTACTGCCGCGGCAAGAACCGTCGTGTGTGAAAAGACCGCTTCGGCGCCATGCTCGATCGCATCGTGGATCTTGTCCTGCTTCAATTCCTTACGCGAAATATGTTCCGTCACACCGGTCTCCTGCTTGGTTTGGAATCTTCAATCGTAGCACAAGACGCGCGCGCGCCGTCTCCGCTCACGCGTCCGGTCGTGTACCAAGAGTGCCTTCGCACAGCACATGATGAAACAGACCACAACTCCGTGACGGCCCGAGTGTTAAATTAGAGTGATGCAAGCTACGTGTGTCCATTGTGGAACGGAGCACAAACTGAAGGATGCCGACTCCTCGGTCCATCCCAGAGTGCAGTTTAAGTGCTCGAAATGCGGCAAGACCACCATTGTCGAGGTCAAACGGCGCCCCGACCAGACCGTGGTCATCAGCCCACTACCTTCGTTTGCTCGCGCCGACGCTTCCACTTCCAATTTGCACCTTCCGCCCGCGGACGACGGTCTAAAGCTCCCCGCGAACGGTGTGTTCGTGCTGGCCATCACGTCCGGTCCCGCAAACGGCGAAGTCTTCCGCCTCGCCAAACCGCGCCTCGTGATCGGCCGCAAGGGCGCGGACATCCCGCTGAACGATCCCGAGATTTCGCGCCACCATTGCCTGCTGGAAGTGCGCGACAAATACATCAACTTGAAAGATCTCGATTCCACGAACGGCACGTTTTACGACGAAGAGCGCGTGCGAGCCGCCATGTTGCAAGACGGTTCCGAATTCCGCATCGGCGAAAGCCGGATTCGTGTGAGCTTCCAGAAAAACTAACGACGCGCTGCTCTGTCATCGTGCCCCTGCAAATTCAGCCTGAACTCGCCTCAGCGTGAGTGTAAGATACGGGCGATGGGGTTCCGCCTCCGACGACGCACCCGATGAATCGCCTCTCTGCTTGCCTCATCACCCTCAACGAAGAACATAATCTGCCGCGCGCGCTTGAGTCGTTGAAGGGCATCGCCGACGAGATCATTGTGGTGGACTCCGGCAGCACGGACCGAACAACGGCGATCGCTCGCGAACACAACGCAGTTTTTTTGGAGCGTGCGTGGACAAATTATTCCGACCAAAAGAATTTCGCGGCATCGCGCGCACAAAACGACTGGATTTTCTCGATGGATGCGGACGAAGAGCTCAGCAGTGCGTTGCAAACTTCCCTGCTCGGCTGGAAAAAGCACGAACCCAAATGCCACGTTTACGAAATGGCGCGAAAAACCTGGTATCTGGGCGCATGGATCAAGCATTCGGGCTGGTACCCAGATTTTCAGCGGCGTCTTTACCGCCGGGACGCCGCGCAGTTTGCGGGAATCATTCACGAGTCGCTGCGATTCAAAGACAAGCCGGGGCGGCTCGCGGGAGACTTGCTGCACTACACCGTGCGGTCGTTTGCCGAGCATGAGGCAAAGACCGAACAATACGCGGTTCTCGCGGCGCAACAGATGTTTGCGGCAGGGCGGCGATCCTGGCGTTTCGCTGTATGGCTTGCAACACCCTGGAGCTGGTTTCAGAATTATGTTCTGCGGGGCGGATTTCTCGACGGATATCGAGGCGCGCTGATCGCGCAAATGGCAGCCCGCGCCGTACGAATCAAGTACCAAAAACTGGGAAAGCTTGTGCGCGAGGCGGGGGAACAGGATCAGGAATGAAAATCTTGTTCGCGGACCTTGAGCGCGAGTGGCGCGGCGGGCAGAGCCAGGCGTTGCTGACACTGCAGGGACTGCGCGAACGGGGCCACGAAGTCGCACTGCTGGCCGCGCAAGACTCCCCGCTCGCAAAACGCTCCGCGAACGCCGGAATCGTGGTACATCAAGTGCCGCGACTCGGCTTGCGAGCCTGGGCGGCGGGCGCCCTGCACAGATTGGTAGCTAGTGGCAAGTTCGATCTAATTCATCTCAATGAGCCCCACGCCCTGGCAGCAGCGTGGCTGGCAAGGGCACATAGACGCCTCCCGCTGCTGCTCTCGCGCCGTATTGGATTTGCGCTGAGGAAGAATTGGGTGTCGCAAGCTTTGTACCGCGCGCTCGATCGATTTGTGGCAAATAGCCAGGACGTAGCGCGGAGTCTCGTGGATTCGGGTATTTCCGAAGGCAAAATATCCATCGTCAACGAAGGAGTCGAAATCCCGCGATTGCCGACACCGGAGCAGCGGAGCAGCGCACGCGGACATTGGGGGATCAGGGATCACGAATTTTTGTTCGGCTGCGTCAGCGTTTTTGTTCCAGAAAAAGGCCAGCACCATTTGATCGAGGCATTGCCAAAAGTGCGAGCGGGGCATCCGGAAGCTCGTCTAATCCTTGCTGGCGACGGTGCGTGTCTCGCGGAGTCGCAAGCGCTCGCGAAGACACTTCAACAATCCGAGGCCGTGTTGTTCCCCGGTTTCGTGAATGATGTAGCTCAGGTTTATGCTGCTCTCGACGCGTACGCGTTTCCGTCGGAGTTC
>DASXMM010000272.1:0-4755 GCA_036495665.1 Candidatus Acidiferrum sp. | reverse complement strand
AAGCCGAGATCGCCGGGCGTGAAATAAAACTTTTCGTAGTAGAGGGGATCGTCCGGAATGTGCATTTTGCGGTATTTGCCGAGGAAGGAGCCGTCGGCGTCGAGGACCGCGACAGTGTTGTGGTAGATGCCGGCGGCGCGGCGTTCGAAAAGGGAAGCGACGACGACGGCTTTTTTTTCCTTGGCGACTTGCGCGAGCGCTTCGGTCGTGGGCCCTGGAATGGGTTCCGCGAGATTAAAAAGGTCGGCGTCTTCGGTGCGGCAAAAATATTCTCCGTGAAACAGTTCATCCATGCAAATGATTTGTGCGCCGCGATCACCGGCTTCGCGGATTTTCTCGATGGCGTGCGCGAGATTTTCTTTAGGGTTCGGCGTGCTGCGCAACTGAAGAAGGCCGATTGTGAATTTCTTTGTCATAAAATTTAGTTTATCATGCTCGTAGAAAGATTTTTTGGAGCGTTTTGTTCTTTCCTTCTGGGCGCATTTGTAATATCAATCGTTGCGAAAATAAATTTGTACGGCATGGTGTGGACGCCGGAGACGAGAACGCAAGAGAAGTTGAGGAGATAAGATGGCAAAGCGGCAAGAAAAGACGGTCACGGGGCGCGTACTGCACGATCCGGTGAAGGATAAGTTGCGGCCGATGTTTCCCATTGACCTGTCGAAATGCCGCACTATCGACGAACTGGTTCGCGCGATGGGCAACACGGCGTTTACGGGCCGGCAGATTGGTGACGCTGCCGACGTTTTGGAAACGATGGCGCGCGACAAGGATTGTTTTGTAGTTCTGACGCTTTCGGGTGCATTGACCGTTGCAAAAATGGGTTTTGTTTTTTGCGACTTGATTGAAAGCGGCGTTGTGAAGGCTATCGTTTCGACCGGCGCGCTCATGGCGCATGGACTCGTGGAAGCCACCGGGCATTCGCATTTCCGCTACGACCCAAAGATGGACGACACGGAGCTGTTCGAGGCGGGCTATAACCGCGTTTACGATTCGCTCGAACCGGAAACGAATCTCGACCACGTCGAACAAATGATGCAGCACGTTCTGACGAACTGGGACGCGGAAGAGGTCGTGTGCAGCTGGAAACTGCATCGAGCGATCGGGAAGACACTTCACGAGCAGGGAGCTGGGCGCGGAATTCTGAAGTCGGCCTACGAACACAATGTACCGGTGTTTGTACCGGCGTTCAGCGATTCGGAGCTGGGGATTGATTTTGCCCTGCATAAGATTGCGCGGCAGAGAGCGAACCGGCCCTTGTTGCGGTTCGACCCGTTTGAAGACTTTGAGAAGTTCGCGGACACCATGCTGGCGACCAAGCGGATGGGCATTTTTACGGTTGGCGGAGGTGTGCCGCGGAATTGGTCGCAGCAATTCGGAGTGTATGCGGAGCTTTTGGCGAGGCGTGGATATAAAAAGATTCCCTTGAAGCGGTACAACTACGGCTTAAGGATTTGTCCAGAACCGGTGCATTGGGGCGGATTAAGCGGAAGCACGTACACGGAAGCGGTTTCGTGGGGCAAATTTGTTCCGACCGAAGAGGGCGGAAAATTTGCGGAAGTATTTGACGATGCGACTGTGGCGCTGCCACTCGTGGTGGGCGCGGCGCTCAGTCGGATTGGTTTTTACAAGCACGAGAAATAACCGCGTCACACACGAACACGTTCGCGCTGCGGAGCGAGCCATGGCTAAGGCGGGCGAAGCGAAGACCAAATCGTTATATGGCGTGCACCCAAGCGTGGCGATGGCGCAGAAATCCATCGCCGAGATGAAGGACAAAACGGGGCGCTCGCTGGAAGAATGGATTGCGCTGACGAAGAAAGAAGGGCCAAAAGAAGACAAGGCGCGCCGTGAGTGGTTGAAGGCGAAACATAAGCTGGGCACAAATTACGCGGGATGGATTTCCGACCGGATGGAGGGCAAGGGGACCGCCGATTTGGACTCGCCCGAAACGTATTTGAAGTCGGCTGAGGTTTATGTTGAGGAGCAATGCGCGGCTGCGAAAGAGAAATTGCGTCCAGTTTACGACGAATTGTTGCGGCCGGGGAAATCAATGGGCGCGGATGTAAAAGCGTGCCCGTGCAAGACGATGGTGCCGCTATATCGCGCACACGTGTTCGCACAAATCAAGCCGACGACCAACACGCGCGTCGATTTAGGATTCGCGCTAGCAAGGTACAAAGGCAAATTGCCGAAGCGAATCATTGATACGGGCGGGTTGGCGAAGAAGGATCGGATTACGCACCGGATCGAATTAAGAAGCGCGGACGAGATCGATGAGGAAGTGACGAAGTGGTTGAAGACGGCGTATCAATTGGACAGCGACTAGGTAAATTCGAAGCGCAAAAAAAACGAAGGACAAACATTTACACAGAGCGCACGGAGAACGCAGAGGTCGCAGAGAAGAGAAGAAGTCTCAGTCGTCTTCGCCGATCAGGATGGCGGCGCCGAGGACGGTGGTCCAAAGGCCACGTTTGTCGCCGACGGCGGATTGCGTGACGTTCATGGTTCGGACGATTTTGTTGGAGATACGGTAGACTTCTTTTTTTTCGTCGAAGCTGAGATCCGGATCAAATTCCACGTTTAAAGTGGTCGCCAGCATTTCCGCGGCGAGTTCCTCGGCATATTCGCCGGCCACTTCCTCCGTTTCGCCAAAGGAGTGATGCTCCGACAGATATCCGTACATCAATTTGTCGCTCGGGAGCGCGAGGCCGATGCTGGCGGCGATCAAGCGGTGCGCTTCTTTGGTGGAATTTTCGCTGATGACCGTGAACGCCACCTGTCCCGGCTTGATGTGCTTCAAGCCTTCGCTTCGCGAAATCAATTTACAGTTAGGCGGGAAAATCGAAGAAACGCGCACGATGTTACACGCGGCTATTCCTGCATTGCGCAGGGCGAGCTCAAAGCTCGAAAGTCTTTCGCGATGTTTACCGACGCCTTTGGTGAGGAAGATTTTCTTAGCAACGAACGCCATGGTGCCGGGTTGAGGCGCCTCCGTGAGTAGAGTAGCAGCGAAAAACTTTCCGCTGTGGAAAAATAACAAGTCTGTATAGGACTGTCAAACGAATTCGCGGAGTTTTTGCCGAGCGTGGACGCGAAAAATGAATGAACTGTGACACGAGTCAGAAGGCGCTATTAATGTTCGCCTGTGAGATGCTGGAGCAACTTTCCGAGCGGTTTGCAGAGCGCGAGAACTTTGCCTAAATCGTCGGCGCTGAAGTCCGGACCGGCGCTCCCGGCGTTGGGACCCTTACGGCTTACCTGAATGACGCCCACAACCTTGTCGCCGGAAAGAATCGGCGCGCTGATCAGCTTCTGAATAACCTCCGAGGTTTCGCCGCTGATTCTTACGCCTTCGAAAACGGTCGCGTGCCGGATTCCGGCAAAATTATTAATGATGTCTGGGCGGCTTTCGCGCGCAGTGCGCGCCGCTATCGCGGAGGTGCTCGAAAGGGGAATAAAGCCGACCTGCTTCAGCGATTCCGGGACCAGGAAATGCAGGTGGCGCCAGCGCGTCGAGACGCCCATCAGGGCCACTTCGTCGGATTTGACGCCAAGATTTCTGGCAATCTTTTCCGCTATACCGCTCAACGAGATTTGCGACGTAGCCGTAGCGTCTGATTCGATAGCATTTGCGATGCGTTCCAGCTCAGAAGCGAGGCTGAGGCTTGTGGTCATCGGATATCCGTTCGGCTCGAGAAGGTTGCCAGGCGGGAGGGGCCAGGCGGATACCATCCGTGATATCTTCATTTAAGCGAGAAAGAGCGCACCGCGCAACGAATTTTCGCTCGGCGCGTGTCGGAGGAACGAACAGGCTAACTTGCATCGTTGTTTTCAACTGCCTATACTGAAAGTGCCGCGAGACTCCAGCGCTCTTCAGTATCTGACGCGGCGGAGAGGGCATGTCCGCTACGGCATCCCAGCCAGAAACCGATTATTTCCTTCGCAAACTGCATTCGTTGACCGGCATCATCCCCGTTGGCGCTTTCCTGGCGGAACATTTCTGGTCGAACAGCTATGCGCTCGTGAGTGCGTCGCAGTATGACGCGAAATCCATTGAGCTGCAGACGATCCCGTTTCGTGTCCTGGTCGAGTGGCTCTTCATTTTTTTGCCGATGCTTTTTCACGGCGGGTACGGCATTTACATCTGGCTGCGCGGAAAGTCGAATGTCTCGGCTTACCCGTGGGTTGGAAACTGGCTTTATACCACGCAGCGTTATACGGGATTGATCGCATTCGCTTACATTGCATGGCATTTGTATACGGAGCGCTGGCTTACACACGGTAAATCAACCTACGCGGACGTCGAAGGTTTGCTCCAGGATCCTTACGCGCTGACATTCATGTTGATCGGCGTGCTGGCGTCGTCGTTTCACCTCGGCGTTGGGATTTGGAATTTCTTGTGCAAGTGGGGTTTGGCGGCGACCGTTAAGGCGCAGCGTGCGGCTGGGGCACTTGGAGCAGTCGTGGGATTCGCATTCAGCCTAGTCGGGGTCCTGATTGTCCTGAGTTTTCGGTTGAACTGGCACCCATTTGACTTTTATCTGAAATGAGACAGCCAAAAATTATTGTGGTGGGCGGTGGTCTGGCCGGCCTGATGGCGACGATTCGCGTCGCCGAAGCGGGCGTGCCCGTGGATTTGTTTTCGATTGTGCCTGTGAAGCGGTCGCATTCCGTTTGCGCGCAGGGCGGAATCAACGCGGCGAAGAATCAGAAGGGCGAAGGCGACACGACCTGGAAACATTTTGACGACAG
>DASXMM010000271.1:0-12579 GCA_036495665.1 Candidatus Acidiferrum sp. | reverse complement strand
TTTTAGTTTCTTCAGTTCCCTTTCGTGATCCAGAAAACTTTCGCCGTTGGTGATCCATGCCGCGGCGGGTTCGTCCTTCAGGTAGTGGCCGAACCAGGCGAAGATGCGGTGCTGGTAGTCGATTTGGTTGGGCTTTTTGCGCAGGCCGTGATCTTCGCCGGCGTATTCGAGAAGGACGACGTTCTTTTTGGCGCGGCGGGCGATGTTGTAGAGCTCGACGCCTTGATGGAAGAAGACCGTGCCGTCGCTATCGCCGACTTCAATGAGGAGAGGCGCGGTCATATTTTGTACGCCAAAGACGGCAGAGTTGCGAATGTAAGCTTGCAAGTCCTCGTAAAGAGGGACTTCCATGCGCTGCTGGCCGGTTTCGATGTGGTCGGTCTCCGCGATGCCGGAGCTCCAATGGTGATTTCCGTAGTTGCTGACGAGATCGGTGATAGGAGCGCCAGCTACCGCGGCGGCGAAGAAGTCCGTGGTGTGCGTGGCGAGATAGACGGAGTCAAAACCACCCCAGGAATGGCCCATCACGCCGACTCGTTTGGGGTCGATGATGTTCATCTGAATGACGCGTTTGACGGCTGCCGTGACGCAATCGACGACCGACACACCCGGGTCGCGGGGACGGAAGACAATGTCGGGTTCCAGCATGAAGTAGCCGTGACTGGTGACGGCGCCCACGTTGTAGTAATTGCGTTCTGATGGCGAGCTGTATTGATGCAGGCCGTCGGAGAGTTTTTCGTACATGTAGACGACCATGGGATATTTTTTGCTGGGGTCGTAGCCGGCGGGATAGTAGAGCGCGCCTTGCAAGCGCTCGCCGTGACTGTTTTTGTAATCGATCAGTTCTTCTTTGCCCCACGCGTAATTGCTCTGGAACGGGTTTGTCCTTGTGACTTGTTTCGGATTTTTCAGATCGGGGCCGACGACGAAAGCATTCGGCGATTCCGTGAAAGTTTGTTCGACGTAGGCGAAGACGTCCGCATCTTTTGCTTTGCCGAGACGATCGACACTCTTGTCGAGCCAAATTAGATGCTCCTCGGTGAATTTGCCGGAGGGAGAAAGATTGAGACGGGCGTAGCCGGATTTTTTCGTCCAGATGCCGAACATGCTGAGGTACATGGGCTTCTCGGTATCGATGAACTCGTCGCGTGGGTTTAGCTTCACATAGCGGTGGCGGACTTGGTCGGCGGCGCCATCGGTGAGTTTTGTGGCGTGAGAACCGTCGGGCGAAACCTGCCATAGGTCGAATTTGTCGTAGAGGATGACGCTCGCGTCGTCCTTCGTCCAGCCAGCGAAGCCGAAGGCGGGCTTTTGCTTGATAGTGTAGTCGGCTTCGAGATCGGCGAAGGCTGTCGGGACAGTTTTCGTGATGTTAACGACCGCGCGCGTAGCAGTGTTCACCGTCCAGTAGTTATTGTCGTGGAAATAGAGCAGGTAGCGGCCGGCGGGACTGGGTTCGAGATAGTAGTCATCGTTGAGGCGATCCTGAATTTTTGTACGGTTGCCGGTGGCGAGATCGACGAAGTAGACGTCTGCGGCGGGACGGCCGATGCTGCGCTCCATGGCGTACGCGGACCAGTTGGCGGCGTAGGCGGTTTGCTGATGTTTGAAGGGAACGATTTCTTCCTCGATATCCTTGCCGAGCGGAACGAGCTGGCCGCTCTGCAAATGCCAGGCGCATAGGACATTTTTCTGACGGTCGTTCTTGGCATTGAGCTTTTGCTTGGGCATAACTTCGGTGTCGTGGGCGTTCCAGATTGCTACGGTGGCGGGATCGTCAGCGTCTTTTGGTTTTTCTTTATCCTTGGCGTCTTTGTCTTTCTCTCTGGCGGCCGAGTCAGTCTTTGCAGCGTCGCTGGTCTTCTCTTTCTCGGATTTTTTTGGTTCCGCGATTTTTTCTTCCCATTTAGCCATGCCTACGAAGACCATTTCGCCGTCTTCAGACCACGTCGGTTTGTGAAAGGAGACGGTGCGCATGCCGGCGGGAAACTTTGTATCCGTGGTGGGATCGTAGGTGTGGCCTGCTTCGGAACCGTCGCCGAGATGAGCCCACGCTAGCGCAATCTGTGTCGCGCTTTCGCGGTGGTCATCGGATTTGGAGCGCAGGACTGCAAGATCACCGCTGTCTTTACGCCAAGAGAGTCCGCTATAGACGGAGGAGGAGGAATCGAGGACGCGGACCGACGCATTTTCGGAATCGAAGAGCTGCACACCATTGCCCGTTTTATCTTCGGAGCTGATCGTCATCGCGAGGAGCGTGCCGCGCTTGGGAAGATCCTGCCAGGCAAATTCAGAGACGTTGCCGAACGAAGTGTCATGTCCAGACGAAAGCTGGCGGAGGAGCAGCGTGGCGCCGGGTGTGTCCTCGGTCTCTGAGCTCGCGGCAGCATCGGAAATGTCTTTTTTCTCGGGCGCGTAGCGTCGCATGGCGAGGTAGGTCCCCTTGGGGCTGAAGGAGAACGACTCGATGCCGTCGACGACGATCTGTTCACCAGTCGAGAGGTTGATGAGTCCGAGCTTTCTTTGGATGGTTTTTTTGTCTTTGCGCACTTTTTCTTCTTGCGCTTCGGAGTAGCCGATGGCGTAGGCGATCCAGCGCGAGTCGGAAGAAAAGACCGGCTGCGTGCCGAACGCGGCGGTCTTGGTGGTGCCGTCGGCAATGTTTGTGACACGGAGCTCGTTTTCGCGGTTAGAGCGGTTGACGGCGTAGACGAGCCATTTTCCGTCGGGCGAGAGACCGCCGAATTCGCGGGGCACGGCGAGGGATTCCCACTGGCCGTAGTCGGCCGGTTGCACAGGAGATTTTGTTTGGGCCTGAAGCGAAGTACAGAGACTGAATGCCAAGATGATTGCTGGAGCTAGTCGTCGCATCGCGTGCCTTCCTGAGTGGTGAGAATGACCGAATCGGGCAGGCGAATTGTGCCTGCTATGCGGGGGTTGACGCAAGCGAGTAGAAAAATGAGCGAGGTGCCCCTTGTCGGGGTGGCGCACGACCCGCAGTCCCTTTTGTTTCCTGTTCTTCCCAGCGCCGAAAACGGTAGACTGTACTCCGCCTCCGTCACCGTCCTTCATCTGATCGCTGCGGAGCAGAGCCCCATGCCTGAAGAAAAACAGCAAGCTCCTTCCCCGCAGGCCAGCGCCGCCGCGCCGGCTAAAGACGCGCACCTCGACGCTCGCATTGACGCCCTGCTCGCCGGCCGTCTCGCCGATCCATTCTCGGTACTCGGCCCGCATCCCGCGGGACGCGGCTGGGTCATCCGTTTCTTCCGTCCCGGCGCCGCCGACGCGAGCGTATTGCTCCAGGGCGTACCCGAACCCATTCCTGCGCGCAAGCTCCGCGCCGAAGGTTTTTTTGAGGCGGCGCTTCCCGATTCGCAGCAGAGCGCGCTGGCTCCATCTTCTTATCGAGTCCGTTTCCGTACCCACTACGGCGAAACCGTCGAAGCCTTTGATACTTACGCCTTTCCTTATCTGCTCAGCGAGTTTGATCTTCATCTCATGGGCGAAGGCCGCCACTACGACACGTACGAGAAACTCGGCGCGCACCTCAAAACGCTCGAAGGTGTCCGCGGAGTTCACTTCGCCGTCTGGGCGCCGAGCGCAAAACGGCTCAGCCTCGTCGGCGACTTCAACCGCTGGGACGGCCGGGTCAATCCGATGCGCGCCCGCGGCTCCTCCGGAATCTGGGAACTCTTCATTCCCGAATTGGGCGAAGGCGCGATCTACAAATATGAAATCATCGGCGCGCACGGCAACATGTTGCCGCTTAAAGCCGATCCATACGCCTTCCGCGCAGAGCTTCGCCCTAACACCGGCTCCGTCGTCGCTAACCTCGACACCTACGAGTGGTCCGACGGTTTGTGGATGCTCCAGCGTGGGCAAAAGAATTGGCTCGAGGCACCTATCTCCGTCTACGAGGTTCACCTCGGCTCGTGGCGCCGTGTCCCAGAAGATCACGACCGTTGGCTCACGTACCGCGAACTAGGCGATCAGCTCATTCCGTACGTCAAAGACCTCGGCTACACCCACATCGAGCTGCTTCCCATTATGGAACACCCGTTCGATGGCTCCTGGGGCTACCAGACGATCGGGTACTTCGCCGCCACCAGCCGCTACGGCTCTCCCGCGGAATTTATGGAGTTTGTCGACCGCTGCCACCAAGCGGGCATCGGCATTTTTCTGGACTGGACGCCGGCCCATTTCCCTCGCGACACCTTCGGCCTCGCACAATTCGACGGCACTCATCTCTACGAACATGCGGACCCGCGCCAGGGCACGCATCCGGACTGGGGCACGCTCGTCTACAATTACGGCCGCAACGAAGTCCAGAACTACCTCATTTCCAACGCCTTATTCTGGCTCGACAAATATCACATCGACGGCCTTCGCGTGGACGCCGTGGCCTCTATGCTCTACCTCGACTACTCCCGCAAAGCTGGCGAGTGGATTCCGAACGAATTCGGCGGCCGCGAAAATCTTCACGCCATCGCGTTCCTAAAGCGCATGAACGAGGTCGCCTACGCGCGCTTCCCCGGCATCCTGACCATCGCCGAGGAATCCACGTCCTGGCCAAGCGTAACGCGCCCCACCTACTTGGGCGGACTCGGCTTCGGCCTCAAGTGGAACATGGGCTGGATGAACGACACCCTCAGATACTTTTCCGCAAACCCCGTCCATCGCAAATACGAACACAACAAGCTGACTTTCTCGATGCTCTACGCCTTCACCGAGAATTTCATGCTTCCCTTCTCCCACGACGAAGTCGTCCATGGAAAAAATTCTCTCCTGCACAAAATGCCCGGCGACATGTGGCAGCAGTTCGCCAACCTCCGCACGCTCTTGGCATATCACTGCGCCCACCCGGGCAAGAAGCTCCTCTTCATGGGTCAGGAACTCGCACAACGCAACGAGTGGAGCGAAGCACACAGCCTGGACTGGCACCTCCTGCAATACGATTCGCACAAGGGAATCCAAAGCCTGGTGCGCGATCTAAACAAACTGCTTGCCTCAGAACCGGCCCTTCACGAAGTCGATTTCAACTGGCAAGGTTTCGAGTGGATTGACGCCAACGATGCCGACAACAGCGTCTTCGCCTTTGCGCGCCACGGCAAAAAACCCGAAGACTTGCTGATCGTAATTCTGAATTGCACGCCGGTTGTCCGCGAGGGCTATCGCGTCGGGGTGCCTAAACCGGGTTTCTACTCAGAAATCATGAACACGGACGCGAAGGGCTATGGCGGCTCAAACGTAGGCAATATGGGCGGGCAAAACGCCTCGAACGAACCCTGTCAGGGCCGTCCTCACTCGCTGGTATTGACGCTGCCCCCGCTAGCCGCCATCTTCCTGAAATGGCAGCCGAAGTGAGTAGCCGTGCACTCGCGGTCGGCAGATCCCGTCCGTTGTAGGGGCGCAGCAGGCTACGCCGGGCATGGCGTGGGCATCGGGCATGGTCGCTCGGCTGTGCCGCACCGTTAGCAGGCGCAGCGAGTCACCAAATCCCAATTTCGATCACTTCCTAGAGCCCGTTTGGGTCCCGAAACAAAAATCAGGAAACTTTTCCGCACCCACCCTCGTATCTCTCTCCAAATGCCCAAGGAGGCATCCCCTATGCTCAGCCGCACCCGGAAACTCTTCCCCGCGATAGCCTTTCTGGCGGCATCTGCGCTCTTCGCGCCGCTGCGCACCCCGGCTCAAACAAATTCAAGTTCCTCAGGCTCCGCGCATGGCGAGCGGTGGCTGCATGTGCGCGTCATTAGCAGCAATTCCAAGGGCGAGACGGTTCGCGTCAACGTTCCTCTCGACTTGGCCGAAAAGGTGATTCCAGCGATTGACCACGACCGGCTGCACAACGGCAAAGTACGCATCGGCTGCATGGATTGCGATGGCGTGGACGTGCGCACCCTGTTTGAAGCGGTTCGCGCAGCCAAAGACGGCGAATATGTGACGGTGCAGAGCGACGACGCGGACATCAAGGTGTCTAAGAAAGACGGCCAGATGTACGTTCATGTCCACGACAAGAAGAAGTCCAAGGATTCGCAAGTCGAAGTCAAAGTTCCGATGAAGGTCGTCGAGGCGCTGCTCTCTGGCTCGAAGGACGAGTTAGATATCGCCGCGGGATTGCATGCGCTTGCGTCGCAGGGCGATGTGGAGCTGGTTTCCGTGAAGGATGACGAGAACACGATTCGGGTGTGGCTGGACTCGAAGAATGTTACGGACTAGGCCGTAGGGAAGGCTGGAACGTTTCGAGCTTAGAGTCCTACGCGGTCAGCGCGGAGGACGGAAGGACAGGCAACATGATATTACTCGCGAAAGTCGCTCTGGGTTTTGGGGCCACAGTGCTGCTGGCAGGGGCTTACACCTTCCGCGAAGGGGTGCTCCGTGTCGATGTTGACGAGTCGCGAGGCCGGGGGCAGCACGTCCATGTTTGGATGCCTGCCGCGATCATCCCGATGGCGATGCATTTCGTTCCGCGAGACCAGATGCATCATGCAGGCTACCAGGCAGAAAAATTCATGCCATTGGTACACGCAGTGGCGAAAGAACTTCAAAGATATCCCGAAGCGGAACTGGTTGAGGTCAAAGACGGAGACCAGTACGTTCACATCCGCACACACAATGGAAACTTGCTGATAGATGCGGAGGAGCCTGGGCAAACGGTCCATGTGTCTTGCCCGCTCGCCACAATTGACGACGTCTCCCGCGAACTTGCCGCGTTCGCGCCCGCATCCTGAAGCAAAATAAACAACGCCCTATTCCTGAAAGAAAATCGCTTCCGCGAACTCACCGCGGGTTTTGCTGCTTCTGCATCTGCTCCGTCAGCTGGCGTTTCATCGATTCCGGATCCGACTTAGTGGGAGTGCCGGTGATTCGGTCCTTGGCATCGGTAATCACCTTCACGAGGACCATGGTATTCGTGGGAGTAACGGTTGGAGGATGACGCGACGGAAGCGGAAAAGGCTACTCGTAGGCGAGAGCGACGACGGGGTCGTAACTGGCAGCGCGCAGAGCGGGATACATGGCGCCGATGGCAGCGCCGGCAACGGCCAGAAGAGCCGCAGAAATAACCCACTGAGGCGTGATCAAAATCATGAGGCTGGGGTTCGCCTCCTTCATAACGGCTTGAAAGATGAAGGTAAGCACGATTCCGAGGGCTGAACCGGCCACGGTGAGGATAAGGGTTTCGCCGAGCAACATGCGCAGGATTCCAAGGCGCGAGAGACCCAGCGCTTTGAGGATGCCGATTTCGCGAGTGCGCTCCATAACCATGGTATGCATGTTGAGAAGGACGACGAGGAAGCTGATGACGAGTCCGAGTCCGACCATAGTGCGCGTGAAGGGTTTCAATTGGGGAAGACTCGAAGAACTCATGAGCGTGACGTATTCGGACATGGAACGCACGCGATCCTGGGGAGAGAGCTGCAGAATCTGCGCGCGCGTGCCTTCGGTATCGCCTTTGCTGCGTACGTAAAACATGGAGACGCGGTTTTCGGCGCCAGCGATGTCCTGCGCGGCCTTCAAGGGAATGAAATAGCGGGCGCCTTTGCCGTGGGCGACGATTCCGCAAATGGTAAACGTATGATTCAAAAGAGAGATTTGCTGTCCGACCTTCAGGTGTTTAGTCCGCGCGATGATGTCATCGGCAATGGCTTCCTCGTTGGATTCGAACGGCCGGCCGGAGCGGAATAAGAATCCACGACTGAGAGCGTTGAACCGTTTGTAGTCGATACCATAAACGATGTTCAAGCTCTTTGGTTCTGTGAGGATAAGGGTGGGAGCGACTTCATCGACGCCAGGCAGCGCGGCAAGTTTGTCGCCGAGAGATTCCTGCATGACGGCGCTGGAGAAGGCGAAGAAGATGGAAGAGTTCGGCGGTTGAACGAGGAGATCTGCGCCGATACCCTCTTGGCGCTTTCCCCATTCGGAAAGAACTCCCGTTGTGAGACCGACGATGAGAAGAACCAGAATGACTTGAATCGCGATGGCGAAGACGCTGAGGAAACTGCGCAACGGCCGGGCCACTACATTGCCCCAGAGCATCTGGAAGAGAGAAAAGGTTCCGTCGAAGGAGTCATTCATTGGAAGAAGTACTGTAGCATCTGCGTTCAAGTACGGTCAAAAAATCGCCGGGCACGTCCCATGCCGAACTCGGCGGAGAATATTTCTGTACGATTAAGTTTTCAACACAAGTGTGGATAAGTGTGTGGGAAATCGGGTCGCGGTCATGTCTAACTGCACTTTCTTCAACGCGCTGAAGCTGTTTGCACAATTTCAGTGCAACTAAAGAGAGAGCGCAGGATGGAAAAAGAAGCAGGAAGAAAAAAGAAAAAGATTTACGCAGAGGACGGAGAGACGCGGAGTTGACAGAGAAGAGAAAGAAAAAGAAGGAGAGAAAAGAACAGGAGCGCTTTGCGAGGGAACAAGACGCAGGAAAATTTTGATGCGATGCGCTTAGCGGTGAACAAAATTCCTGCTCGAGGTCAACTCAGTACCACTTTGGAGGGCGCTCGAGGCGGATTTTGATGACCTGGTGCGGGTCGGTGATGTCGTACCAGCGTCCGTAGGTCTTCCAACCTTCAGCGATAATCTGAACAAGAGCGCGGCCAAGAGGAGCTTCGGCGACATGCGCGACGCCTTCTCGGTTGGTTTTGACGTTCAGTTCGAGTTTTTTGTCCTTCTTGATGACATGCTCTTCGACGTACTTGACGTAGACGCTGGCGTTTTCAACGGGAACGGCTTTCTCGCCGCCGGTGACCTCGATCGTCAATCGGGTTGGTTGTGTGGTTTGCGCGGGCGTCTGAGACGGAGGAGGCGATGGATCCTGAGCCGCAACGCAAATCGCGGTCGCCACAAGAAAAATAAAGACAAGACCTGGAAATCTTAGCCGAGAAAAGTTCATGTTCCGCTGGACCCCATCCTCCACGGAAATACGATATTGCGCCAAGTTACTCCGCTCTGGACTAAGATGCAAATGCGTGACGGGATGCTGCTCGGGTGGAAGGCCGAAGCGGCGACGGAACGATGTACTCCAAGCTACATGTTGACGCGGCGTATTTGACTCACTGGTTTTGCTCCTGTAACTTCGGAATCTGCCCTGCAGGAAGTTGGAGGCCGCAAGCGCAGCGATAGGCCCCTGGTCCCGAAAATCCAGATCGACAGGGAAAGCAGCGGTTTTTTGTGCTGCAAGAGGCAGGCCACGCGGCAATAAGCCTGCCGAGGTAAGAGGAGAGCGCAATGGGATTTGCCACGAACGCCATTCACGTCGGGCAGGAGCCAGATCCCGCCACAGGTGCGATTGTGGCGCCGATTTATCAGACGTCGACGTACGTGTACGAGGAGCTTGGAAAGAACAAAGGTTACGACTACGCGCGGACGAACCACCCGAACCGGAAAGCGCTGGAGCGCACTGTTGCAAAACTGGAGGGCGGGCTTAGCGCGTATGTGTTCACTTCTGGAATGGCGGCGATCGACGCGGTGTTTCGTCTGTACCGGCCGGGCGACCACGTGGTGCTCTCCGAGGCCGTGTATGGCGGCGTGTACAGGCTGTCGACGCAACTGCTGGTGCATTTTGGGTTGGAATTCAGTTTTGTAGATACGTCGATTCCGGCGTGCGTGCTGGCGGCTTTGCGGCCAAATACCAAGCTGATTTATATCGAGACACCCACGAACCCCACGATGCGCGTTACGGATATCAGCGCAATCGCAAAGCTCGCCAGCGAGCGAAATGTGACGCTGGCGGTCGACAACACATTTTTGAGCCCTTATTTGCAGCGGCCTATCGAGCTGGGCGCACAGATTGTGGTGCACTCGATGACGAAGTATTTGAATGGGCATAGCGATTCCCAGGGCGGTGCGGTGGTGCTCACGCGTCCAGACGACGCGGAGAAAATTTATTTCATCCAGAGGTCGGCGGGAGCGGGGCTGGCTCCGATGGATTGCTTTTTAGTTTCGCGGGGGATCAAAACGCTGGCGATTCGGATGTTGCAGCACAATGCGAACGGAATTACCGTGGCGCGGCATCTGGATGCGCATCCGAAAGTCCGGAAGACGTTTTACCCGGGGTTGCCGACTCACCCGCAGCACGACATTGCGCGGCGGCAGCAAAAAGGGCCAGGCGCGATGTTGGCGATTGACTTGGGTTCGTTGGAAGCGGCGCGACGATTTTTGAATCAGCTGAAATTGTGCTCGCTAGCGGAGAGTTTGGGTGGAGTGGAGACGTTGGTTTCGCTCCCGGCACAGATGACGCATGCTTCGATGCCGGCGGAAGTGCGGGAGCGGATTGGAATCACCGACGGATTGGTGCGGTTGTCGGTGGGGATTGAGGACGTGGAAGATATTATGGCGGATTTGGATCAGGCGTTGTTGTACGTTTAGGGCTTCGCGACGCAAGGAGAAAGAAAAAGATTTACGCAGAGATCGCAAAGGACGCCGAAGGCACAGAGATTTTGGCAGTGCCTCAGTTTGAATCTCGGATTCAGGGGAAAAGCGTAGTTATTGGTCCCACCTACAAAGCGGCGCGCCGATCGTGTTCAACCTTAACCTCCGCGCGACGGCGGCTCAAGCTATCTTGAAGAAGTTGGGAAGGAGATTTGCCGCATGGCGAAACTTGTCTTCGGAATGAGCCAGTCTCTGGATGGCTACGTCGACCACATGAAGTTGGGGCCCCCTGTGCCCTCGGCCTTTCGTCACTTCGTCGAGCATGTGCGTGGCCTGACGGGCTGCATATATGGTCGCGGCCTTTACGAGATCATGCGTTATTGGGACGAAGACCTTGCTGACTGGGACGCAGATGATCGCGACTTTGCGGCGACGTGGCGGAGCAAACCAAAGTGGGTGGTGTCGCGTTCGCTCAAAACAGTTGGCCCCAACGCCACGCTGCTCGCGGAGGACTTCGAGGCGGCGATACGCAAATTGAAGGCTGAACTGGATGGCGAGATTGACGTTGGCGGCCCAGTCCTGGCGCAAAGCCTGACCGAGGCCGGTCTGATCGATGAATATCGACTCTACCTCCGCCCCGTCGTGCTTGGGAGCGGCAGGCCATTCTTCGCCGGCCCCCGGCCGCCGCTCCACCTGGTGGCCACCGATCTCATCGCCGAGGATCTGATTCGGTTGACGTACGTTCCCGCTTAATCGCGCGACTCGCCGGACGCACTGCGCCGATGCGTGAGGTCCGATTTGGGTCGCGAGCGGAAATTCAACTGAGGCACTGCCGGGATTTTGTCTACGTATTTTCGTCGAGCCAGTCGAGGTAGGCTTTGGAGCCAGCTACGATGGGCAGGGCGATGAATTCGGGGTTGTCGTAGCTGTGCAGGCGCTTTACTTCCCTTTCGAGACCGCCTAGTTTGCGGACGGTGGTTTTGATGATGAGGAGCAGTTCGCGGGCTTTTTCTACCTTTCCTTTCCAACGATAGTGAGACTCGATGGGGCTGCGGAGGATGTTGACGCAGGCGGCGAGGCGTTTTTCGACAACGCTGCGAGCGATGAGTTTTGCCTGCATCGGACTGGCGCAGGTGACCAGGACCAGGCGGTAGTTGTCGTTGGGCTTCATGCCGTTGGCTCCAGGAAATGCTGTAGAACGATGCAGAGTGCTTCCGTCTTCGGGAAACTGGGAATAGAATACGGCACTATGAGCGCTTCTCCCATGATGAACGCAAGTCCGATCAAGTTTGGCACGTCCGGATGGCGCGGACTGATTGCCGACGATTTTACGTTTGCGAACGTGCGGCTGGCGGTGACGGCGATTGCGGAGCACGTGAACAGCAAGACGAAGAATCCGACGATTTTAGTTGGATACGACACGCGATTTTATTCGGAAGAATTCTCGCAGCTGGCGGTGGCGATTTTGCAGCAGCATGGGATTCGAACCCTTTTGTGCGAGACGTTTACGCCAACACCGGCGGTGGCTTACGAAATTCAGCGGGCGAAGCTCGATGGAGCAATTAATTTCACGGCGAGCCACAATCCGGCGCAATATCACGGGTTGAAATTTTCTTCGGCGGATGCGGGGCCGGCGCTTCCGGAAGTGACGAAGGATATTGAAGCGCGCGTGGCGAGGATCATCGCGAAAGATGGCGCATATCCCACGTCGCCGGCGGTTCCTTCCGGCGGAGTAAAGACCGAGAAAGTGAATCTTCGCGAGAATTATTTGAAGCGGCTGGGCGAACTAGTGCGGTTCGAAACACTGCAGAAAGCAAAGATCAAAATTGTGACGGACGCGCTGCACGGTTGCGGCGCGGGCTATCTGGACGGCGCTTTGGCGGAACACGGCGTCGCTGTGCAGGCGATGCGGACGAATCGCGATTGTTTGTTTGACGGGACGGGGCCGGACGTGAGTGAAGAAAATCTGGCGCCGTTGCGCAAGGCGGTGACGGATTCGTGCGCAGTGGCGGGGCTGGCAACCGACGGCGACGCGGATCGCTTTGGCATGATCGATCGCGACGGGACGTGGATTCAGCCGAACCACATTTTGGCGCTGGTGTACGACTACATTGTGGAAACGCGCGGGTGGAATATGGCGGCGGCACGGAGCGTGGCGACGTCGCAGCTGATCGATGCGGCGGCGAACGCGCATGGGCAGAAGAC
>DASXMM010000270.1:0-3277 GCA_036495665.1 Candidatus Acidiferrum sp. | reverse complement strand
TCTCATTCGCGAAGAATTCGGCTTCCGGCCCACGTTTTTTGTCATGGTAACTGGGTTTTTCGTGGATCTGGCCAACGTCGTGGCGGAATTTGCCGGCGTGGCCGCTTCCATGGAAATGTTTCACGTCAGCCGGTACATTTCGGTGCCCATCGCGGCGATACTGGTCTGGGTGCTGGTGCTCCGAGGGACGTATCGGCAGGTCGAAGTCATCTTCCTGATTGCGTGCGGTTTCTATGTGACGTACATCATTTCGGCGGTTCTCGCCAAGCCGGATTGGCTGGAGGCTGCCAAGCACGTTGTCATTCCTAATTTACATTTCGAGTCCGGCTATTTCCTCACTTTGACGGCGCTGGTCGGCACCACGATTGCTCCCTGGCAGTTTTTCTACTTGCAGGCCGGATTCGTCGAAAAGAAAGTCGGCCCCAGGCAGTATCCGCAGGCGCGTGCGGACGTTTTGGTGGGCAGCATCAGTTGCATGGTGATCGTGTTTTTTATCATTGTGGCCACGGCGGCGACCCTGTGGGTGCACGGCCAGCGCAACGTCACCGACGCGGTGCAGGCTGCGCAGGCTTTGATTCCGCTGGCAGGGAAGTGGGCGGGCTTTACGTTTGCTTTTGGCTTCCTGAACGCTTCTCTCTTTGCGGCGTCGATTTTGCCGCTTTCCACGGCGCATGTGATTTGCGAAGGGCTGGGATTTGAAGCGGGGATCGACCACAAGTTCAAAGATGCGAAGATTTTTTACAGCCTGTACACGCTTTTGATCGTTGTGGGCGCGGGGATCATTTTGATTCCGCACGTTCCGCTCTGGAAGATTTTTATTTTCTCCCAAGTCGGGAACGGCGTGTGGCTGCCCATCGTGATTATTTTTATTCTGCTTCTCGTGAACCGGCGAGACCTCATGGGCGAGCACGTGAATTCGCTCACATTCAACATCGTCGCGTGGGTGACTGCGATTGCGATGATTATTCTCACCCTGGTGCTCGTTTATACGTCGCTCTTCACAGCCTCTCCCCCGCCCGTCTGAGGGCTCCACGTGGTTGTCACGAAAAGTTGATGTCCGACACGGCAACTCAACGTTGCGTCGGTACGGGAGCGTATGTTAACTTTGCGGCGTAAAGGAGAACGCCCTTAATCCCGTGGCGCCCGCCAAATCACACACGACGCTGCAAGTTTCCGTCTCCGCCGCGCTGGGTCCCCTGACGCCCGAGGAGGCCAACCTCTTTGAAAAGCTCGATCTCGCGCGAATGCCGCGCCATGTTGCCGTCATTATGGACGGCAACGGGCGCTGGGCGCAGCAGAGGCACTTGCCGCGCGTCGCGGGTCACCGCTCCGGCACCAAGACGGCGCGCTCGACGACGGAGACTTGTGCGCGGCTCAACATTGAAGCGCTGACGCTTTACGCTTTCTCCGTGGAAAATTGGCGGCGTCCCAAGACAGAAACAGACTTCCTGATGCAACTGCTGCGCGAATATTTGCGGCGGGAAATGCCCATGCTGCAGAAGAACAATATCCGCATGCGGTTTTTGGGGCGCACGGACGAACTTCCCAAGGGCGTCCAGGACGATATTCGCGGCGCCGTCGAACAAACCTCCGGAAACAAGGGCATGGTGCTGTGCATCGCGCTCAACTATGGCGGCCGCGCGGAGATCATCGATGCCATGAACGCGATCTTGGCCGAGCAGAACGGTCATGCGGGCCGCGAACCGATCACGGAAGAGAACCTGGCCCGGCACATGTATACGAATGGTTTGCCGGACCCGGATTTGCTGATCCGCACGAGCGGCGAAATGCGCGTGAGCAATTTTCTTTTGTGGCAGATCGCTTATGCAGAGATCTTCGTGACGGAGACGCTGTGGCCTGACTTCAACCGCGCCCGGTTGCTTGAAGCGCTTGTGGATTTTCAAAAACGTGAGCGGCGTTACGGCGGCATTGGCGAAGGCCAGCACTACTCGGAAAATTCCGCGCGCGTGGTCGGCAAGTAGTTCTTCATCGCGTTTCGTTTGCGCGCTTCCTTCGACCATTCTTTCCAGTTCAACACAAATTGCCATTCCGAGCGAAGCGAGGAATCCGCTTTTCCTTTTGTGGTTCTCCCCCGTGATTTATTTCCCTCGATGTGATGAGATGGAATACGTACTTCGTCGGGGGATTCCTTTTCCATGACTTGGAAGCGCGTTGCGACAGCCGCTGTTCTGATTCCGTGTGTCGTCGGCCTTGTTTTATTCGGCTCGACCGCCGCGATGTCCATTGGCGTCGCACTGGTGATGCTGCTGGCTCTGTTTGAATACTTTGCTTTGGGCGATGCGATCGGCCATCGCGCCTACCGTTTCTGGACGGCGACCTGTGCGCTCGGGCTGGTATACGTCCAATGGTGGACTGCTAGCCAGGGAATGTTTGGGTATATCGGTATAGCCCGAAAAGATTCTCCTGTTCTGCGATCCCTGGACTACGTGCCGGGGCATCTGCTGCGGACCCCGCCGAGTGTGGCCGATGTTTTGTTTATTTTCTTGCTGGGCGTCACCGCATTGACGCTTTGGACCCGCCGGCCGATCGTCGAAGCTTTGCCCGCAGCGGGAATCAGCTCGAGCGGTCTGCTTCTCGTGGCTCTTCCTCTGACGTATACGGTTCGACTTCATGGAATCGCGCCGGAAGGTCCGATGCTTCTCTTGTTTGCGCTGGTCATTACTTGGGTCGGAGACACTTCGGCATATTTTGCGGGCCGCGCGTTTGGCAAGAGGCCGCTGGCTCCGGTGCTCAGTCCCAAGAAATCCTGGGAGGGCACCGTCGCCAGCATTCTTGGAGCGCTGCTCGTCGCCGTGGTGTTTTCCATATGGCTGGTCGTGCCGCTGCCGCATCTGTTGGCGATGGCTGCCGTTGGCAACATCGCCGGGCAGGCTGGCGATTTGCTCGAATCGGCTTACAAACGCAGCGCTGGAGTGAAAGACTCTGGCTCATTGCTGCCTGGGCACGGCGGCGTGCTGGACCGGATTGATGCGCTGATTCTGGCGATCCCGGTTGTCTGGTACTATTGGATTTGGATCTACACACCCAACCGGTAGGTTCGTAGGTCCTTTCCACTTGCGGGCCATTCATGGGGCGGGGATAGACAGAAGCGTCTGTCCTACCTTGTTCGGGCACAGGCAGGAATGCCTGTGCTTAGTTCGCGGACAGACAGGAGTGTCTGTCCTACCAGACGGAGAAAAGATTCGTCCTTGAAGCAGCTATCCATTTTGGGTTCAACAGGTTCGATTGGGCGGCAGTGTCTTTCCGTGGTGGAGGC
>DASXMM010000269.1:0-3470 GCA_036495665.1 Candidatus Acidiferrum sp. | reverse complement strand
GATGCAGCTCAACAATTGGCCGCTGGATCGCATGAGTTATGACACGAACTCCGCGTATGGGAGTTTTGTGTTCCAACAGATTGCGTTTGCGATTTTGTATGGAGTGGGATCGGCCGTACTGATTTCGCTGGTGCTCCCGGGAGCTGAGCCACTTTACCGCGCGTCGCAGCCTGCGCGTTTGCGGCTCTACGAGGTTCTGACCTTGCGCGGATTGCGATCAAAGGAGTTTTTTTCGTCGGCGATCGTCGGACTGTCGCTGGCGGCCGCGCATATCGGGTTCATTGTGGCGTTTTACATTGTGGCGGGACATTTCGGTGCATGGGCGCCGCAGGACTTAAATTACGAAAACTCCGTAAACACAACGTTTCCGTGGATTTCGGGCGTGGCGATCGGTCTTTACGCCGCGACCAACGAAGAATTTCTTTTCCGGCTGTTCGCAATTCCCTTTCTGAAGCGATTGACGGGCTCAAGCGTTGTAGCAGTGATCGTTCCGGCGTTTTGCTGGAGCTTTCTGCATTCGGCTTATCCGAACGAACCGCCTTATATTCGGGGGCTCGAGGTCGGATTGATCGGGATCGTTGCGGGTATTGTGATGTTGCGATGGGGGATTCTGGCGACGCTGATCTGGCACTACACGGTGGACGCTTCGCTCGTGGGCTTGTTGCTGGTGCGTTCGAACAGCCTGTACTTCAAAATTTCCGGCGTGGTAGTTGGACTGGCGGCGCTGGCTCCGCTGATTTTCGCCGGCGTATCTTATATTTCGCGCGGGCGCTTCGAACCGGATGAGGATTTGCTGAACAGCGCGCAGCCCATTCCCGAAGTGAGCTTTGCATCGGCTCCCATCGTTGCGGACGCGGCACCGAGTGCAACGACGCGCAGTTACGCGGCGCTTTCGCCGGCGATGATGATCTTCCTCGCGGTTTGCCTGGTGCTTGGGGGCCTTGCTGCGTGGCGCTTGAAAACACCTGCGCTTGGCGACTATGTGAAACTGTCCGTCGATTCGCGAGGAGCGAAGGCGAGTGCCGATGCGGTTATGCGGCAGCGCGGCTTCGATCCAAAGTCGTATCGCACCGCTACGATCTTTACGGACTTTACGGACCCGCTCACCAACGAATTTCTGCGCCAGCGTGTTGGCCTTGCGCGCCTGAACGAGATTTACTCTACCGAAGTTGCCGGAGCGATTTGGCAAGTGCGCTATTTCCGGGACAGCCAGCCGGAAGAATTTTCGATCAAGTTGAAGCCCGACGGCTCTTTTTTAGCTTTCAACCACAAACTTGCCGAGGATGCGCCGGGAGCTTCGCTCACCAAGGAAGAAGCGGTCGCCAAGGTGGTGAAATATCTGAGCGAAGTGAAAAAGCTAGATGTGAGCCAGTGGAATCTCGTTGAGGCAGATTCCGACAAGCGAATCCACCGAACGGATCATGAGATTGCGTGGCAACAACGGACTCCAATTGATTCCGGCTCGACTTCCTCGAACGATGCCGTAAGCCATGCATTTCTGCGCATGAAACTCGCGGTTCTTGGCGACGAAGTCTGCGAATACCGCGGATCGTACTATTCGAAACCGGATGCGCGTGAGGAGGTGGAAGCGCGCGAAGGCGGCACTGGCTGGATGTACATCAAGATCCCAGACGAGTGGAGGCGCCAACAGGAAGAACAAACGCTTTTCCGCACGATCTACGGATTCGGGGTTCCCATACTGCTTTTCGGCGGGCTGGGAATAACGGCAATCGTGCTCTTCTTCAAGAATCTGCGATCGGAAGCCATGCGCGCTGTTCCGTGGCGCCGTCTGATTCTCTGGGCGACTGGGGGACTGGCCGGTTACATATTGATCGTTGCGTTCGGAAGCCGCATTCAATACTTCCTGAACGGCTACCAAACGGCGATTCCGCTCAAAGCGATGCTTGGCGGCGTGGCGATCGGCGTGCTCGTTGGGGCCTTTCTTTATTTTGGAGGAATTGCGGCGATCTTCGGTTTTGCGGCGCTCTTCAGCAATCGCGCGTTTGGAGAGGAGCGGCTTCCTGTCGGAAGGGCGATGCCAGGCGTTTACTACCGGGATGCGCTGTGGATCGGCGTGTGCGGCGCGGCGGGGTTTCTCGGGCTTCGGCACTTGATCGAGTTTATGGCGGCGCACTGGAACACGGTGCATCGCAGCCTGCCGTTCACGCTCGGGCAGAACTTCGACGCGGTGGTGCCATCTGCCGCTTTTACCGGCAATATGCTGGTTAGCAGCCTGCTCGTTGCGGGACTTATTGCGTTCCTGGCCGCGTTTGTGGCGTCTGACCTGCGGTCGCGCGGACTACGATTTTTGCTGTTTCTGTTGGGGGTGATGTTCCTCACGGGCAGCGAATGGGGCAATCGATTCGACTTTGCGAAACAATTTCTGGGCGAGGCGATTCTGCTCGGGGTGATCGTCTTCGCGGTACGGCGCATCATCCGGTTTAATGTGCTGGGCTGTATACTCGTGGTGGCCCTGCTCACGCTTGTGGCGGCAGCAGCCCAATTGCTGGCGCAGCCCGAAGCGTTTTATCGAACAAACGGCTACGCGCTAGTTGTGGTGATGGTATTGCTTGTCGCGTGGCCGTTTTCGGTTTGGCGGATGCGTGCCGCGACTGGTGGTTAAGCCAGGGGCAGCTCGAGACGAAAAGGAGCGGTTTTGTGCATCAGGCGGGGCAACCCCCGGCTTGCTGTGGAAATCCGAAACAAATAGGTGTCAATAAACGTTCTCTAAATGGAAGCCGATGCTCACCCAGGGGTGTCTTGACACGTCCAAATTGGGTGGTCGCGTAACATTCTAAGTGTGATGCGCCGGTAGATTCGGCCTAAGGTGTTGTTCAATAAGCAGTAACACCGCTGCACACGAAGAGAAAGCGAAATATGCCGCTTCCAAGATGGGCTCTAGCATTGGCTGACGACTCAGGCCTCGCAGGTGGTACCGGCGCCTCGCTGGCCGCGGTGGACTCTTTGCCCAACCTTGACGAGCGGACCCTGGTGGCGGAAGCGCAGGCCGGCAATCGGGCGGCTTTCGAGGAGCTTGTTCACCGGTACGACCGGGACGTGCTGCGGCTGGCGCTGAATTTGATGAAGCGTCCAGAAGACGCGCGCGACGTTTATCAGGAAGCGTTCCTGAAGGTTTACCGCAATCTGCACCGGTTTCGCTTTGAATGCAGCTTTTACACCTGGCTGTACCGCATCGTCACAAACGTTTGCCTCGATCAGTTGCGGCGGCGGCAGGCGCGGCCTGAGGATCAGGCTCCCGAATCCAATTCCGGAAATCATGAAGAAGGCATGACCGATTTCTTTGAACGTCAGCGCGAGCACCGGCCTGCGCTTGATCCGGAGCGGCAGCTTTTTGGGAAAGAGATTCAGGCGCGCATCGCTTCGGCGATGGAGCGGCTGTCGCCGCGCGAGCGGGTGGTTTTCGAGTTGAAGCACTACCAGGGGTTGAAATTGCGCGCGATCGGCGACGC
>DASXMM010000268.1:0-12208 GCA_036495665.1 Candidatus Acidiferrum sp. | reverse complement strand
CTGCAAGAGAAAGTGGAGGTTCTGGATAATGATTGACCATATCTATCTTCCCGTGACCGACCTGACGCGCTCGGATACCTTCTACCGCGGCATGCTCGGCCCGCTCGGCATGTCCGAGCGCTGGCACTTCAAGGCGCAGGCCGGCTATCCCGATCTTACGGGCTTTGGCGAGCCGGGCATTCCGGGCTTCTGGCTGAAGGCCTCAAAGACCACCTGCGCCGAGCTTTACGTCGCGTTCGCCGCGAAGAACGAGGCGGCGGTGAACAAGGCCTTCGAAGCAGCGCCCGCCAATGGCGGCAAGGATAATGGCGCGCCAGGGCTGCGGCCGCAGTTCGATCCCCGCTATCACGCTGCGAATGTGCTCGATCCCGACGGCTACAATGTGGAGATCTGCTACAAGCCCTGGCTTTACGAATAAAGTCTGCGCTGCGCACTCTCCGAGTCGGAGCGCGGACCCGGATCGGTGTGTCCCCTGTCTCGGATCTTCCGCGGCGTCGCGCTTCACTCCGTGCTTTTGTAGCGCCGTGAGTAGTCCCGGATCGGCTTTGAGGGCGTGGGTGCCGGCCATCTTGACGCTTCGCGCAACATCGAGAACCTCGGCCAGCTCGTGGGACAGCTTCCCTACGGATCAGGCTTCGGAGACCGCGTTTCGCTGCGCGCTTATGTAGCGTAGTGAGCTGTTCGATGTTGACTTGAGTAACGCGATGCCGGGCATCATGCCCGGTGATTTTGAAAGAAACTGAACCGGTCTCGAATCATGACTTCTTTTGGAGGAAATATGACAAGCAGCTATCCTTTTTTCGTTGTTGGCGATGAGTTCAGAAGCAAGCGTGTTCTGGTGACCGGTGGCACGAAGGGTATAGGAGAAGCGATTGTACGCCGTTTTGAATTGAGTGGCGCCTCGGTGGCCACCACCGCGCGATCTGAGGCAGCTCACGGCCAGGGTTCTGCTCTCTTTGTAAAGGCGGATATCGGAACGGCCCGGGGTGTCCAAAGCGTCGTCGATCGCATTCTGCAGGACTGGGGTGGGCTCGACATCTTGGTGAACAATGCCGGTGGAACAGAAACAAAAGCAGGCGGATTCGAAGTGCTCTCCGACGACGACTGGCAAAGAATATTGGAGGTCAACCTGCTCGCCGCGGTTCGCCTGGACCGCGCTTTCCTTCCCGGCATGATCGAACGGAAGTCAGGAGTCGTCATTCATATTTCTTCCGTCGCTCATCGTCTACCGTTCCCCAATTCGACTCTCGCCTACGCGGCGGCCAAGGCGGCCCTTACTACTTACAGCAAAGGGCTGGCGAAGGCCGTTGCTCCGAAGGGGGTGCGAGTAACGACGATTTCGCCGGGTTTCATCGAGACCACGGGCGCGAATGGAATGATCGCCGACATTTCCAAGGGAAGTGGCATCAGCGAGGACGCTGCACGGCAACGGATTATGGACATGCTTGGAGGCATTCCCATGGGCCGGACAGGTCGACCCGAGGAAGTGGCGGAGCTGGTGGCCTTCCTGTCGTCAGACCGAGGCGCGTTTGTCAGCGGGGTTGATTACATTATCGACGGTGGCACAATGCCCACGATTTGATGCCCACGTATCATGCAGGAACCGGAAGGCCGGTTTCAATGCAGCGCAAGGCGATTTCAGCGACGCGTCGCAACTCCGCCCTCGTTGCTCCGTTGGCGGCTTGAACACCAAGGCCTGCCATTACCGAAGACATATAACGGGCAAAGTCCGCGGGTTGGATTCCTGCAGCGAGTTCGCCTTCAGATTGCGCCTGTTGCAGACGCTTCTTCAGAGCCGCTTCCCCGCTTTTTCTCCAATCGATTATGGACTGCTTTACAGGTTCCGCATCTGTGCCACATGCCAGTGCCCCTTGGATCGAAAGGCAGCCTCGAGGATGGCCTGGTATCGAGAGGAACTCCGCAGTGCCACGGAGCAGTGCGGCTACGACTTCCCGCAGCGACGGCTCGGCGAGAGCCTGCCTGATATAGGTCATCGGCCCCTCCCGGTAGCGCTACATCACCCGGTGAAAGATGGACTCCTTATCGCCAAAAGCCGCGTACATGCTGGAACGGTTGATTCCCATAGCTTCGGTCAGGTCAGCGATGCTCGTCCCTTCGTAGCTCTTTTCCCAGAAAGCCCGCATCGCGGCTTCAAGTGCGGCGTCTTCATCAAACCCGCGAGGCCGACCCATCCTCACTTCCCCTGCCCTTGGATTGCTCATACCGGATTTGACGCATTTCTGGAACGAAAGGTTCACAACAATATGCAACCATTTCTCCTCGCGGACATCTGAAACGGTAGTTCCAGAACTTCGGACACTTTCGAATCGTAAGGGAGGATCAAATCATGCCCGCATTACAGGGAAAAATCGCAGTCATCACCGGTGGTAGCAGCGGTATCGGGCTTGCTACAGCCAAGCGCTTTGTGAAAGAGGGAGCCTACGTCTTCATTACCGGCCGCCGGCAGGCGGAACTGGATAAGGCTGTGGCCGAAATCGGCGGCAATGTCACTGCCGTGCAAGGGGACGTTTCGAGTCTCGACGATTTGGACCGCTTGTACAAGGAAGTAGCCGCAAAAAAAGGCAGGCTCGATGTGCTATTTGCGAATGCCGGAATCGCCGAGCCGAAACCAACTCCAGCTGTGAGCCCAGAAGACTACGACAAGACTTTCGATGTCAACGCGCGCGGGGTTTTCTTTGCAGTGCAAAAGGCCTTGCCCCTGATGAAAGAGGGCGGATCGATCATCCTAACCGGCTCGGGAATCTGGCAGAAAGGTATTCCGATCTATGCGACCTACGGAGGTACCAAGGCCGCTCTGCGCTCGTTTGTGCGCACTTGGACGGCGGAGTTCGCGAGCAAAGGAATCCGCGCGAATGTGATCAGCCCCGGCCCCATCGAGACGCCAATTCTCGAAGGCCAATTTGGCGAAAACACGGATGCGATGAAGGAACGGTTCAAGACGATGATTCCGATGGGGCGCATCGGGAAGCCCGAGGAGGTTGCTTCGGCCGCGGTGTTCCTGGCCTCCGCTGAGAGCAGCTACATTACCGGAATCGATTTGCCGGTCGATGGCGGCGTTGTGGCGGTGTGAGCAATTCTTGAGCCACGGGTAGGATGACAACGTTCTTAGGGGACCGCCAGCGCGCGGGCCGAGGTCCGACAAACAGCAGCCGTCGAATTGGACGGACTTCTGGTAAGCACTTGGCAATCGATTCGTTGCAAATGAGGTTGTTTCGGCGCAACTGAGGAGCTTCGAACGCTCTGTTACGGCACGGTCTTGATGCCTCGGTCACGAAATTGGTACGCGCTTTGGGCCAGTGAAAATGTTGGAGGTTTGAATTGGGGAGCCAAGATTCCTTCGTCTCAACCAATCACAGTGTTGGGTTAGCGCATTCGGGCTCTCGGCCGAACGCGTGAACACGGCAATACAATCAGCGGTTGCTGGAGCAAAACCACGTTTTTGCGAACCGATCTGGTTTCAACAACCGTCGAAATAAAAACGCAGTAGTGCTTCGGAGCTTGGGGCTCCACCCTGGTTGTTGCGGGTCGCACGGAATGATACTTACCACCGGGACAAATGAACAAAAGTGGTAAAACCCTTCGGTTTGTAACCGAACGAGTGGATTATTTCTTCCCTTGAATTATCTGTCGTCGGAATCGTCTCTTTCGTGAACAGCAGTCAGGAAGTGATCGACGACGAAATCCGCTACCTCGCGGCCCAGCCGCTGTCCTGTGGTGAGGTCTGAGCGGAAATGCACTCCGGCAAAAATTCGGCTTAAGGTCGCTTCTTCATTGGCAGCTGAAAAGCTTTCGAAAGAGCGCTCGACTCCTGCCAGAACTTCGGAAGTAACATTGAAATTAAAACGATTCCCTCCGAAGAAAGAAATAAGAACCGATGCTCCAGCCGCACTGATGACGGCGTGAGCGCCGGGATATGCGGGATCGGGAGTGGTGTTGCCAACCTCGGGCAGCCAATTTGGATCGGGAATCGTTTTTGGGTTGCCGTCGATCGCAGCCTCGCGAATCGCGGTTACAGGGCGCCAAAAGTTGTAGATGTATTTTGCATCGTAGAAAGCAATTACGCCGTCGGCGAAACTCAGGTTTAACAGCGCAAACAGGCGGGCGCTTTCTGCCGTTGTCGACTCATGGGCCAGAGATGCCGTTTGGGCAATCTCGTTCCAGTAGTTTTGAATCGCGCCATTCCAAAAGCGTCCGGTTAGAGCTTCGTCCGGAGTGGCGGTAGTGCTGTTGACAATCCCCAGCGATTTCGTTTCATTGAAAGCATCCGTATAGGTATCGCTGGTCAAGGACGGGGGAGGACCGGGACGAAACTGGTTTGCACTCTCCAACGCGAAAGGCGTGACATGCGACCAATGCGTGAACTGAGGCTGCTTCGGAAAGTTAGGCGGTGTCGATTGGTAAGCGCCCGGAGCCGGAGGATTCGTGAAAACAAATGGAATCGGCGACACATTGGATCCATCGTTGCTTCGCAATGCGAGGATTTCGTCCGCCACGGCTTTTCCAACGGTGATGCCGTCGGTTTTGTCGGCGTTGTCCGGAATTAGAGCCAAAGACTCTTGGAGTTGCGCATCAAGGGTTGCTTGAAACGTTGGATACAGGGCTACGAGAACTTCATGGGCAGCCGACGCGGCGGCGGCGTCCTGTGAGGCAAACCGCGATATATGGCTAAGGCGAACTAAATAGGGTTTGTGACTTCTGTCGATGGCATTCACGGCATCGTAGATTGCGGCGTGCATGATCGCGAAGCTGCGCGTGGGATGCATGGTTGCCGGCTGCGCGCCGGGCGTGCGCACAATTACGAGAAGTGTTCTATTCCATTGCACAACCGGGTTGACCGAGTTAGCAGGGGAGTTCTGTGAATTCTGATCTTCATCGTCAATCGCGGCACTGTATGAACTGGTGGCCTGCATGGATAAACTCGCGCAGAGCAGTATGAGCACAATAAGACTTTTCGACATAGATGATTCTTCCTCTTTGTTTTCTGCACCCGGAAGCGCCGAAGCACGCCCTGAGGTAGAGTGTCAGTCGTCACACCTTCTTGCACGTATATAGACCGCCACACAAACGAGAAAATTCCGAGGATAGCTAAATTGCTTGAAGGGCACAGGCGGTGCTAAGACAAATACTCAGGCGTCAAAACTTCTTCACTTATCTATACAACGAGATGCAAGAGAAAATTCCCCGGATGGCTTGTTGGGCGATGATTTCGAGGTTCTGGCGAAGCGACGCGGCTTGAATTCACGCCGCCACCACTGTAGGCCGAGAACGCGACTTACGCGCAGCCACGCGGACATCTCGGGCGTTTTCTCGCTGATCTTCTTGGAGCAGTTCGCGCAGTCGCATTCGGGCCTTGTGCAACTGTGATTTCGAATTGCCTTGCGAGCGTCCCAGCATCTTGCCAATCTCGTTGTGTTGGTAGCCTTGGATATCGTGCAGGACAAATACGGCCCGATAGCCCGCGGGCAGCTGTTCGATGCACCGTTCGAGATTCACCCGGTCAATCGAGCCTACCAGTAATGGGTCAGGTACGCCGACATCTATGGACGGCCAGTCCGTTTCATCGTCGGGGTCCGGCGTCGCTTCGACCGAGACCGTTGGTGGCGACTTCTTGCGCAAATGCATCAGCACTAGGTTAACCGTCAACCGGTGGAGCCAAGTGGAGAACGCCGATTCGTGGCGGAACGTGTGAATCTTCCGGAACAAAAGCAAAAACGTGTCCTGAGTCAAATCTTCGGCTGCGGTTACATCTCCTACCATACGCAAGCACAAGGCGTACACGCGCCGACTGTGTAACCGGTAGAGGAACTCAAATGCAGCTGCGTCGCCATTGTGAGCTCGTCGGATGGCCTCCGCTTCGTTCAACTTTTCGTCTTGGGTGGGACTCGCAGGGGCCGAGGCTTTTTTCGGACTGTCTTCGTCGGCCGGCTGCGAGTCACAGCTTGAGAAGTGTCCATTTGATGCAGAAAGACTGGCCAGGCACGAAACAGCCAAGTTTTTGGTCTCGACAGTTGTTGAGGCTTGCATCACTCGTTTCCTTAGCGCTTCATAGCGTCTTCAATATCAAAGACCATGCATGTCTTCGAATAATTCCCGCGGATAGGGAACTTTTGAGGACTGGAATAAAGTTCTATGCATTTCGGTCGTCATGTTATACGGGTTGTTCTCAGCGGATTTGTGCAACGCAACGAACCCAAGGGAACAAGCAACTGTCATCGGACCTTGGGTTTCCCTCGCCAGCCATAAAATCAAGGATTCAAAGCTGCAACTAGAGAACTTGGCGAAGTATCTTCGTTCACTATGCCGGCAAGAGATTGGCGAAGTCCGCTGCGTGCTCGCGATAACCTCGACATCACCGTGCCGAGGGCCACTCCTGTGACTTCCGAGATTTCCTTGTAGGACATGTTTTCGAATTCGCGCAGTATCAAGATTTCGCGAAAACTCTCTGGGAGTTTCGCCAGCGCCTGCCGGAGGAGATTGGCGCTGTCATTTTGAAGCAGAGCTTGTTCTGGGTTGGGAGCACAAGGGTCTGCTCCGAAAAGTTGTTCGTCAAATTCTATGGTGGGGTGCTTCGGCCGATTCTGCTCCAGCCAAGTGTAGAACGTGTTGCGCACAATCTGCAGGAGCCACGCCCGCACATTACCACCCCGAAAGCCGCTATAAAATCGTAAGGCACGCATATACGCTTCTTGGACCACGTCTTGTGCGTCCTGCTGATTGCCCGTTAGCCAGCGGGCAAGGTTGTAGGCGGAGTCGAGATGTGGCAAGGCCTCCTGCTCAAAATTTCCGGAACAATTCTGTTCTGGCATCGGCATCTCCAGTGCGTGACGGCTTGCTGCTTCGCGGGCGATTCCCGCTCAAGTGCACAGCCTTGCTCCGGATTCTCGGCTTCTTCAATGGACCGCCGATGCTCGTTTGCTGGAACCTAGCTCCCCTGGGAACTCCAACTGAATACGAGACTTATGGAGGAATGTCCTCACGTCTGCTGCCTATCCTCGGAGGTGGACGAGTGATACACTCGCCTCCGTCAAGGTCCGTCTTCAATGCAAGAAGCCGATTACCTTTCCTCGCGTTTGCGTTTCGGGGTCTTTGAGATTGACCTTCGCGCGGGCGAATTGCGTAAGCACGGGCTGCGGGTCCGGCTTCAGGAGCAACCGTTCCAGGTACTGGCGATGCTGCTGGAGCATGCCGGAGAAGTGGTAACGCGTGACGAACTGCAGAAAAAGCTGTGGCTCGCAGACACCTTTGTCGATTTCGACCATGGACTCAACAAAGCTATTAACAAGATTCGCGACGCCCTCAGCGATTCCGCCGAGAGTCCGCGCTTTGTGGAGACGGTTGCTCGGCGGGGCTACCGCTTCCTGGCAGAGGTCAGAGTTGTTGACGGCGCTCTCGTGCGCGGCCCCGAGCCCTCAAGCGAGGCGCTATCCGAATCACACGATCGCGATCGTGAGGGAGGCTCGGCGGAGGCCGCACCTCGCAAGCGACGTGTGCCGTCCTTAGCTTGGAAAATCTGTGGCGTGGCCCTGGTTCTTCTCCTGATCATTCTCGCAGCATGGACATTTCGTTCCCGTCCCCGGCCATCCCCTGTGATCCGTTCTTTGGCCGTCCTTCCACTGGAAAGCCTCTCCGGTGACGCGTCCCAAGACTATTTCGCAGATGGGATGACCGATGAGTTGATCACGGATCTCGGCCAGATCAGTGCCTTGCGCGTGATCTCCAGAACTTCGGTGATGTCGTACAAACGGGCGCGCAAACCGTTGCCACAGATCGCTCGTGAGCTGAATGTCGACGTTGTGGTGGAAGGTACGGTGCTGCGCTCCGGCAACCAGGTTCGGATTACCGCGCAGTTGATCCAGGCGTCTGACGACAAGCACCTATGGGCCCAGAGTTATGAGGGTGATTTGGGCAATACATTGGCGCTCCAGAATCAAGTCGCTCGCGCCATCGCCGAGCAAATCCGCGTTAGCCTGAATCCGCAGGAACAAGCTGCGCTGAAAATCGTGAAGGTTGTTAATCCGCAAGCCTACGAGTCCTTTCTCAAAGGGCGCTACTTTTGGAACAAGCGAACAGCGGATGGTTTGAAGGGGGCCGTCGCTTATTTCAACCAGGCAATCGAGGAGGATCGAGGCTACGCTCAGGCATATTCCGGCTTAGCCGACACGTATGCGCTGTTGGGAGATTGGCAGTACGCAGTGATGACTCCTAAGGAGGCCTTTCCAAAAGCGAAAGCCGCGGCGATAAAGGCTCTCGAACTGGACAACACCCTTGGCGAAGCCCACAACTCGCTCGCGTTCTGCTTGGATGGGTTTGACTGGGATTTTGAATCTGCCGGGAAAGAGTTCGAGCGAGCCATTGAGCTTAACCCTGGCTATGCGACAGCTCACCATTGGTACGCCTGGCATTTGAGCTTGGTGGGACGGAACAACGAAGCCATCGCCGAAATGAAAAAAGCGCAAATCGTGGATCCGCTCTCCTTGATCATTAACGCCGATTTGGCGGAGCTGTTTCTCATAGCGCATTCTTATGACGAATCGATCGAACAGAGCCGCAAGACAATCGAAATGGACTCCAATTTTGCGCTTGCACACAATCAACTAGCCCAAGCGTACCTCCAAAAGCAGATGTTCGGTGAAGCGATCGCAGAGCTCCAGAAAGCGATCCAGGTTTCCGGAGGCACCCCGACATTCACCGCCAATCTTGCTCGCGCCTACGCCGTGACAGGCAGAAGGAGCGCCGCGATTGAGCTGCTGAACGATCTGAGAAAGCACTCGAAACCTGGATATTCGCATGCCTCGGAGATTGCCGTAGTGTATGCGGCTCTGGGCGATAAGGATCAGGCAATGACGTGGCTCGAAAAAGGCTACGAAGAACGATTTAACCCGGGTGTTCTTCTACGCCCGGGTTTTGATCCTCTCCGCTCCGATGAGCGGTTCCAAGACCTCTTGCGCCGCATTGGTCTTCGCTGACGTGCCAAGCTGTTGTGGACGCACACCCAAATGGTTTACGCGGCCGGCCCTTCACCTGCTGCGTGTAACACAACCGGAACGCGGTCGAGGTCTCGAGCCTGGGCCATCACAATAAGCGAACTCAATCGAACTTCTGCTCTCACACACTTTTAACAAAACAGATTGGAATACAACCGCGCGATCAGTGGTCTTACACGGCGCTGTGGCTAGCTTCTCGATCGATTTTCGAGAAACGTTAGTTGACCAATCTAAATTTGCAGGAGGCTGATGAAATGGCACAGAGATTCCTCTCAGTTTTGGTCTTGGTGCTGGGCGTGATGGCCATGGGGCTCACTGGAATTGCCCAGCAATCCGCGACGGAAGCGCCCGCGGGCTTTGACACTCCCACACTCGCACAAAACGCCGGATCGCAAAGCGTCAGCAACGGCATCACACAACCGCCGGGCGACACTTACGCGCTCGACCAAACCCGGTTCGAGCAGGACCACGATGCCAGCACCGGGCTCGGCCCGGTCTTTAACGCTAGAGCCTGCGCAGACTGTCATCAAAATCCCGTTAGCGGGGGATCCAGCCAATTCACGGAAATCCGCGCTGGCCACAACGACGCGAACGGTAATTTCGTCGCCGCGACCGTTCCAATAAACGACGGCGCGAATTCCATAGTTAATCGCTCCATCATCAATGACCGCGCTCTAATTCCGCAGGCGCAGGAGCACATACCCGATAGCGAAAACATTCGCGCCTTACGGGCAGCACTCAACACGTTGGGAGACGGATTCGTCGAGGCGATCGACGACCGCACCCTGCAAGCCATCGCTCAGCACCAGATAGAAGTTAGTGATGGCAGAATTCATGGAGAAGCCGTCGAAGTTCCGGTTCTGGAAGCGCCCGGGCAAACGCGCATTGGCCGTTTTGGCTGGAAGGATCAGCACAGCAGTTTGCTTTCCTTCATCGGCGACGCCTATCTGAATGAAATGGGAGTAACAAATCGCTTGCGCCCCAAAGACGTGACGACTGTCGGTAAAATCACTTCGGATCCGGAAGATGTCCCAGACAATCTCGGCCTGGCGGATATCGATCACTTCGCTCAATTCATCCGCGGCACGAAGGTTCCGCCGCGTGACGCGGTTCTTTCTGCAACTGCGGCCGCTCAAGCCGGCCAAAACCTGTTTGAAAAAATCGGCTGCGCTACCTGCCATGTGAGCACCATCATCACCGCTCCCGCGGGAACCGTGATTAACGGCGGAGCCTTTGCTGTACCAGAAGCGTTGGGCAACAAGATTATTCATCCCTATAGCGATTTCTTGCTCCACGAGCTGGAAACCGGTGATGGCATCGTCCAGAACCCGCCGCAAGACACCGCCAACAAACTGCGCACCGTGCCACTCTGGGGACTGCGCATGCACCCCCGGCATATGCATGATCTCAGGTCCTTGACGCTTGAAAACGCCGTCGAACGCCACGGTGGCGAGGCCGAACACGTAAGGAACCGCTTCCGTGAATTAAGTCCATCAGAGAAGCAAGCGCTCTTCACATTCCTAAATTCACTATAAATTTCACCGGGCCACGCAGCCTCGGCTACCAACAAAAACGGCAAGGCATGGGCGGACGCCATGCCTTGCCGTTTTTGTCGCTCTCTCACTCTCCGTGCCGCCCACTTGGAGGCGCCAATTCCCATTACTAACCGAATGTCAACGCAACAGGGTTGACCGACATGTCCAGGGGTCTCGTGATTTCTGATGCTCATCGCTCGAAAGGTGCGGAAGAGTGATTTAGCCCGGGACTCCTGGCGACCTGCCTTCGATTCTCTCCGCTGGCCCACGGTTCTAAGACTTTGTGTGGCACATTTGTGTCAGTCGGTAAGCTAGATATTTGAAAGGCTGGAGCAATTCACTGAAAAAAAAGGAACGTGCGACCGAGACTATTCCACGACAATCTGACCCTTCATGCCTCTATGGCCCACACCACACGTATGGCAGCACCTAAACGTGTATATACCGGGCGTTTGCGCCAAAAACTCAATCGTAGTCGTCTCCCCCTTTTTGAGCTGCCAGCAGTCTTGCGGCGAAGTAAAAACCAGGCCACCCGTGCCGTTTGGTTCCGCGCCATCGGGAACCGCAGCGATTTTGAAACCATGGTCGTGGTCGGTAGCTGTGATCTTAAGCTGAACCTTGGTGCCGCTCTTCACGTGAACGGGTGAGGGCGAATACTCGTACTTCTTCGCAGTAACTGCGATAACCTGAACGTTTTGATCTTGCGCCAATGCCGAGTCAGATGACGATGAAAATATAGCCATCGCGATTAAAGACGCGGCAAGCGTAAACAACGAACACTTTACATTTTTCTTCATCGGGGCCCCCTGGTTCTTCAAATAATTACGAGTGGCATTAATGTGGCGAGTCGTGTGCTCTCTAGAGCACAAATATCGCTGACGCTTTGTAACGCAATCGGTCGAGCTAGGACGAACAGGCCTATTTTTGGAGCGCCGGTGGGTCGAGACCAAAATCTTTTCGTGCCCACTGAGCCTGTCCGTCCTGCTTGTTTCACATCCCGCGCGGTTTTTCGCATTGTCCGCGAGAGCGTATGAGCGCGGGTATACCTCTTGAAGCCTAAAACTCGCGACGGGCCTCATCCGCTTCTTCAGCCAGACGCATCAGTACTTGGACGAGGCCTGTATTTTTGTTTGTTTTTGGATCGATGAAAAGTCCGTCCTGAGCAAAGCTGACCACGGAGGCCACTGCGCCCCCATTTTGTATAGACGTCGGACGAATGATCGCCACCGGCGGAAACTTTCGGCCGTCATTGGTGAGGAAATGAGTTGGCTCGGGCATGATCAAATTGGCCTGCAATGTATTCCCGGTGAGCGATTCCGGATTCGTCTCTCCCTGGGCGGCGGCGAGGTTCGTAAACGTCACCGATGCCCCTGTTCCTCCGGGTCCGCCGTCCACATCGGTCAGAGGAAGCGCATTGCCGGCCTTGTCCTGCCACGTCTGAAAGTGCATGGTCTCGCTTGGTCCGATACTCAACAAGACTCGCAGAACCTCCAAATTGGTTACGTTCTGAGCCAACGCTGGATAGAGGCTGGTGCCGCCCTGCTCGATAAAAGCGAAGTGGAATCCCGCCGTGAAGGCGATCGCTTGGAGGTGATTGGAAATAGACGCCGGGTTGTTATTGCTGAGGCTGCTGCCGGCCGTGTCGGCGTCGCTCCTGGGAATCGCCGT
>DASXMM010000267.1:0-4563 GCA_036495665.1 Candidatus Acidiferrum sp. | reverse complement strand
CCAGCGCCGGCGTCATTACATCTTCAATTCCCGTCACTTTGTAGATCGCATCCCACGCGAATTCATTGATCATTGTTTTCTGCATAGGGTTTCCTGCATGGCGTTTTCTACATGCCTCTCGCGGCCTCGAGAATACCGCGTAAATATAGAACACAGAACCGGCAGGACAAAGCGTTTCGAGCGAAGACTATCCGCGGACCGTCTTGGTTGACCGCCTTCACCTCCAATAGTAGTCTCTCCGAACTCGCATGAGCCCAAACGGTCCCGACCGAGCCGCGCGTCCTCAGCACTCCGATTTGATCCGTGGTCTCGGTCTCTGGTCGGCCACCGCCATCGTCATCGGCGACACCATCGGCACCGGCATTTTCCTCGTCACCAGCGACATGGCCCGCGCCGTCGGCTCCGTCGCTCTAGTCTTCGCGGCATGGATCATCGGCGGACTCATCGTGCTCTTTGGCGCCTTCTGTTATGCCGAACTCGGCGCGGCGTTTCCAAAAGCAGGCGGCCCGTACGTCTACCTCACTCGCGGCCTTGGACCTCTTTGGGGATTCCTCTTCGGCTGGATGAGCTCATGCCTCGAGCGGCCCGTAGCCATGGCCACACTCGCGGCAGGATTCCTGCGCTTCCTCGGCTTCCTCTTCCCTGTCGTTGCCACGCCGCTATTTACGACGCGCGTTGGGCCCTACGACTTCACGCTCACGGCAGCTCAGCCCCTTGCAGCCCTCGTGGTAATCGCAGTCACTGCCATCAACTACTTGAGCGTGCGCCTGGGCGGTGCAATCCAGGTTCTGCTGACATCCCTCAAGATCGGCACGATCGCGCTGATTGTCGTCGCCGGCTTCCTCGTCGGCAAGCCTCATGCGCTCGCTGCTGTACCGGGGGCCGCAGTGCCGGCGCTCAGTGGCAGCGCGCTGGGCTGGACAACGATTAGTGCGGTGCTGACCGCCCTGGTCCCCGCCATGTGGGCCTTCAATGGCTTCAACGACCTCGGTGACGTAGGCGAAGAAATTCAGCATCCCGAGAAAAACATTCCTCGCGCTATCCTTCTTGGACTGTTCACCGTCGGCAGCCTCTATCTGCTGGCGAACGTCGTCTACTTCCGCATCCTGCCATTCGGCGTGATCGCTCAATCGCAGCACGTGGCATCGGATGTCGTGCAGACCTTCGCCGGCACGCGCGGCGCCGCTTGGCTGACCGTCGCAATGGCCATCTCCGCGCTCGGCGCGCTCCACGTCGTCGTGCTGACCGGAGCCCGCATTCCCTACGCCATGGCTCGCGATGGCGTCTTCTTCCCATTTGCCGCGCGCATTCATCCCACGTTCCGCACGCCCGGCGGCTCGCTCGCGTTCCTCGGCACGGTCGCCGCGCTGCTCGCGCTCAGCGGCACCTACGAAGAGCTCTATTCCCTGTTCGTATTTGCTGTATGGATTTTCTTCGCGCTAACCGCTATCGCCTTGCTCCGTCTGCGCAACACGGAGCCCAATCTTACCCGCCCGTTCCGCGCCTGGGGCTATCCGCTGACGCCGCTCGTCTTCCTGGCCGCCGCCATCGCTCTCACCGTAAACCTGTGGATGGTGCGCCCGGTGCGCTCCACGGTCGGCCTACTGGTCATCCTGGTGGGCATCCCCTTCTACTACCACTGGCGAAAGTCGCCGACTGCTGCAGCCGAGCAGAACTAGATTGCCGAGCGAATTTCCCTGTGCGCGGAACGTCGATTCAATTGGTAGGGAATGAACTGCGACGAACGAAAAGAATGGAGCGGCCTATCGGAATCGAACCGACACCTGAACCTTGGCAAGGTTCCGTACTACCACTATACTAAGGCCGCTCAACGACAGTTCTTTTTATAACACGACCGCACGACAGCCACAAGCCTCCTCGGCTTGCTTTTTCGTGAGAAGGTCTACTTTCAACCTGAACTTCAGGAGACCAGTGTTACCCGCGCGGACTTCACCACTGGCGAGCGCTTCTGCCGGTCGGCGAAACGATCCGCTTTGTCCTTATCGGTGTAGACGCGGCCAAACTTTTCTCCATCCGCATAGAACACGGTCACGAGAAAATGATGATGTTTGCGCCGCTTATCCTTACCAAAAGTAGTTTTCTCTCTCTTAGGGGACTTTTTCGTCGGAGTTTTTGTCACTGAGGCCATCCCTGTTTATGTCGATAGGTCACTGTATACACTATCGCAGGGAAGCGCCACTCGCGCAAGTACCCGTGCTGATAGTAACGCTGCATTCATTACAAGAATTTTCGGCAACTCGGGAAACCTGGACGGCGCGCGAAATGTCGCCGCCGCCGTAACGTCTCGCGGCCTGCCTCAGGGTTTCGCCGCGGAGGCGGATCTGGGCCAGGTTTGGAGCCAATTTGGACCAATCTTAAATGCGCCGCTTTTACTCAAAAATCCAGGCAAATACGCCGTTTCTGCTACCAGCGGCCCTGGTTGTAACGAAATATTCTTGAAAAGAAGTTGCTGTCCATGAAACTTTTGGCCCCTTTTTTCGTCTTAACGTGTGAGGACAACGATAAGCTGGATGTGGCGGAGAATGAACATGATTATGACAATTACGAAGCACCCGCCCCTCGTCGAAGACCTGCGAAATCATTCGCAGGAGCAGATTGCAGAACTGCGCATGCTGCTTCAGTCCGGCGCGCCATCGCGGCCAGATCCGCGGCGGCCCGGTTTCTTTGAAGTCGAAGGGCGGTCCAGCGTTTTTTATGTATTCAAATATCCTACCGGGACGAAGGTGATGTTGCTTGGTGTGTGGGATCGCGAGAGCGATCCTGTGGCTGAGCTTGTCGCCTATACCTGCCCCGCAGCATAAACTCACGAATTTCTCGTCAGAGTGTAAAAAACGGAAAAGCGCCTCGACCAGGTCGGGGCGCTTTTTGATTTTTACTTCTCTTCTTCTTCCAGTTCCAGGGAGGCAGAGTTGATGCAGTAGCGCAGCCCTGTCGGATTTGGGCCGTCGTCGAAGACGTGGCCTAAGTGGGCGTCGCACCGGCTGCACTTAATTTCAGTTCGAGACATGCCGTGACTGACATCGGTTTCCGTCTCGACCGCTTCTTCGTTGGCGGGGGCATAGAAACTGGGCCACCCGGAGCCGGAGTGGTATTTTGTATCAGAATGAAACAGCGGCTGGCCGCAGCAGACGCATTTGTAGACGCCGGGGGTGTCGGTATCCTCGTATTCTCCGGTGAAAGGGGGCTCGGTTCCCTTCTGGCGGGTCACATAGTATTGATTCGATGTGAGTTGTTTCTTCCAGGCGGCTTCGTCTTTGCGTAGTTTCTCATCCATGGCTTTTCTTTGTCCCTTCCCGAATTTGGCCTCTGTCTTGCTCCTTGAATCTGCTGACTATCAGATACAGCGGGGCAGGCTGACGATTCATCGTCAGACGGACCACATTCCAGCCCGTTACACTCAGATTCTATCTTGAAAGGCGGCATGCCAGAAAAGCTCGAAAAACCGGTCTCCGACAAGCGCGTGGCCAGGAGAGCCAAAATAGCGCGGCCGGTACGCGTGCGTCCTTCCGAGCCCCGGGACGATCACTTTGACGATTTGCCGATTAGTGTGAACGCTTCTAAAAGCGGCATTTATTTCACTTCGCGGCTGAAGTCTTATTATCCGGGCATGCGGGTTTTTGTGACCTTTCCCTACTCTTCGTCGCACGATCCAATGAACTGCGAGTACGTCGCGCAAGTCGTTCGGGTGGAAAAACTTGAAGGCGGCAAGACGGGCGTGGCCGTGCATCTTCAGATGAGTGTGAACTTCAATTCCGCGGGTCCGAGGGTCGCGGGCAGCCGCAGTTGAAACCTTCCTTCTTCACGCTCACAAAGTGATTTTACGAACGAGTCGATGCAAAAAAAAGCGCGATTGACACCGACCTCGATTTTCTTTATTTTCATAGCATGAACTCACGGGCGCATTGCCACCACCATCATCACGGCCATACGCCGCGCCCGATGAGGTGTGCATAGAGTTTCGCAGCACAAAGCACTCATCGGCCCGCTGGCGCGCTAAGCCCCAGCGGGTTTTTTGTTTTTGAGTTGGTTTCTGGAGGCAGCTACGTGGAAGCCGTGAACATCGATTTTGCGAAAGCCGGCGGGCTGATTCCCGCGATCATTCAGGACCATCGTTCTGGTGAGGTGCTGATGCTTGGTTTCATGAATGCTGCGTCACTGGCCGAGACCCAGCGGTCAGGCGAGGTGGTTTTCTTCAGCCGTTCGCGCAATAAGCTTTGGAAAAAGGGCGAGTCCAGCGGGCACGTGCTGAAAGTGCGCGAGATGCGCGTGGATTGTGACGCCGATGCGCTACTTGTTCGCGTTGACGCTGTGGGCCCTGGCGTATGTCATGAAGGATATCGAAGCTGCTTTTTCCGCGCGATGGGGGCCGACGGAACAGTCCAAATTACCGAAGAGCGGACTTTCGCGCCGGAAACCGTTTATGGGCAGGAGAAACAGGAGAAGAAGGCATGAGCTGTCTGAAGCTTGGAGTTCCCAAAGGCAGCTTGCAGGACGCTACTCTGGAACTGTTCGCACGGGCGGGGTGGAAAATTACGCTGAGCT
>DASXMM010000266.1:0-15472 GCA_036495665.1 Candidatus Acidiferrum sp. | reverse complement strand
TGACCTGCCCCCCATTCTGATCCATTCATAAGCTAGTTCTCTGTGATTCTTGCACATCCGCTTGGGCCCGTTCTGGAGAGACAGGAACGACCGGCGTGGGGGGAGACGCCGGTCGCGCGGCAACCTCGGTCGCGTATTCTTCCGGTGCCCGGTATCCCAACGAGCTGTGGGGCCGTACCGTGTTGTAATCCACCCGCCACGCTTCGATGATCCGTCGCGCGTCTTCCAGATTCTCAAACCAGTTCTGGTTCAAGCATTCGTCCCGAAATTTTCCGTTGAAGCTTTCGATGAAAGCGTTCTGCACCGGTTTGCCCGGTTCGATAAAGTGCAGCGTCACGCCATGTGCATGCGCCCACTGGTCCACTGCCCGGCTGATGAACTCCGGTCCGTTATCCACTTGAATCGCCTCCGGCAAGCCGCGCTGTTCGGCCACTCGGTCCAATACGCGCACCACGCGCAGTCCCGGCAACGAAGTGTCCACTTCGATTCGCGCTGCTTCTCGCGTGTAGCCATCCATCAAGTTCAGCGTGCGGAATTTTTCTCCGCTCGCAAAACTGTCGCGTGTGAAATCCATGGTCCATACCTGGTTCGCCCGCGCGGGCAGCACCAATGGTACTCGTGCTTCGGCGCGAAATCGCTTGCGTTTCCGCTGCCGCATCGCCAGTCCTTCCTCCCGATAAATCCGGTAAACACGCTTGTGATTCACGCGCCACCTCGGCAACCCGTTCGTCTTCTCCCGGCACAGCATCCGATGCAGTCGCCGGTAGCCGAATCGTGGTCGTTCGCCCGCTAACTCTCGCAACCGGTCACGCAACGCCTCTTCGTTTCGCTCCCTCCGGCGATAACGCCAGCTCCCGCGGCTCATCCCGATCAGCCCACAGGCGCGTCGCTCGCTCAGCCTTCCTTCTTCGCGAGCAACCCGCACGGCCTCTCTCTCGGCCTGCGGGCCTACCACTTTTTTGACAACACCACCTTCAGCGCATCGATGTCCAGCGCTTGTTGCCCTACGATTTTCTTCAGCCGCGCGTTCTCTTCTTCGAGTTGCCGCAGCCGACGCATTTCGCTTATTTCCATGCCCCCGTACTTGGCCTTCCATTTGTAGAACGCCGCATCGCTGATCCCGATCCGTCGGCACAGTTCCTTCACTGACACCCCGGTCTCAGCTTCTCTCAGAACAGCGATGATCTGCTCTTCCGTAAACCGACTCCTCTTCATGACACTTCTCCTCTCACAGTTGTATACCCGGAGAAGCTAACTTTTCGATGGATTAAATTCTGGGGGGCAGGTCACCTGATTTGTCGGGAAACCGGACATGTTCGTCCTGGTACCTAAGTGGACGGTTACCGCGTTAATCGGGAGTCGAGAGTTTGCTGTAATCCAACACTATGCGGAGGGCACGTATTTCCAAAAAACTCAGCCGTGGTGTCTATCCACGAGACTTCCAACAACTGCTGAAGGGCAATCCGCTATGTAGAAGCCGCAAACCCGTATCGTATTGCCGCTTCAAGCACATCAATGTTTATATCTTTTAGAGTTTTAAACCTAATACAATATCCGGTCACGCTGGCCTTGCCTAGTTTTTTTCCATACGCTTTGGCTAAGTATTTCTTATCTTTGATACCGAGAATATAGACAGAAATTCCGGTTGTGTTGGCGCTCAAACCAATTTGAAACAAATCTTTTGTTGTTCCATCAGCATATTTTATGGTGTGAAATCCATATCCAATATTGGGGTTACTAACAGTTTTATTTTTGCTGTCTTTGCCGTCGAAGAACCATAATTTGCATCCTGGTAGCGCTTGCCGTGTGCGCCGGTGCAATTCTCGCATGTCACTACGTTTTGGTTCAGGTTGGCTAGTAATGTACTTTTTGATTTGTTCTTGTACGCTCATATGAAATATAAACCGGGATTTTCCATTTGCTTCTCTGCCCACGAATCGCCGTGGGCTCTGGATGGTAAGTGTATAGCACAGCCGTCATTATTGGAGAGTGATTCAGTTGGTCTGCAGAAAAAACCAACTTGACGTGTTAAGTTCCGATAAGTCGGCTAATCTGAGATGTAGGATTAGGGCGTTAATCGGGACTTGAGGTAGCCTTTTTTGATTTGGTATCGTGACTGTGCGGAATCATTGATTGGGTCACCCACAAGTACACGAAATCCCGTGGCAGATTGGCAAATGCGAGAAAAGCGGCCGCTCCGAGGGCCGGTGCGCGACGCACCTGGACCGACGCTCAAAAACTACATCACGCCCGCCGGATTGCAGCGACTGAAAGACGAGCAGCTGTTCCTACTGCGTCGCGAGCGCCCCGCGGTGGTGGAGGTCGTAGCGTGGGCTGCTAGTAACGGGGACCGCAGCGAAAACGCCGACTACCTGTACGGCAAACGACGGTTAGGCCAGATCGATTCGCGGATTCGCTTTCTCACGAAACGCATTGACGCGGCTATGGTCGTCGATCCCTCCGCTCCGCGGGCAGGGTCAGCCGCAACGCGCGTCTTCTTTGGCGCGACCGTGACCTACAAGGACGCCGCTGGCCTCGAACACATCGTCTCGATCGTAGGCATCGACGAGGTGGACCTCGACCGCGGCTACATTAGTTGGCGCTCACCTCTCGCCAACGCGCTGATGAAGGCGAGCCCCGGCGACCGCGTGGAGCTGCGCGCGCCAGCAAAGACGGAGCGCCTTGAGATCATCGAGGTCGAGTACGCGCCGATTCCGATACATCCTTTCCGCGAACCGCTAGCGGCTCAGGCAAAGCCCAAGGTCGAACGCTCCTAGACCCATGACCTGAGGTCGTTCCTGGGATCGTTGCTGTTGTCATACGGCTTTATTTAGTGGAACGCAAGAGTGCCATCGGACCAATAGGGCACTTCGATTGGGACGGTCCGCAGCGGCGGCAGCTCTTTGTTCAGTGGACTATCCGGTTTGTCAGGGTCCGGGAACCACATAGACGTGGAAGAAATGGGTGAGTTCGGATCATTGGCGTCCAATTCAGCAGGATCTTTCATCGGCAAGAAAAACATCACGTGGCATAAATTGTGTGAATGGCCCAAATGGGTAAGGTATGCATCCTTGGACATCATGAAGCTCATTGCCCCCGGCTCCACCGGCGGAATCTCCTTCTTCGCATATGCCTCTTGGATACCCGCGATCCGCTCTTTTACAGAGGTCACTCCAGCCAGCGTCATTTGCGTCAGCTTGCGATAAATCGGCAGGATCGACCGCACAGCCGCTGGATTGAGGCAAATCGCCACTCTCTGTTTCGGACTCCAGACGTCATAAAAGTCAATGCTGGCCGTCCATGACGGCCCCGCCATGCACACAAAACCGTTCGTACCTTTGACCGCTGTTTCCCAGCCTTTGGGCGTCAGGACCAGAACAGACGCATCCTTTGAAATGCCCTCCGGAGCGGCGCTTCGCGCCAGCGCGATTGCTGCATTCCTATCCATTAAATACTGCGAAAGTGGCAGCATCTTCGGATAGGGCCTCTCTTCCTCCTGTGCCCGCGTGCTCGCAGTCATGCTCAGCAGGCTGACGAGTGCAAGCGCCCCCACTGCAACTCTGGCTGCAATCTTTTCGATCTTTGCAAATTGCATCATGCTCCTTTCCCCTTCCGGAGCGGCCCGTGTCCGATTCTAGCGATTGCCCAAAATGGCGAGGTCCGATCTGCTTCCTTTGACTGGCAGGACCCAAGAAAGGTTAGCGCGGGTACATCCTCGATTCGTGGCGGTGGTTTCTATTGATAAATCGCCTTATCACAAATGCTCGACCCGGTCAGAAGCGGGTCAACTCCTGATGAGTCGGCAAACCGGACATGTTCGTCCTGGAACTGCCCCCCGCGTCCATGCGAAACGCACACGAAAACTGACACGCCGCGTATTCCGTTCTGCCAAGGCACGGCCCACGAAGAACTTGGGAGCAAGAACGCTGCCGAAGGTCCATCGTTCTCCTCGATGCGTTACGGGCAGTTGGATGCGGGGCGTCAGGTCGGCTCAGGCTTAGGTTTCGAGTTTTCTTGTGGCCAGTCGTATGCGAGACTCTCAAGATCAGCGATTAGTTTTCTTACGTCACGCAGAAGTTCGCGTCGTTCGCCGGGGTCATGGGTGACTCTGAGCGCTCCCAGCTTGACACTGATTTCGACTTGTATTTCGTCGAAACGCTCGCTCGCCATGCCCTTTTCCCCCCGACAATAGGGGGAAAGCGGGAGCGAGAATGATATAGGCTGCGTGAAATTATTTTTGAAGCTTATGCATCGCCGTTGAGCCCCTGTGCGGCGTTGTATTTCAGCCGAGAGTGTCAGCAGTTGGCATGTTCGGTATTGAGGCGAGCGTTTAGCTTTTGGCCATCGAGGGATGTCTTGCTGCTCGGCAAACCCTTCTGCTGCGCTATGGTTTACTAGAACCAGGAGGAGTCCAAACAACATGCGGAGTCTCATCAGAGCCACATTCTTTGCATCCATGCTGTTAGCCAGCGTTTCGATAACTCGTGCGCAGGTTTCGGTAGGAATCGTAATTGGCGCACCACCGCCGCCGCGAGTGGTTCACGTCTTGCCGCCAAGACCAGCACCCGAATATAGTTGGGTGGAAGGCTATTGGTATCCAGTCGGGCACCATTACAAATGGCATGAGGGGTACTGGACGCGGCCACCATACGAAGGAGCTCGTTGGGTAGCACCGCATCACGACGGGGAGCGATACTTTGTGGGCTACTGGGATGGCGATCACGGCCGGCGTGAACATGACCACCACTGGGACCATGACCGGGACCGTCGCGACCATGACCGCGACCACGACGGAGACCACGATCACCACGACCGCTAGTCGTGTACCTTCGAGAGGCTGGTTTTGGACGCGGTCACGAATCGTGTTGGCTGGAAAAAAATAGTGCTTGCAATACGGTACCGATCTGATATGCTGGTCTCTGGGAGAGTTGTGAGGTACACAGCTCTCCCTTTTTGTTTTTACGGGCGGCCCGCCACGGGCTCTCCGGTTCGCTGGGCTTGTGCCTTCTGAGATCTCGAAGTTACTTAATTTCACCGACTACAGCTAAGTTCCGATGCGCGACGGGAAGGGAAAGAGCCGCCAAGATGGCGGCGCTACCCGAAGGACCGTCGTTGTGTGTTTGGTGGCCCATAGGCCCGTTGCGGTACTCGTGCGTTTTGCGTATCCGAAGCAAAGCTAATTGATCTGACCGATTCCAAACTACGAAAAGCATTCTTATTGGAGACAGAGTATGAAGAGCAAAAAGCTCAATGCGGTACGTGTGTGGAAACAAATGGAGGATCATCTTGTGCCGCGGCTGCGGCTCTCGGTCATCGAGAGGGCGGTCTATTCGTATCTGGTGCGGCACAGCCGGCTGGAAGGGAAGCAGCGGCTGCACTTTTCGATTGCCTCGCTGGGACGCGGTACGTGCCTTAGCGGGGGGCCGGTGCGCGAAGCGGTGCGCCGGCTCGTTCAGCAGGGGGCGTTGCGATTGGTGCAACGCAGCAAGGCGGGGCATGTGGTGGAGGTGCGGCTGCCCGAGGAGATTCGAGCGGCGCGCATGCGGGACGGGCAGGCGTGGCTCGGTGGAGCCGGGCGGCGCGAGCGGGGAGGCCGGGCGGACGGGCGGGCGAGGGCGTTGAACGGACAGGCCCTGGCCGCAACGTTGGAGGAGACCGATTTTATGCAAAGCAAAGCGTTGCGGCAGGCGATTCACTCGCGGGAGCGTGGGCAGTGCTTTTACTGCTTGCGGCGGCTCACGTCGACGGTGAGATGCCTGGATCACGTGGTGCCGCGCGTGCAGTCGGGGCAGAATTCGTATCGCAACCTTGTCTCGTGTTGTTTGGAATGCAATTCGCAGAAAGGGGAGAGGCCCGCGACGGATTTCCTGCGCTGGCTCTACCGCGTGCGACGGCTGACAGCGGCGGAACTTACTGGGCGGCTGCGGGCCCTGGATTTGCTGGCGTCGGGCAAGCTACGGCCGGGGATTGAAAGTCCAAGGCGTATTTCGCGAGCTAGCGGAGATTGGGAGCGGCGGAATTGACGGCGAGTTGGAGCGCAGGGTCGGAGGGGAAGAGGCGGAGGCCCTTGCGGAGGATGGCGTTGGCGGAGGCGTGCTCCTCGAGGGAGCCGTAGACGCTGGCGAGGGCGACGAAAACCTTGGAGTCGTAATCGGGATAGAAACGGACGACGAGTTCGAAGTTCTGGCGGGCGAGAGAGAAGCGGCCGGTTTCGCGAAAGAGTTCTCCGAGTTCGAGGTTGCAGGCGTAGCTGTAAGAGTCCTTCAGAAGGCCCTGGAGCAGAATTGATTCCGCCTCGGGGAGATTGCCGAGCTTCATCCAGATCGCGCCCAGCCTGCAATATTCGGAGGCCGGAGGATGGGGGATTACCTTCATGCGCTGCAACTGGGCGAGCAGGGCGATGCGGTAATCGTAACGATCGGCGGCGAATTGCATTTCGTCGGTTAGCGCTGGAAGAAAACGCGGGTGCGCGGCGAGGATCTGATTGAGCAGCTGCTGGGAGGATTGGTCGTCACCGGCGCGGTGCTCGGAGACAGCGAGCCAGTGCATGGCGTCGAGCGAGCCAGGGTCGAGCTTCAACGCGGATTCGAAATTGGACTTGGCAAGAGCGAGAGCATCGCGCGTGAAGGCGAAGCGGCCTTCGGCGACGTAGCGAATTGCGGATTGCCCTTGAGACGCGAGAGCATCGAGAAATCTTCGGGCATTGGAGTTGTCATTCAGATCGAGGGCGGCGATGGCGCCCGCTTCGAGCGCGCGCGGGACTTCCGCCGGATCCAAATTAGACGGAAGGACCGACGTGCGAAGCTGAGTGATGAGTGCCTGATTGGCGTCGAAGAGATCGTCGCGAAGCATGGTTCGCGGAGCGTGGTATTCGAGCAAGGTGCGATTGTCCGTGTTGAGCGCGCCGCCGGCGGCGAGTCTCCGGAGGGCGGCGTCATCGAGAGAAAAATAGGCGACGAGGCCTTCCGGTTGATGGAGGTCCATTTGTTCGAAATCGGCGCGGAGAGCATCGTCCTGCCACAGAGAACGGAGGCGGCGGAATTGCAACAAGGAAGCGTCCGCACGGGCGAGGAGCAAGAGATCGGGGCCTTCGGCGTGCCACAGAGTCACGTCCGCGAAATGAGGCGCAAGAGAGGCGACGACCATGCGGAGGTCGGCGGGTGCAATGGAGTAGGCCTGGAGCCATTGCACGAAGATGCCGCCGGGTGCGAGTTTCTGCCGGACGGCGTCGTAATACTCGGTGGTGAAAAGAGTGGCGACGCCGGCGATCCAGGGGTTGGAAGGCTCGGAGATGATGAGGTCGTACTTGTCGCGGGAGGTGAGGAGGAAGTTGCGCGCGTCGTCGAAAATGATGTGCAGGCGAGAGTCGCTGAGGACGCCACGGTTCAGCGTTTCGAGATATGGAGCGGCACGGATCACGGCAGGTTCGATTTCAACGCAATCGATTTTTTCGACATCGCGATAACGGGCGACGGCCGAAGCGGTCATACCGCTGCCGAAACCGATGATGAGAACGCGGCGCGGCGACGGATGGAATGCGGCGCCGAGATGGCCGAGGAGAAGCTGGGTGCGGGCGTCGCCGGTGGAGGCGTCGGTTTTTCCGTTGACGCGCAATGCTAGGTAATTATCGGAGCGGAAAACGGCGATGGAATCATTGACGCCATCGGCCATGAAGACGAGATCGTTGGCGTTGGCGATCTCGCTGAGCGACAAGTGGCCGTGGTAGGAATTGCCGTAAAGAACGGCGGAGAGCGAGAGGAGCGCCTTGTTGTAGAAGAGAGACGACGCCACGGCGAGAAGCGCAACAGCGAGGCAAATTGCATTTGCAGCCAGAAGAAAGGATTTGCGCTGAGGAACGCGAAAGGCAAGAGCCAGCGCAAGCAGCACGTTGACCGCTGCGGTGGTGGCAACCAGGCGAAAGCTGCCCAGCAAAGGAGCCAGCCAGAAACCCGCGAGCAACGCTCCAACGATGGCGCCGAAGGTGTTTGCTGCATAGGCTTTGCCGACGACCTCGGAGCTGCCGGAGTTCGCGCCCGCGAGGTCTTTCACTAGTATGAGCACGACAGGAAAATTGAAGCCGAAGACGACGGCCACCGGAAGAACTGTGAGAGCGCTCACGGCAAACTGTGCAAGGACGAGGCCGCCGAAGGACTGGTGCGTGGCCTGGAGCAACGGGGGAACGATGGACGGGCTCCACCGAAAAAGTAGCAACGAGGATAGTGCGGTGATGGCGGTAAAAGTTTGCGTCCACGAAAACGTAGCGAGTGATATTGGGCGCGAGCGCGAGGCGAATCGCTGGAAACAGGCGCTGCCAATCACGGTCCCCGAGAGAAACGTCGCGAGCATAAGCGTGAAAGCGTAGGTGGAACTGCTGATGCTGATTGCCAGAAGGCGCGTCCATGCGATTTCGTAGGCGAATGCGGTGCTGCCGACAATGGCGAAGGCGAGAAGAAGGAGATTTACCGAACGTTTTTGATTGCCCGCAGTCGGCGCGGTACCCGACTCTGAGTGCGTGCGGGACTCCGCCGGGTTGACGGCGTTCCCCAAGCGAAGAGCAATCACACCGCTGAGGATGTTGAGAGCGACCGCGCAGGCGATCGTAGCGCGAAGGCCGAGGGCCGGAAGAAAAACAAATCCACATGCAAGCGTGCCAGCGACAGCGCCGAGCGTATTGACCCAATAGAGAAGGCTGATGCGCGATCCGAGTTCGGCGGAATGGCGCGTCACACCGCGAACGAGGACGGGAAATGTGCCGCCCATCAAGAAAGTTGGAACGAAGAGCACTACGGCGGCGCCGAAAAATCTCAGAGCGAGCGAGAGAAGTCCCGAACTAGTGGAGGGCGAAACGGCCAGGTAAATGGAGCGCACGGCAGCGAGGCCGCCGAGCGACAGCGCGCCGGTGGCCGCGACAAGAAGTTCAAGTTGCGCGTAAAGAAATATCGCGTTGGCACGCCGCTCGCTCCAGCGGCCGATGTACGCGCTGCCAGCGGTGATGCCGCACATAAACACGGCGAGAACGGTAGTTACTGCGTAAACCGTGTGCCCGAAGGTGAGGCCGAGGGCTTTGCTCCAGGCGACTTGATAGACGAGGCCTGCCGCGCCCGAGAAAAAGAAACAGGTCACAATGGCAAACAGGCTGGAGCTCTTCAGCGGAGCCGAAGTTTTTCGCGGAGGCTGCGCATTGTCGCGGCGTCCCAAGGCAATAAATCATAGCGCACCTCGTGGAGACGACGCGGGGAAGGGCGGTCCCTAAGGGAAATATCTCAATGAAGCGGAGTTTCGCTTGGGGCGGGGATCGAGACGTTCAACCATTGGAGGGCTTGAACCGTCTGCGGCGCCCGGCGATTTCATCGAACGACGCCAACCCTATGCAGGAATGCCTCAAATCGCGGGTCCGAGCGCAGACTGTCAATCCGCAAGTCAGCGGTGAGGAACCAGGAAATATCCAAAGACTTTTCCGAGTAAGCTTTGTCCAGCAGCTCGAATGCTCTGTCGTTGTCACCAAGCCCGGCATATATGGTTGCCATCGTGTACGGCGAATTGGAGGCGGCTTTCGATTTTCGCTCCAAGTCACGAAGAATCTTCTGCGCTTCGGCCCTTTTTCCGGCGGCTGAATATACGTGCGCCAGCGAAACCATGGTGTCCGGATCGCCGTCAGACATCTTAACCGCCTTCTCGTACTCCGAGATTGCATCCTGAATTTTACCCTCACCCTCGTAACCAACGCCTAGATAGGCGTGCTGAGACCATCCATTCGGGTCTACAAGCAGCGCTCTTCGGCCCGATTCAATCAAATTCGGGTAATCCCGCAGTCCGTAATAAGCTGCTGATTCCGTATCAGCAGCGCTGGGGCCTGAATCCAGTTGATCAATCTGGGCGATCTCGGCCAGAGCCTCGGCGCGTCGGCCACGGAAGGCTAGAAACATGGAGCGATCCTCATGCGCGCAGCTATAACTCGGTGCCAGCGCAATGGCGCGGTTGAACTCTCGATCGGCAGCATCCCAGTCCCAGTCAAATCGCCAACTCAGCACGCCGAGGGTGTCGTGGACTTCCCCAATGCTGTCGTCCAGTTCCTGCGCTTTTGCTATGGCTTCCTTCGCCGATCGATACGCACGATCCCGGGACATCCGTCCAGCGAACGCTGAATAAACATACGTGTCTGCCAACCCCGCATAAGCTAGCGCGAAGTCCGGATCCTTTTGAAGCGCCTGTTCGAAATGATACTGCGCCTTCTGAAGCGAATCAGGTTTGTCGAACGCCGTCGTGAAGTAGAAGCGTCCTCGAAGATAAGCGTCGTAGGCTGCCGGGTTCACGGGACGAGCCGAGCGAAGGCTAGTCTGCTGCTGGGGAGTTAATTGCGCCCGGACTCGTTGCGCTATGGCGTCCGCCACCTCGCCCTGCAGCTTCAGGACATCACCAAGATCGCGGTCATACGTCTCCGCCCATAGGTGCTGGTCCGTGGGCGCATCGAGCAGTTGGGCGGTAACTCGAACGCGTCGGCCTGAACGAATGACCGAACCTTCCACGATAGCGTTAACATTTAATTCCCGCGCAATCTCCGACAACCCCTTTTTTGTCCCTTTGTAACGCATGACAGAAGTTCGGGAAATGACGCGCAAGGAGCCGACCTTGGCGAGATCGGTGATCAGCTGATCCGTCATTCCATCTACGAAAAAATCCTCCGACGCGTCACCCGACAGGTTATCGAGAGGCAAAACCGCAATAGAGTCCAAGCGGGGAGCCGCGCTTGTAGGACGATTAGCCGTCCGCTCCAACCAGAAAGCCGCGCCAATCACGACGACGACAAGCGTCGCGAAGGCCAGCAGCGCGTGAGACTTGCTCGGCCTTACGTCAGCGGATACTTCGCTGGGTTGCTTGTCTTGGACGAAGGGCTGCAGCTCCGAAATTTCTTCTACCTTTACGGGCGCAATAAACCTGTATCCGCGGCGCGGAAGAGTTTCAATGTAGCGCGGTGTCTCAGCCGAATCGCCAAGCACTTCGCGAGTCCGCGCGATGGCGTTGTGCAGGCTGTGGTCGAAATCGACGAAGGTGTCGGCCTTCCAGATTTGACCCCGAAGCTCTTCTCGGGTCACTACGTTGCCTGCTTGCCTCAGCAATGCTTCCAGCACCTGCAACGGCTGGCCTTGTAGGCGCACCTTCACCCCATGCTTCCGCAGTTCGCCGGAGCGGACGTCCAGTTCAAAAGCATCGAAGCGCAGCGCGCGGACTCCTGAGGAAGTGGACGACATGGGCCAGCTCAGCAAACTTGCCAAGAGCCTATCACAGTTCGGGGACCGCGGGAGACCCGTCGACTAAGATCCCCAAGACCCTTATTGTTCAAGGGCTTAACAACGGAGAAAACTTTGGGGACGAATGGAGGCCCCAGGTATTGCGCTTCCTTCAGGAACCGGCGAACGTGCGGTTGTTTTCTGCGGGCGCTCAGTAATCGACGATGCAGTGCATCGGCAAGGCCGTCCTTTGTGAGCAACTCGCCACAAGAAATATAAGGAGAGTCACAACATGAATCGCAACATGAAAAAGATATCGTTTGTCGCTGTGCAAATGTCCCTGCTGCTGATTGCCTTCTTGGCGCTTTCCTCGTTTGCTCTGGGTCAGCACGAGACGCAGCCAGCGGGACAGGACAACCAGGCCAACTTGGCCAAGCTTGTCCAGACTGTTCGGACTAACACGTCGCAGTACCAGGATATCAACAAGGCTATCGCGGCGGGATATGGCCCCCTATTCGGCTGCGTCAGCGGTTCGGATCATGGCGCCATGGGCATCCACTACGTCAATATGAGTCTGCTCAACGGGACCGTTGATGCCACCACTCCGCAAGCGTTGATCTACGAGCCGTCGAACGGTCAAATGAAGCTGGTCGGCGTCGAGTTCATTGTGGACTCGGCAACCTGGCTGGCGACTCATTCCGCTCCTCCCGTTCTGGAAGGTCAAGTCTTCCTGCTCGTCACCGCCCCGAACCGCTTCACCGTACCTGCGTTCTTCGAACTGCACGTCTGGGCCTGGCGGGACAATCCCCAGGGCCCATTCGTGGACTGGAACGACCATGTGAGTTGCGCCGGCGATCCGGGGCAGTAGATCGCCGGACGACGTGCGCTCGCGTAGTGCGTCTTGCGAGGTGCCCCACACGCGCTTTTGCGTGTGGGGCTTCTCGACCGTAGTCTGACTATCCCGATTTATCCTTTCGGGCCGCGCGACCTCCTGTCACGCTTAGCACCTCACTCTAAATCACCCATGGATTGATCACCGTCAGCGGCAAATCCTCGAAATGCTGAATATTCCGAGTCGCGAGCGTCGCCCGGTTCGCTAGCACGATGCCAGCAATCATTGTGTCGCGCACCTCTGCGGGTCGGCCTCGTCGCTTCCGCTGAGCCATCAGTTCCGCGGCCTGCGTCCCAGCTTCCGCGTCAAACGGAGCGATACGCCCCTCAATTATATTTCTGAGCATCAAATCGAACGCCCTGATCAATCCGTCCTGGTGCCGGCCTTTCGGCATGGTTTGCAATCCGAACCGAATCTCCATGATCGTGATGGCCGTGATCCAAACCGATGGCGCAGGCTGCGCGTCCAGCCACCTCACTACCGGTTTTTCCGGTTCCTTGCGCATCAACGCCGAGATGACGTTGGTGTCCAGGACGATCATTCCCCGAAGTCCGCCGCTTCGATCTCGATCTCTCGCAGTTCGCGGATTTCCTCGCCGAGCTTAAGTCCGGCAGTACGAAAGAGGTTGGCAATCGCCGTTCCCAACCGCCTGTTTCTTTGGCCCTCGCGCTTCGTGGCGTCGCGCAGGATTTCACGCACCTCTTCCTCGACGCTTCGCCCGTGCCTCCGCGCCCGCCGCCGCAGGTTGTCCTTCACCTCATCCTCAATCTTGCGAACGATGAGTTGTGCCATCTCGTCATGATATCACGATATCAGTGCTTCAAGGGGGCGACCGTGCGGAGTCTTTCAATTTCCCGGCTCCCAAAGTTTTCCACACTTTTCCACCGTTCATTCGAACAGCTCTCATTAATATCTTGACAGGATAGTAAAAGTCATGTTAGCGTGTAACATGATAATCGCCCACCAGCCCGCCTCAGCATCCCAAACCCCTCTGCGCTACTTCTTTGATCGACGTCCACCACGACTGGGTCCAACCGTCTACCCTGAGCCGACCCGCATGGTGCATCAAAATCGCTCCATCTTCGGGGACAACGGGTCACACACGAAGGCGCGCAACCCCATTATTTTCATGCGCTTACTTCGCACTTCTCTGTAGACCCGGGGTAGGGTATGGCGAGGCCCAGTGCGCTCCCTTTCGTACATGCAGGAATCGCCGCAACCCCATTATTTTCATGGGCGTACGCACTCTTTCCTGCACAACGGGGGTGTGGGGTACCCCCTCCAGTCAGTGTCGGCTGCAAACTGCCGGCTGTCGCCGTGCTGGGGCGGTTTCCTCACCTCCCTTTCGACCTTCAGCTGTCGACTGTCAACCTCCACGCGCGCCCGAACCCGACGCCTCGATCTTCTTGCCACGGCGTCCCCGCCCGGCCTAGACTGGATCTACCCATGAGCGAGCGCATGATTCCGGCTAGCTTTCAGATTCGTGACCTGACGATTCGTCCTGCGGCAGTGCTTGCGCCTATGGCGGGCGTCACCGACACGCTTTTCCGGCGCGTGATTCGCGGGTTAGGGAGTTGCGGGCTTCTGATGACGGAGTTCACCAGCTCCGAAGGGATTACGCGGAGCGCGGCTAAGACGCTGCGCTACCTCTACTTCCAGGAAGATGAGCATCCCATTACGGCGCAGCTGTTTGGCGCCAATCCGCAGGTGATGGCCGAAGCGGCAAAGATGGTGGAAGATTTGGGTTACGACGCGGTGGATATCAATCTTGGATGCCCAGCCAAGAAAGTAGTGAAATGCGGCGGGTCCGGGTTACTGCGGGATCTGCCGTTGCTTGGCGAGATCTTTAGCGCCATTCGGGCTGCCGTTCGCATCCCACTTACAGTGAAGTTTCGAGCCGGCTGGGATGATAAGTCCATCGTAGCCGTCGAAGTGGCCAGGATGGCGGAAGATATGGGAGTCGAGGGAGTTGCTGTTCACCCGCGGACGCGCTGCCAGGGTTATGCGGGGGCGGCGGACTGGTCGATTATCGCGGCGGTGAAGCAGGCGGTGAAGATTCCTGTTATCGGTAACGGCGACATCAACACGCCCGAGGATGCGGAGCGGATGGTTCGCGAAACTGGCTGCGACGCGGTGATGATTGGGCGGGCGGCCGCTACCAACCCGTGGATTTTCCGGCAAATGGAGCAATATGCCGCGAGTGGCCGTTACGACACACCCACCGAGGACCACCGGCATCAGTTACTTTCTGGCTACTATAGGCAAATTTGTGCTGCCAACCTGCCCGATGGTATAGGCAAAATGAAGCAGTTCGCTTGCTGGTTTACTCATGGCGTGGGGAACGGCAGCGAGCTTCGTCGAATCGTGCATGCGGCGCGAACGCCCAGCGAGGTTGTCGAGAAGGTGGAAACCTTCTTCGAGAGCCGAGCCGCCGCAGGAGCGAGCCGTTCGCAGGCTGGCCCGAACGTCGGCCGTTCGTCGGTCGTGGAAAATTCTGAACGCACTGTGGCCGAAGACCCAGGCCGCGTTGCGGACGCCAGGAAAGAGGACCCAGCCCATGGTCCCTTTGACGCAAACGCAAACGCAGACCGCCTCGAAGCAGCGCTCGGAGCGTAGAATCGCCGTCCGGCTCCCGCTGAGGGTGCGGGGACGCGATAGCCGCGGGGTTGTGTTTGAAGAAGAAACTTCCAGCGAAAATTTATGCCGCAGTGGCGCCGCTTTCGTGACGCGTTTCGACCTCGCAATTGGCTCTGACCTCGAAATCCGCATCCCCTTTTCGCGCTACGCCTCGCGCCGCACGGAGGCGGACTTCTCGACCTCCGGTCGAGTCGTCCACGTCGTCGAAGCTCCTACGCAAGGGGAGCGCCTCGTCGGCGTTCAATTCACCGGCCCGCGCTTCCAGCGCGTCTTCCGCCCCGAAAACGCCGCTTAACCAGCCACACGCGTCTCGTTTTTCTTACCGCGTCCCTCGGCCAGAGGGACACCGCAGGAGGACGGCGCCTGGAAGGCGCCGCTACGCTACGGTACGCCGCATCCGAAATTCCCGGCGCTGCGTTCGCTTACGGCGCGGCGGACAAACTTCCGTTCGTTTGTGGCGTCCAATGGAGAACACCCAAGAATGTTGTGGCAGTTCCGCGGCTAGACGGGAACTAATTGGGGTGTGAGAACGTCTTCTTATCGAGCAACCACGAGCGGTCCCAACGGAGGTACAGATATGTTCTCACTCTGGCAGGATCTCCATTTTGCCGCGCGCAACCTTAGGAAGAGCCCGAGCTTCGCCATCATCGCGATGGTGACGCTGGCGTTGGGCATTGGCGCCTCGACCGCCATCTTTAGCGTCATCGAAAACGTC
>DASXMM010000265.1:0-5882 GCA_036495665.1 Candidatus Acidiferrum sp. | reverse complement strand
ACAGCCACGGTGTTGTCGTCGACTACGATGGCGGAGATTGCCGCGCCGTATTCCCATACCATGTCGTCAATTTCCCAGCCGTTCGGGTAGCGTTCGCGAGGGAAATAGCTGTCGTCGCCAACTACGTCGCCGGAAATTTCTCTCACGCCGCGGGCCACGAGCGAATCAGCCAACTCGGCCAGCGCTCTTTCGGGTGGCCCATCGAACTCTTCTTTCAGCTCGTAGGGGAATTTGCGGTTGGAAAGATTTGGATCGCCTCGGCCAACGAGGAGCACGTCGCCGGAGAGAGTGCCATCGGCCGAAATCGTGCCGCGCGTTTCGAGAGTGGTGTGAAATTTGTAGTCCGGGCCGAGTTTGGCGAGCGCCAGCGCCGTAGTGAAGAGTTTCATGTTGGAAGCCGGAACGAAGTAGCCGTCGGCGTTTTTCTCGAAGAGGGTTTCTCCCGTTTGCGCGTCGACGATGACGAGGCCCCAATCGCCCTTGCTCGGCGGCGCTGCTTCAAGCAGCGCATCGGCGCGCTCGCCAAACCGCAGCGCTGCCGGCCGCACGCTTGAGCGGTCCGCGTGCTTCGCTCCAGTCTTCGCCGCGCAACATGCTGGTACGCCATCTGGATTGGATTGCGCACCAACGCCTGGCGCGGCAAAAAAGCAAACGGCAACGGCAAGAGCCAAAGCCGTGGCGCGCCATCCAAGAGCCTCTGGTGATCGCATGTATCCTCTGCCTATCGATGGCACCTATCGAATGCCAACAATCGGCGACGCATCGCCGTACGTGAAAGTATAGACGAAAGGTGCGCAACATTTTTTCCGCAGGCGGCATCTACGTAACTGTTACGCGGAGTTCAAGCCAGCGTCAGATGCTGGCCTTAGAACTGTAGGTTGCGCGCAAACGTTGGGCAACCTATCATTACTACACCCAGTCAATTACTTTATCCCGGTAAATCTCAGCGAGTAAATTTCAGCGAGGTGGAATTTGATTAAGCGAATTGGTTCTTGTTTCATGGCGCTGGCGATGATTGCCCCGCCGCTGTTGTCACGCACGGACCAAAAAGAAGCGGATCGCCTTGAAAATTGCGGCACCGTAATCAAGGAGATTATGGACATTCCCGATGACATCCCTCAGGACCTCATCGATAAAGCCGAGTGCGTCATCATCTATCCCTCGGTCCTGAAAGCCGCCTTTGTTGTGGGCGGAAGCTACGGGCGCGGGGCGATGACTTGCCGCAGCGGCGAACACTTTACTGGACCTTGGAGCGCTCCGACGATGATGGCGTTGGAAGGCGGCAGCATCGGGTTTCAGATTGGCGGGCAAGCGACCGATTTCGTTCTGCTGGTGATGAATCCGCGCGGGGCGCACTCCATCCTCAGCAGCAAGGTGAAACTCGGCGCGGATGCCTCCGCAGCGGCCGGACCCAAGGGCCGGGACGCTTCGGCCGAGACGGATGCTACTATGCGCGCTGAGGTTCTCACGTATTCGCGCGCCCGCGGGCTGTTTGCCGGGGTCTCGCTTGAGGGCTCGACGGTTCGACCTGACAACGATGGCAACGAGCGCGTCTACCGAAAAAAGGTGAGCGCTGAAGACATCATCTTCCACGGCGCGGTTGCTGTTCCACCCCCAGCGCAGAAGATGGTGGCGTATCTGAACCGGAAGTCGCCGAAGAATCTGTCCGATCCGAACTCCTTGAAGGAATAATTTCGAAGGAATAGCGCGAGACAATTCGGGAAGAGCGAATGCCCGGCGATTGCCGGGCTTTCGTATTTTAGAGCAGGGGAACGGAGAGCCCGGAATTTTACTTGACTTTCATTCATTTATGACCTACAGTCATTTATGAACGAAGGTCAATAATTGATGACCAAGAAACCAAATACAAAAGCTTCAACAGCTAAGAAATCGGCTGCGCGACAGTCTCACGGGCGCCGGGAGCGCCGAAGCGTGGAAACGCGTGAGCGGCTGTTCCGAGCGGCGATGGATCTCTTTGCAAGAAAAGGGTTTGCAGAAACAACCGTGGAAGACATCACGGAGGCAGCGGACGTCGGCAAGGGAACGTTTTTCAACTATTTCCCGAGCAAGGACCACATTCTGCTGGCCTTCGGCGAGATGCAACTCGCGAAGTTGCAGGAGATGGTCGAAGAAGCGCGGGGTAGCGGTGAACCGATGCCGCAGTTTCTCCGTTCGTTGGGCGTCCGCATGACACAAGAGCCGATCCGCAACCCGGCCATCGTACGGACTCTTCTACAGGCTTATCTTTCCACGACGCCTGTCCGCGAAGGGATGAGCGATTTGCAGAGACGCGTCCAAGCGCTGCATACGGAAATCGTTCGGCTCGGCCAGGAACGCGGGGAAATTCGCAGCGACCTTCCAGCGTCGGAGATCGCCCAGGTTTTTCGGCAAACCATCTTTGGAACACTTCTGATGTGGGCGGTTCAAGGTGACGCGACGCTGCATCCGCGGATGGAGTCCGCATTCAACGTGTTGTGGTCCGGATTGGCGCCGCGCAATGCAGAAGTTTCGCACCAACCGGAAGCCATACTAGCCGGAATTCCGCCGTTTACGTGTGGAGATTGATTTATGAAACGCAAGCCTATCGTCATTTTTATTCTGGTCGCCGCGGTTTTAGGCGCGACAACGGTTTATGCGACGTGGTTTCGGCGCGATAACACGCTGCAGGGCTCGGGGACCGTGGAAGCGCGCGACATCCGCGTGGGCTCCAAAGTGGGAGGGCGCATCGACAAGATTCTTGTGCGCGAGGGCGACAGAGTTCAGCCTGGCCAGATTCTAATCACGTTTGACGACAAGGAACTGCTGGCCTCGCTGGACCAATCACGCGCGGCGGCTGAAAAAGCACAGCGAGGTTTTCGGCCCGAGGAAATTGCGGAAGCCCGCGCGGCTGCGGCGCAAGCGAAGGCTGACTATGAGCTGAAAAAGAACGGCTACCGGAAAGAGGACATCGACGCCGCGCAGTCCGACGTTGAGCGGGCCGCAGCCGACGAGGTTCGGACACGGCTTGATTTCCAACGCTATGAGGCACTGGCGGAAAAAGATCTGGTGTCCAAGCAGCAACGCGATACGGCTGAGGCGAATTGGAAGATGGCTTTGGCGCAACAGCAAAATTACCAGCACAAGCTTGACGAGTTGAGGCGCGGCTACCGTCCCGAGGAGGTTGCCTCGGCCGAAGCGCACTATCTGGAAACGATGGCGACGCTGGAAAAGTACGAGCGCGGCAACCGGCACGAAGACGTTGACCTGGCAAAGGCCGCTTACTCGTACGATCAGGCTCGCTTTCGAGAGCGGCAGGTGGTGGCGCCGTCTGCTGCAACGGTTGAGGTTCTCGATGTACGCCCCGGCGACATTATCGCGCCAAATACTCCGGTAGCGACGCTGCTTGAAGCGGATCAAATTTATGTGCGGATCTATATTCCCGAGACGGAGCTTGGGCGCGTGCAGGTTGGGCAAAAAGCGGAAGTGCGGGTGGATTCGTTTCCAAAAACGGTCTTTGATGGAGTGGTGGAGCAGATTAATCAGCAGGCGGAATTTTTGCCGCGGAACGTGCAAACGCGCGAGGAACGGGTACACCAGGTTTTTGGCGTGAAGATCCGGATCAATGATCCGGCGGGGCACGTACTTGCGGGAATGGCTGCCGACGTGAAATTGAAAGCTGGAAATTAGATCGTGGTATCTTCTCCTGCCGGTTCTGCGCAGAACCCCTCCCAAGCTTCCATAGCGGCCGAACATCTGGTGCGGCGTTTTGGGCACTTTACCGCAGTGAATGACGTGAGCTTTCGCGTGGAGAAGGGCGAAATTTTTGGTTTTCTCGGGCCGAACGGTAGCGGAAAGACGACCGTCATCAAGATGCTTACAGGGCTGCTGCCGCTTAGCAGCGGCGAGGCGCATGTCGAAGGGCTGGATGTGCGGACGAGTTCCGAGGAAGTGCGGCAGCGTATTGGTTACATGTCGCAGAATTTCAGCCTGTACCCCGATCTTACCGTTGCCGAAAATTTGCAATTTTACGGGCGCGTTTACGGGCTCGATGCGGCCCGTCTGAAACGGAGGATTGACGAGACCGTTCAGATGAATGAGCTGGAGCCGTACATGAACCGGCTTTCGGCGCAGCTTTCGGGCGGTTGGAAGCAGCGGCTGGCGCTGGGCTGCGCGATGCTGCACGAACCTAAGCTGCTTTTTCTGGATGAGCCGACAGCCGGGATTGACCCGGTGGCGCGGCGTCAGCTTTGGGATCTTTTGTTTGAACTTTCCGCGCACGGGATTACCTTTTTTGTCACCACGCACTACATGGATGAGGCGGAACGGTGCAGCCATGTGGCGTACATCTACTACGGGAAGCTGATTGCGGATGGCACGCCGAATTCTTTGCGCGAACTGCCGGACGTTCAGCCGGCGGGAACGATTCGCGTGGAAATCACGACTCCGGAAGTGACGCGGGCGTTGCGGTTCGCGCGGAGTATTCCGGGTATACGCAGCGCGACGATCTTTGGGCAGTCGATCCACGCGCTGATCGAGGACCGCCTGAGCCTTGACGAGATTCGCGAGCAGCTATCGAAGAACGGAATCGCGGTGGCGGAAATTCGTCCGCTGGCGCCCAGCCTTGAGGACGTGTTTGTAGAGCTCACTTACAAGCATCAGGCTCTGCAGGAGGCGGCGCGTGCGTAACGCGTTTCGCGGCTTCGGGGCGATTTTTTACAAGGAGATTCTGCACGTCCGCCGGGACTTTGGGACGCTTTTCTTTTCGCTGATCATTCCGCTTCTGCAGATGGTGCTTCTCGGATTCGGCATTGATACCAACGTGAGGCAGGTTAACACGGTGGTTTTTAATGCCGACGGGAGGCGCGAAAGCCGCGAACTGCTGGACCGGCTGAAGAATTCCGACACGTTCCACATCGTGCGCTACGTCGAGAGCGATCATGACATGAACGACGAGATCATCAGCGGAAAGGCGCGCGTAGGCGTGAAGATTCCCGTTGATTATTCGGACCGGCTGCTTCATGGGATGAGCGCGCAGGTGCTTGTGCTCATCGACGGCTCGGACTCATCGGTTGCGGGGATTGCGATTAATGTTACGACCTCGATCGGACTTGACGAGTCTCTGCGCCGCGTTCTTCCGGACCGCGCAACGTTTGCCGTGGATATGCGGCCGCAGCTTCTATTTAATCCGGATTCGCGGTCGCCTAATTTTTTTCTGCCGGGACTTACGGCTATTTTGTTGCTGAACGTTACTACGTTTCTCACGGCGTTCGCCATTGTGCGTGAAAAGGAGCGCGGCACTCTCGAGCAGCTTTTTGTAACGCCCGTGCAGCCCTATGGGCTACTACTCGGCAAATTGCTTCCGTATTTCGGCATTGGTTTCTTTGAGTTGTGCCTGATCCTCGCTGCGATGCGCTTTGCTTTTAGAGTTCCGATCCACGGCAGCGTTTTTCTTTTGGCTTTTCTCTCGCTGCCTTATATTTTTGTTTCACTTTCGCTGGGGATTCTCATTTCCAGCAAAGCGAACTCGCAGGGTGAAGCGATGCAACTCGCATTCCTGACTATTCTCCCGAGTATTTTCTTTTCGGGATACATTTTCCCGCGCGAGACGATGCCGCTTGTTTTTCGTGCGCTTAGTTATTTCGTTCCGGCTAGTTATTTCATCAACATCACGCGCGGCGTGATACTTCGGGGTGCGGGGATTCAGCACCTCTGGATTGATGGTTTGGCGCTATTTGCTATGGGGGCGTTCCTTCTTACCGTAGCTGCGCGGCGGTTCCGAAATAAAGTCATTATGGCGTGAAATTGGCTCGGTTTCGGTTTCCTCACAGGCCGTTGCTTGCCACGGAATCTTGGCTTGCCGTTCGGAACGGCGGCACACTACTATCGGCACCCTGATTCGGGGG
>DASXMM010000264.1:0-5546 GCA_036495665.1 Candidatus Acidiferrum sp. | reverse complement strand
GATAGGGAATTCGGTCGCTTGCCAAGCCACTTAGAGTGGGTTCGACAATCGTCGAAATCACCGTATCTCGCAAGCTGGCCCGCAACAGATCGTCTGAGGAATAAGCGCCCATGCCCCCAGTGTTCGGCCCTCGATTTCCGTCATGGACTCGTTTGTGATCGCGGGTCGGAACCATGGGCGCGTAGCGCTCGCCGTCCGTCACGATGATGAAGGACAGCTCATCGCCTTGTAATGTTTCCTCCAGCAGGACCCGGCGGTCTCCCGGGCCTAATTCTTGTTTTTCCATTGCGGACTCGATGAAGCGTCGCGCCGCCTGGTGATCATCCGCCAAGACGACTCCTTTACCGGCGCACAATCCATCGGCCTTAATGACCAGTGGGTAGTCCACGTTGACGAGTGCCGCGTACGCGTCCTGCGGCGAGTCGTAAGCGCCATACATTTTTGCGGTTGGAATGTTGTGGCGAAGAAGAAACTCTTTCGAAAAAATCTTGCTTCCCTCAAGCTGCGCGGCTTGGCGGGAAGGGCCGACGACGGGCCAGTTTCGGTGCGCGAACGCGTCGGTGATTCCGTTCACCAGCGGCAGCTCTGGGCCGACAATGGTCAGATCCGGGCGAAGTTTTTCTGCCAGCGCCACAAGGGCGGCGACGTCGCTTGCTTCGCTCGAAACGCACTCCGCATCCGCGCCAATTCCACCGTTACCGGGAGCGCACCAGATCTTTTCCACACGCGAGGTCTGCTTTAGCTTCCAGACCAGCGCGTGTTCGCGGCCTCCGCCGCCAACCACCAAAATCTTCATGCTGAAAGCCTTTCGCGAAATTCATCTCGAACGATAGTCGCCCGGTAACGACGTGTCAACCTGCCTCGTCGCGGGAACTGGTGCTTACTACGGCTCTCATCCCAACGGAGAAGCGGAATAAGACACCCGCCGCGAAGTCCTTGGCTAATCTATAATATATTGGTTGGTAACTGCTGTGGAGGCCGCCAAAGCTTCGTGACCTTCCTGTTTAGGCTTGGTTGGCGGCCCGAATCGGAATCGTTACACCCGAGGCCGCGTCTGAAGAGGCCAGCATGTGGCACCTGCCGTCAAAGATTCCGCCCGGGTCAATCACCATACACGGCGAGTGTACTTCACCTGTGACCACGCCTTTGGCTTGAATCTCGACACGGCCCTTTGCAAAGATCACGCCGTCGAAGCGCCCGGAGATCACCACGCGGTTTCCTTCAATCTGGCCTTCGACTTTGGCGCCTTCACCGAGAACGACAGTCTGCTCCGAGATGATGTTGCCCCGCACGTTGCCGTCGATGCGGAACGTGCCTGTGAGCTGCAGCGTGCCTTCGAGCGTTACCCCTTGATCGATAAAGCCGGTCCACTCTTCGCTAGAGCCATCTTTTGAGGAACCGGGCCACTTCCATGCCATGACTTTTTCTCCTAGAGCGACTCTCTTACTCTAGACCTCGGCGCACGCAAGTCAACGGATGGCGCACGCGGAGTTGTCCAAAGGATACGGTGGAACGTGCGGACAGGTTTGTTTTCCCAGCGTTATTTTCGCAAGATTGCGGAGCTACTTCATCAACCGATCATAAATTCCCATTAACTGTGCGTCGTCGTAGTATTCGAGTACGAGCTGGCCTGGGCGCATTTTCGTCTTGTGGCGAAGAAGGACCTTGGTTCCCAGGTGGCGTTGCATTTCATCGATGGCGGCGCGAATGTTAGCGTCCATATGAATCTCTGCGGCGGGAGCAGCCGTGCGCGAGCGGCGGGATGCCAGCCTTTCGATCTGACGTACTGTCAGCCCGCCGCGTGAGGCGCGCTGGGCATAGCGCATCCTTAGCGGCGGATCGGCTACCGCCAGGAGCGCACGGCCGTGGCCGGCGGTCAACTTGCCCTCTTCGATCCAATCCTGGATCGTGGGCTCGAGCTTCAGCAGGCGAATGGAATTGGCTACCGTGGCGCGGTCTTTTCCGGTGCGCTCGGCTACGGACTCCTGGGTGAGCTGAAATTCGTCCATCAACCGCTCAAATGCGCGGGCAGCCTCGATGGCGTTTAGATCTTCGCGCTGGATATTTTCAACCAGCGTCATTTCCAGGGCTAACTCGTCGGGAACCTGACGAACGATGGCGGAGACTTTGGTCAAGCCCGCACGTTGAGCAGCTCTCCAGCGGCGCTCGCCGGCAATCAATTGATAACGGTTGCCGATAGGACGAAGTACCAAAGGCTGGATAATTCCGCTTGATTTAATCGAGCGCGCAAGCTCATCGAGCGCTTCTTCGCGAAAACGCGTGCGCGGCTGGTAAGGGCTCGGTTCGATCAAGTCGATGTCAATTTGGTGTGGCCCCGCGTGGATGACCTCGCGCGCAGGTACGGCGGCCGCAGCGCTGCCGCTTGTCGTGGCGTGCGGTTGAACGGCGGGCTGCGTCGATGCTGCTGCGGGCGATGGCGGCGTGGGAACCTGCTCAGGCTCCCGAATCAGCGCTCCTAGCCCTCGGCCCAGTGCGTTTCGCGTCATTGGCAATGACCTCCTGGGCGAGTTGAGTATAACCCTCCGCCCCCTTGCTTTGAATGTCGTAAAAAATAATGGGTTTCCCGAAACTTGGCGCCTCGGCGAGCCTTACGTTGCGTGGAATAACGCTCTGAAAGACCTGTGTGCCAAAGAAACTGCGCAAATCGGTGGCTACCTGCCGGGATAAAGTGGTTCGCTCGTCGTACATGGTGAGCAAGATACCTTCGATCTCGAGGCTGGGATTCAGCGTGCGCCGGATCCTCATCAACGTATCCAGCAATTCGGATACTCCTTCGAGCGCCAGATACTCGCATTGGATTGGTACGAGCACGGCGCTGGCGGAAACCAGCGCATTCAACGTAAGTAGGTCGAGCGCAGGTGGGCAATCCAAGATGATGAATTTATATCGATCTCTGATCTCGTTGAGGAATGCCTGCAGTTTATATTCGCGGTTTTCGGCCGTTACCAGCTCTACGGCTGCGCCAGCGAGGTTTTTGTCGGCGGGGACGACATCCAGACCATCTACTTGCGACTTCTGGACAATTTTGTCGAAGGCCTCGTTCAAGATGAGGCAATGGTATAGCGTTCTCCTGGAGGGGTCCTTTGCGAATCCGATGGCGGCAGTGGCGTTAGCCTGCGAGTCGCAGTCAACGAGAAGGGTCGGCTGTTCGGAGGCAGCGAGGCAGGCCGCCAGATTCACTGCGGTGGTGGTCTTTCCAACGCCACCTTTTTGATTCGCAATCGCGATAATTCGCGCCAACGAGTCCCCCGAACGGCGAGAACTTAGCAGAATCGCGTGCAGGATGCAACTTGTTTCACATGGAACACTGGGCCAGCTGTGGAACCGATCCTGCGAACGTTCCACGTGGAACAGTGGCGACGCACTGCGGTCGTCTGGACGGGTGTTCCATGTGAAACATCGGCGACCGATACCGAACCGCAAAACTGTTCCATGTGGAGCTACGAGGAAGACGAATGGACCCGCGTCCCAGGCGACTTGATTCGATGTTTCACGTGGAACAAAATCCGGTTGCCCAGACGCATTTGTTCCACGTGGAACCGGATGAGCGCTTGCCTAGTGAGCTGAGGGGTTAGCAGCGGCACAGCGGGTTCCAGACCGAGAGATACAACGCCGCCTTCTCAGCGCATGCAAGGCTCATGTTTCACGGGAGAGGTTCTGAGATCTCCAATTTCGTAGCTTAACTTTTTCAGGTGAACGTGTGTTCCACGTGGAACGGGTCGCTTCGGGCGAGTCGCCATCAGGTATGTGTCCCGGATACGACAAAGAACCCGAGGCGTCCATTCCCGCTGTTTCACGTGGAACGTCTACACCCAGTTGAATGGTTGAATCTTGCAGCGAAGAGACTCGAAGGTCACAACTGCGTTGAATTCCCAGAAATCCTTATGTTTCAGGTCGTTGCGTCGACAGTCCCGCTCTTCCGTGTGCCGACGAGCAGGTATCGACGTAGAGAATGAGGGACCGCGATCGGTTCGCGCCATTCCCAGGCCGCGCCGCGTCGTGCCGCGTCCAAATCACGGCCGCCAATCCATAGGATAACTTGTTTAGCTGCAACGCGTTCCGAGGCGGCCCAGGCTAAAAATGGTTCAAATCCGCCCAGAGCGCGCGAACAGACAAAGTCGATTGGCGTGATCTCCTCGCCCAGCTCCTCATAGCGACTGACCAGAACCCGTGCGTCGCTAAGTTCTATATTCCTAACGACTTCCGCTAGAAAGGTCACCTTCTTCATGTTCGACTCGACCAGGAAGGTCAGGAGCTCAGGGCGTATGATTTTGAGCGGAATCCCTGGAAATCCGGCGCCAGAACCAACGTCGGCGAGCCGACCGTTTTCCACAGGTACAGCAACAGCGGCAAACATACTCTCGCAAAAATGACGATATAGTATCTCGAGCGGGTCGCGGATCGCAGTCAGATTTACTTTCTCATTCCACGCCAATAAAAGCGCCATATATCTTTGAATTTGCAGGACTTGTTTGTCGTTTACCTCTAACTGAAATTCACCGAGGGCACGGCGAATCGTCTCTGCGGAAAGTGCGGCCGGGCTGGCTGTTGTCATAAAGGTTACTACATGTCACTGAATTGTGGAAATCTCTTCTCTTAGCGGCGGTACCTGTTTGAGCAGGTACTTCGGCCCGGCAATGCCCGCCACTGCATCGACGGCAAAGTGCCACACCATCACCGGAACCATCCCATCGTACGCGATTCGAGCCGTTCCGAAAACTGTTCCGATGACCAATGTGCTTACCAACCCACCGCGCCCCTGGTAGAGGTGTGCCAGCCCGAAAAACACCGAGGACAGCAGCACGACGCCCCAGGATGGGAGACCCGCCCGAGCCAGTGCCGCCATCGCAAAGCCGCGATACAGAAACTCTTCGCACAGTCCCGCCGTGATGGCCAGCCCCAAGTAGGGAAGCAATTCAACCGCCGACTGCGGCAGGATTCGCTCCGCGAGCGCCTGCATGAATTCGCGCGCCTTGCCTGACGACCGGCCCATTCGGCGCAAATTGAGCCACTGCAAGCCTCCCAACGTCGCGGCGCCGACAATCGAAGCAATGACGATCCGCAGACGCCCATGGATCACCAAGCCTAACTCGTCGAGGCCCAACCCCCGGGCCCATGCCCGCCATGCAACGACGGCCACCGCTAGCCACTGAAAGGCAATCGTCGAAGCGTAAAGGTTCAGCCGGTCCCGCCGGCTGATCTGCGGGAGCGCCAACAATTTCCGAAGCCGCAGGCGTCCGCGGATCGGCAACAGCAAACCCAGCACAAGAAAGATCAGCCAGAAGTCCCAGGGCACCTGGCGATGAGACCACGTTCGCAAGCCTGGCGCAACTTTCGTCGCGGCGTTCGGACGCCCGCTCGATGTCTGTTACCAGCGCAACGTTCCGGGCATCGCTATAGCTATAATGGTCTCGGCACTCACGAGGTGAACTCTTGGCGGCACAAGTGAAACTAACGTCCATGGCAAAAGCAGCAGGTTGCGCGGCGAAGCTGAATCCCGCGACGCTGGATGCCGTTCTGCGAAA
>DASXMM010000263.1:0-2845 GCA_036495665.1 Candidatus Acidiferrum sp. | reverse complement strand
ATTTGAAGGCGATCGGGGAAGCTTTGGACAAGGCCGACCCGGCCCAAGTGCTGAAGGGTGGAGCGTTTTCGGTGCAGCTGGCGGATCAGGTGTTCGAGTTGGCGCCTGAAGAGATTGTGGTGTTTTTCGAGGGGCCGGAGAATTTGAAGTGCAGTTTGGAGCAGGGGACTTTTTTGGCGCTGGATACGGCGCTTACGCCGGAGCTTTTGCAGGAGGGTTTGGCGCGAGACTTTAACCGTATGCTGCAGGATCAACGGAAGGCACTGAACCTGGACATTTCTGACCGAATCGTCGTGCAGTATTCGGCTTCGCCTCGGATTGCGGAGGCGATTCACGCGCACGAGGCGTTTCTGCGGAATGAGTTGCTCGCTGAGCGGTTGGAGTTGAGCGCGACGCCGAACGGGGGCGTTAAGCTGGCGCTGAGCGGTGAAGATATTTTTGTGACCATTACGCGCGCGTAGGCGCTCGCTTCGGCGCGTGTTTGGATGCACGTTTCGAGTGTGTACAGAAGACACTCCAGCCTTTGGAAGAGCTTACAGACTGCTACAATGCCGCTAGAGGACAACTGAGTAGCTATGTTCGCGGTGCGCTTGATTGGTGTGATTGCGCTCGTCGCGCTGAACGGCTTTTTTGCCGCGGCGGAGTTTTCCCTTGTGGCGGTGCGGCTTTCGCGGGTGCGGCAGCTTGTGGCGAAGGGCGACCTGCGAGCGCGCGTGGTCGAAACCTTGCTGGGGGATTTGCACCGCGTCGTTTCCGGCGTGCAAGTCGGGATCACACTTTGTAGCCTGGCGATCGGCGCACTCGGCGAAGCAACCCTCGCGGCGGCATTCCAGCAAATTTGGCATGGAACGTTGGGTACGCGGAGTGCGTTCTTCGCTCACGCCGTCGCGCTAGCCTGTGCTTTTGCGTTGCTGAGCTCAATGCACGTGGTGCTGGGCGAGTTGGTGCCCAAGACCGTTAGCCTCGCCAAAGCAGAGCGCGTGGCGCTTCTCGTGGCGCTGCCGTTTCAGTGGTTTCTTCACACCTTTCGCTGGGCCATCAACTTATTGGACGGAATGTCCGGCGTCATCGTGAAAGCCATGGGTATCTCGGCACCACAGAGTCACGGGACGGCGCACTCGACTGAGGAATTGCAGATTCAGATTCAGCAGGCGCGCGAGCGCGGGTTGATCGCGCCGGGCGAAGAGAAATTCATCGTGAGCGCTATCGAGCTGGGGCAAGTGCAGGTCCGCGAGATTATGGTGCCGCGGCCGGATATGCATACACTTCCCATCGAAGCGAACATGGACGATGTGATGAGGGCGTTTGCGACTTCGCAGCGGTCGCGAATACCGGTTTATCGCGGCTCAGGCGATCACATACTTGGTTTCGTACATATCAAGGACATGCTGTGGATTCTGCTCGATCGCGAGAGGCGGTTGGAGGAAAACTTGCCGCCGCCGGCGTTTGATCTGCGGCGCGTATTGCGGGAAGTTTTGATCGTGCCGGAAACGAAACCGGCGAACGAGTTGTTGCAGGAACTTCGCTCGCACCATGTGGGTATGGCGCTGGTGGTCGATGAGTTTGGGAGCATTCTCGGGCTTGTGACGCTTGAAGACATCATCGAGCAGGTTGTTGGGGAAATTCACGACGAGTTTGATGTTGTTGAACGGCCTTTGACGCTGGCGGACGGGGCGGTGATTTTTGATGCGGCGCTGAATGTGCGCGATTTGGATGCGCAGTACAACATTACTTTGCCGGAGGATCCGGCGTACGCGACGGTGGGCGGATTCGTGCTGGATCAGCTTGGCTTTATTCCCCGCGGCGGAGAGAGCTTCGAACACGGACAGTTTCGATTCACCGTGGTGGAAATGGATGGACGGCGCGTGGCGCGCGTGAAGATTCAGCGGGTGCGTCCTGCGCCGGAAGGAGAGCGAGCCGCGGAGCCCTCAGGGAGCGCTGAAAAAATGGCTAAAGAAACGAAAGCCGCTGCGGCGGATTCCTAGAGCGACGAATCATGGCGCGCTATTTTTCCAGCACAACCTGATCCTACGACGCTGGCCCTGGCATTTTTGGGCGCTGATGGTCTTCGCCGCCGTTGCCCTTCCTTCCGGGATGCTGCCAGCTTAGGAGGGTTTGCTCTCAGACCGATTGCTGACACTCGGTAGAGTGTCAGGATGGACAAGATTCGGTGGCATGAGCATTGAGGTTCGTCAGAGTCCCGTAGAAAATGAACGCGTGAATCCGCACAAGCACCGGATAGCCGATTACCTGCGGCCCAAAACGTTAGCAATGCTGTTGCTCGGGTTTTCTTCAGGCCTTCCCTTCTATTTGGTTGGCAATACGTTTGGCTACTGGCTGCGTGATGAACACACCTCCCTGACTGCGATCGGCTTTCTTTCCTGGGTGGGCATTGCCTATTCGCTGAAATTTCTCTGGGCGCCATTGATGGATCGCGTCGACTTGCCGCTATTCAAGCGGCTTGGACACCGGCGCGGATGGATGATGTTCTCGCAGATCGTTGTCGGGCTAGGACTCGTTGCCATGGGCGGGACCGGCACGACAGCCGGGCTCTGCCGTCTAGGTGCATTTGCGCTCATCGTAGCTTTTGCCTCAGCGACACAAGACATTGTGGTTGATGCGTGGCGAATAGAATCGGCGGACGACGGAGAAGAACAAGGCCTGCTTGCGTCTGCCTATCAGTTCAGCTACCGACTGGCTCTCCTGGCTACGGATTCCCTCATCCTCATTGTGGCGGCGGCCGTGGGCTGGCGAATGTCCTACGGCATCTACGGCGCTTGCATGGGTATAGGAATGATTGCCGTTTGGTTTGCAAAAGAACCCGAGCGCGCGAATGCGTTGATGA
>DASXMM010000262.1:0-5408 GCA_036495665.1 Candidatus Acidiferrum sp. | reverse complement strand
ATTGCAAGCTTTGTGCTTTCGGCCGCGATCCCAATGCTCCCGGCGCGTATACTTTCGCGCTCGAAGAAATTTACCAGCGTGCGGAACAGTGCGTTCGCGAAGGCGCCACTGAATTTCACATCGTTGGCGGCCTGCATCCGGACCTGACCTTTGATCACTACTTGGAACTGGTGCGCGGTCTGAAGCAGCGGTGCCCTTCCGTGCATATCAAAGCTTTTACCATGGTGGAAGTGCATTACTTCGCGCGCATCGCCAAAGTCTCGATCGAAGAAGTTTTGGTCAAGATGAAGGAAGCAGGAGTGGATTCCTGCCCCGGTGGAGGCGCGGAGATTTTTCATCCGCGCGTGCGCAAAATTATCTGCGACCACAAAACCAGCGGCCAGATGTGGTTAAGCACCGCCAAGAAGACCCACGAAGCGGGCCTGCGTTAGAACGCCACCATGCTTTATGGCCACGTCGAGACCGAAGAGGAACGCGTCGACCACCTCATCAAGCTACGCGAACTGCAGGACGAGACGCACGGCTTTGTCGCTTTCATTCCGCTCGCGTTTCATCCGGATAACACCGCGCTCTCGCACATTCCAAAGCCCACATGTTACGACGATCTCCGCAACATCGCCGTTGCTCGCCTGATGCTCGATAATTTCGATCACATCAAAGCTTACTGGATCATGCTTTCGCCGAGCATGGCGCAAATCGCCCAGCGTTTTGGCGCGAACGACCTCGATGGCACCGTAGCGGAGGAAAAGATTTATCACGATGCGGGCGCGAAAACGTCGGAGTTCACGCCGCACGCCGAACTCGAGCGCCTGATTCGCGCGGCAGGCCGCGTCCCCGTCGAACGCGACACGCTCTATCGGCGGGTTGACCGTTCCAAGATGCCTCCGATTGCGCCAGCGCCGCGGCCCGATCTTGTCTCGCTCACATTAAATGTGTGAGTCGAGTGCTAGAATTGCAGTGAGGTATTTTTGTGCGACAAGTTATCCTCTATCCCGGCGAAGACGGCTATTGGGTTGTAGAGTGTCCAAGTTTGCCCGGTTGCATCAGCCAAGGAAAAAACAAAGAGGAGGCAGTGCAAAACATCCGTGAAGCCATCGAGGGCTATGTCCTCGCCCTTCAGCAAGACGGCTTGCCTGTCCCACCAGAGCGGTTTGACGCGGTTTTGCTTGCGGTATGACGAAGTTGCGTCGGGTATCGGGGCGCGAGTGCGTGACGGCGCTTACCAAAGCAGGCTTTCAGTTTAAGCGCCAACACGGCAGTCACATCATCCTTCGCCGAGGCGAGCCTTTTGCGCAAGTAGTTGTGCCCCACCCCAAGGATTTGGATACCGGAACATTGCGCGGAATCCTTCGGCAAGCTGGTTTGTCAACGGACGAATTTCTCGCGTTGCTTTAGCCGACTGCAGTTCTCCAACGCTCTCCTTCACCGAATCGTTTCAGCTTTCGCCATAACTTTTGCAAGCAGTTCTTCGGGCAAAGCTGGGTAGCCTTGCTCCTGCGCGATTTTCTCGCCGTTCGTATACACCCATCTTAAATATTCTGCGACGGCATGCCCGCGCTGCGAATCCTTGGCGACTGCCGGCACATAAAACCAGGTAAAGCTGCTGATGGCATAGCTGCCCTTTCCAGGCGCGTTCGTCAGCGAAATACGAAAATCGTCGGTCATCTTGTTCGTCGAGGCCTTAGCAGCGGCGGCGACGGAACGCGCTGACGGTTTGACGAATTCTCCTTCGGCGTTTCGGATGGTGGCCATGCGGATGGACGCTTTCTCCGCCATATTCAATTCGGTGTAACCGATGGCACCCGAAGTTGCCGCTACTTTCTCGGTCATATCCTGCGATCGGCCGGCTGTCGCCCCGACCGGCCAGTTCGGTGATTCACTTCGTCCGACGCGTGAGAGGAACTCCGGGCTCACCTTAGACAAATAATCGGAAAATATGTAGCTGGAACCTTTTCCAGCCGACCGGTGGAACACCTGGATCGCACGCGCAGGAAGATTGGCGTCAGGATTCAGCTTGACCAGCGCCGGGTCGTTCCACTCGGTGATTTTGCCGAGATAGATGTTTGCCAGGACGGGCCCTGTAAGATGCAAGTCGCCGGTGGTACCGGGCAAATTGTAGATGACGACAATTCCAATCAGCACGGTCGGAAGTTCGACCACCTTCGCTGAAGCTGTCTTTAAGTCCTTCTCGGGAATTGGGGCATCGCCGCCCGCGAAATCGCCCGTGCCCGTCAGGACGCGAGTCGCGCCCGCGCCGCTGCCTTCCGGCAAATAGCGCACCTGCACGGTGGGCTGCTGCTTGTGATATTCGTCGTTCCAGACCAAATACAGCGGCTCCGGCATGCTTGAACCTGTGACTACAAGCACGGTGGTGTCCTGCCCGTCCGATACGACCGGCAGCAAGATTGCCAGTGTCAAAATCAGTGAACAGATACAAACAGCTCTAATGATTCGCGCCACGACGAAATCCTCCACATACCGCAAATGGGCCCAAGCTGCAAACCAGATGAGGGAAGCCAAAGCTATCTCTACACGCAGACTCTACCGGAGTTCATCGGGAACGGTGTACTGTCACATGGTGCAGGTGTGCAGAATCCGATATTAGAATCAACGGCGTGGACAGAACTCTTGACTTCCGAGCGACGAAACGCTTGATCAAAGCCGGGCACGTAACTTCTGCGAAGAGGTCATGAGATTGGCCTGCGCGCGAAGTGTCAGGGGCAAGAAGCGGTGAGAAGGCGGCGGCTTGGCAAGGCCGGCGCAATCCCATCGAAATCTGAGAACTTTGCTCCGCTCCCAAAGCGTCTCAGCTAAATACGTTTAACGAGGAAGGAGATCTCGCCACGTGCGAACCATCGTTCTGCTAAGTATTTCAAATATTTTCATGACGTTTGCCTGGTATGGCCACTTGAAATACCGCGGCTCTGCGCTTTGGAAAGTGATTCTGGTTAGCTGGGGCATTGCGTTTTTCGAGTACTGTTTTCAGGTGCCGGCAAATCGCATCGGCTCATATGAATTTACAGCCGCGCAGCTCAAGACGATTCAGGAGGTCATCACGCTTTCGGTGTTCTCTGTTTTCTCGGTTCTGTATCTCGGCGAAAAAATAAAGTGGAACTATGCGGCGGGTTTCGGATGCATCGCCCTGGCCGTATTTTTTGTTTTCCATAAGTGGTGAACGTACCAGAGAGGTCAGGGTGCAAGGAGTTGCGGTTGCCAGACAACAACATCCTGACGTTTCGAGAAATGAAGCAGCGGCCGAGCAGCAGGCAACAAAAATCCCGCGGCTTGGGCCATGGTATTTGTTGTCAGATCCGCTTCAGCAACTTGCAACGGCCATGTCGCATGATGGATTTCACCCACGATGATCCGCCCGATGCGATCCGCCGCGTACAGGCAATATCGCTCTGTCAAGAAGTGCTCGAGCGATCCATGTTGTGCCGGAAATGAATCACCAATCGCGCGATAGCGCCCGTATAGTACGCCGCTTGGCGCTCCCTGATGCGCCCGCTCGCTCCGATACTCGATCCAACCGTTTCGTTCTTCGCACGACATGCGGGCGCGGAAGTAAGGCAAATGAAACCAACTTCGCGCAATGGCGACAGCGATCGCATTGCCTGCATCCAGACTGAAAAACCAAACGCCAGGTTTTCCGTCCGCGACAACATACGTTCGAACATTTAATTCCGGAAACGCCGAAAGCCATGGCAGTGCAGGGGTCCCGCGCAGCCTCACGCCGCTCATACGAAACGGGACAACACCCAGCCAGGCTTGGCCGCGAAACGTGTCGATAGCAAGCCTGGCCGGAATATGCGGGCGCAAAGCAGCCTCAGACACCGGCCAATGCGCAAAGAGCAGATCGTGCCAACTCTGCGCCATGATCCACAGACCCGTAGGCAGCGGCCAAGGCCTATGCGCGGTCTGCACAACGTCCACGCTCATCGGGAATCCGAGCTGTCAGAATCGCGGCCCTCACTCGACACAATCATCCCGCCAATATACCCTTCTCTCTCGCTGGTGAATCGAATTCTCGGGATTCAAATTGGTCAAACTCTGCAAAACAGCATATAAGGAGCGGCATCATGCAACGCAAGGCATCGGCGGTATGGCAAGGCGGCCTGAAAGACGGTAAAGGCACGATTTCCACGGATAGCGGGACATTGAAGCAAACGCAGTATTCGTTCAGCACGCGCTTTGAAAACGGAGTCGGGACCAATCCAGAAGAACTGCTCGCCGCTGCACACGCGGGATGTTTCACGATGGCCCTTTCCGCGCAACTAGGCGGCGCCGGAATGACCGCGCAAAAGCTAGAAACCACTGCCACTATTTCGCTGGAAAAAGTCGGCGACGGCTTCTCGATCACCAAGAGCCACCTCGACCTCGTGGCCACCATTCCCGGCGCCGACAAAGCCAAATTTGACGCCGCCGTCAAAGCCGCCGAATCGGGCTGCCCGGTTTCCAAGCTCTTCAAAGCGGAAATCAGCGTTACGGCGCGTCTCAACTCCTGATAGATAGCCTGCGGCTTATCGACACAGAGGCCAAACGAGTACAATGCCGCACATGATTCCAGCTCCAGGCGCGTTCACCGCGGGTGTCGCGATCTTTCTGATCGTTCTGTGGGACGCATTCGAGTCCATCATTTTGCCGCGCCGCGTCACAAGGAAGTTTCGCCTGACGCGTCTATTTTTCAAGACGACCTGGAAGTGCTGGAAGTTCGTGATGTGTCTTGCGGCATCGCCGAAAAAGCGTGAAGCGCTGCTCGGCTTTTACGGCCCGCTCTCCCTCCTCGTTCTAGTGGGTGTTTGGGCGGTTGGCCTGGTCTTCAGTTTCGGCCTCATGCAATACGGCGCCGGTTCGGCCGTGGTCATAAACGGTGGTGAACCGGGTTTCCTTACTGACGTTTATCTCAGCGGCACCACATTTTTCACTCTCGGTCTCGGCGACGTCATTCCACGGACCAGCTTGGCGCGAACTCTGGTGGTCACCGAAGCCGGATTCGGCTTCGGATTTCTCGCCGCGGTCATTGGCTATCTGCCTTTTATTTACGGGTCCTTCTCAAAACGCGAAGTGGACATTTCCCTGCTCGACTCGCGCGCCGGCACTCCGCCCACCGCTGGAGAACTTCTTCGCCGCCACAGTTATCGCAACGGACAGGAAGCCTTGCGCGAACTTCTCAAAGACTGGGAGCGCTGGTGCGCCGAGCTCATGGAAAGCCACCTCTCCTATCCGGTCCTGGCCTATTTTCGTTCCCAACATGACAACCAATCCTGGATAGCCTCGCTTACCGCCATACTGGATACTTCTGCGCTCGTGATGGTCGGTATCGAGGGCGCCTGCGAAAAGCAAGCCGAACTCACATTCGCCATTGCCCGCCACGCTGTAGTCGACCTTTCGCAAGTTTTCGGCACCGC
>DASXMM010000261.1:0-3347 GCA_036495665.1 Candidatus Acidiferrum sp. | reverse complement strand
GGAATGCTCGAACTCGCTGCCCGCGAACATAACGTCGACTTGCACCGCTCGTTCGTCGTCGGCGATCGTCACGGTGACATCGAACTTGCACACCGCGCAGGCGCGCGCAGTATTCTCGTGCGCACCGGATACGGCGAAGGTGAATATCTTTGGAACGCGCCGAAATGGACGCTGCAGCCTGATTTTGTGGCTGCCGACCTTGCCGATGCGGTTCACTGGATTTTGAGGCCAACGAAATGAACCGCGCCGTGAAGAAAAGCGCCCCGTCATCGTCCGTCGATTTGCTTGCGCTCGCGGACTATGTCGAGCAGTTCTCCTCGAAGACCGTCGTTCTCTTCGGCGATTTCGTTGCGGACGAATTTCAGTTTGGCGAGATTTCGCGAGTTTCCCGCGAAGCGCCGGTCCTGATTCTGCGCCATCGCGAAACGCGTCTGGTTCCTGGAGGCGGCGCCAATGCTACCAACAATTTTGCGGCTCTCGGCACACACGTCTTTCCGATCAGCGCGGTGGGCGACGACGCTGCTGGAGATGCGCTGATTCGTTATTTTCGCGACAAAGGCCTCGATGTTTCCGGTGTGCTTCGCGTGAAAGGCTGGACCACGCCCACGAAGACGCGCTTCCTAGCCGGCTGGGCCCACACGGTCGGCCAGCAAGTTCTCCGCGTTGACCGCGAGCCGCTATCCCCGCTCCCCGAAGCTGTTCACAAAAAGCTACACGCGAAGCTACGCGCCAAACTGCGCACCGCGGACGCCCTGGCCGTTTCAGACTATGGGTTCGGCGTCGCATCGCCCACTTTGCTCCGCCAAGCTCTCTCCGAGCAGAAAAAAGCGCCACCTGTCACGCTCGATGCGCGCCACAACCTTCACGCTTATGCTAAGGCCGGCATCACGTCAGCGACTCCCAACGAAGCGGAACTCGAAGCGCTTCATCACGTCCCTATCGGCCAAAATCTTCTGGAACTCGAACGCTGCGGCGCCGCAACATTAACCGAAATGAAGCTGCGCGCCCTTCTCGTCACGCGCGGCCGCCATGGTATGGCGCTTTTCGAGCGCGATAGCCAGCCGAAGCAAATATCGGTCTACGGAAGCGATCAAGCCGTTGACGTCACGGGCGCAGGCGATACCGTCCTCGCCGCCTACACGCTCGCGCTTGCTTGCGGCGCGTCTCCTCTCGAAGCCGCACACATCGCGAACATCGCCGGCGGTCTCGTCGTCATGAAACGCGGCACCGCCACCGTCACGCGCGACGAACTTCTTGCCGCCATTCGACATCAGGCCGGCGGAGCTGCTTCCTGACGCATGCGCCGCGCTGAACCCAAAATCGTCACGCGCGAATCGCTCCGCGCCACACTCGCAAAACACAGAACGCGGGGGCAACGCATCGTTTTCGCCAACGGCTGTTTTGATACGCTGCACGTCGGGCACATCCGTTACCTTGAAGGAGCTCGCCGCGAAGGCGACGTTCTAGTCGTCGGCGTCAACGCGGACTCAAGCGTGTGCGCGTTAAAAGGTCCTGGCCGCCCAATACTTGATGAGAACGCCAGAGCTCTCCTCGTCGCCGCGCTTCGTCCTGTCGATTACGTGGTCCTCTTCAGCGAGCCTAGCGTAGAGTCTCTGCTCGAAGATTTGCGCCCGGACGTTCACGCCAAAGGCACCGACTACACAGTCGAAACCGTTCCAGAGCGTGCCACAGCCAAGCGTCTCGGCATCAGAGTTGCCATCGTCGGCGATCCCAAGGATCATTCCACCCGCGATCTTCTAGAATCCGTTCGCAAGGCGCCACATGCCTGAGCCGCGCTTCCTGGTTGTGCGCCTCGGCGCTCTCGGCGACATCGTCCACACATTTCCCGCTGTCGCTGGTTTACGTGAAACGTTCCCGCACGCGGAAATTGTCTGGATCACCCACTCTCGCTGGAAGTTTCTTGTCGAGACTAGTGGTCTCGCCTCGCAAGTTTGGACAACGGAGCCTCGCTCGTTTCCGTCTCTGCGCAAGACTATCGACGAGCTACGAAGCTCTCACTGGGACGCAGCCATCGATTATCAAGGCCTCTGGAAATCGGCCGCCTTGCCTTTTTTCGGCGGCATCAAACGCAGAATCGGCTTTTCCTCGCAAACCATTCGCGAGGTTGGCGTCCCTCTTCTTTACACCGACAAAGTTGACTGCACCACCACGCATATCGCCGATCAGAATGGCGAGTTGTCTTTACGCGCGGGAGCCCGCAACGCGGTCGCGCCATTCACTCTGCACATCCCTGAAGACGATGACCGCGAAATCCGCGAGTATCTGAAGAAACTTGGCCTCGATCGTTACGTCGTCTTAAGTCCCGGCGGAGGCTGGCGTTCAAAGTGCTGGCCGCCAGAACGCTTCGGTCAACTCAGCAAGTTAATTCGAGATTCTCTCGGCCTCCGCTGCATCGTGAACTACGGCCCGGGAGAAGACGATCTCGCGCTGGCTGTTCGCGAATGCAGCGGCGATGCCGAGCCTGTGCCTTACAATGGTCCACTCGGTCCCTTGATGGCTCTCTTGCGCACTGCGGCGTGCATCGTCGGCGGTGATACCGGGCCGCTTCACCTTGCGATCGCTCTCGGCACCCCAGCGGTAGCCATTTACGGGCCCACCGATCCAGTTCGCAACGGCCCGTATCGAGCAGACGCGATCGTTTTGCGTGCGCCCAACGTCGCCACAACCCACACCCGCAACGATCAGACCGACCCTTCCATGCTCCAAATTCAGGTGCCAGAAGTTTTCGTTGCCATTCGCCGTCGCCTCGGAGTTACTTCTTGAATTCCGCGAGCGCTTTTTTTGTGCGGTGGCGCGTGCGTCTCGGTTACCCGCTTGCGCTTCTCGTTCTGTGGTTCGCGCGGCCAATCCCCACCAGCGTTCTCTGGGGAGCTTTGATCGGTTTGCTCGGTTTATTCATTCGGGCGTGCGCCGCCGGACATCTTCGCAAGCAGGAAGTTCTCACGGTTACGGGCCCCTATGCCTACACGCGAAATCCGCTCTATCTTGGAAGCGCTATCCTGGGCGTAGGAGCCGGGGTTGCCACGCATTCCTGGATCTCCGCGGCCATACTGTGCGGCTACTTCGCGTTATTTTATTCCATCGTCATGCGCAGGGAAGAAGCGGAGCTTCGCCAGCATCATGGCGATGCCTTCGACGAGTACTCTAAAGCGGTGCCTTTGTTTTTTCCGCGCCTCACGCCCGCGAGGATTTCTTTTGGGGGCGCGGCTTCATTTTCCTTCGCGCAGTACAAAAAAAATCACGAATATCAGGCGGCTATTGGCTTTTTGCTGCTGCTCGTGCTGCTTCTGCTGATGTGGCGGTTTGTGCCGGGGATTGAGGACTAT
>DASXMM010000260.1:0-8819 GCA_036495665.1 Candidatus Acidiferrum sp. | reverse complement strand
CAAAGCGACGATTTCCTTCCGCAGATTCGCGGCGTGCGCGAGACGCGACAATTCAAAACTTTGCAAGGAGCTCCGCGAAGCCGAGAGCAGGAACTCCCAGGGCGGTTGTGACGAGCGGGCAGTCATAAGCCTCCGTTTCGGGACGTTGAGGACTATTATCGCTACAGTAAAACGTGTCAATAGTACCTATGGGTAATTGTTCTGTGGAAATCTGTGGAAAACTTTTCCGAGCGGGAGCACCGGCGTGACGGGATGGCGGCTAAACGGCGCGGTCTCAGGGGGCTTGCGCGCTTCTCTGCACGCGCTGCGCGCCTGCAGCGCGTGCGCAGGGGATTATGAAGACCCGGACCGCACGGCGTGGACATGGGATGTGGAAAAAGAAGAAGCGGAAGTAGAAATCGAAATGGAAGAAGAAGTGGTCGCTGAGACGGGGCAAGAAGTCGAGGCAAACTCGGCGACCCATGTGGCGCCAATCGATGCCGCAGGCGGAGCAGGCGAGAGCGGAGACGCGAACGACGAGTTTCCTGCGAAAGACGAGTGAACAGCAGGAGAGGAGGCGAGGCGATGCGGGGGACGAAACAAAAGGAAGCGAATGCGGTGGTTCTGCGAAAGCAGCGGGAGGTGATTCGGGACGTGATGTTGAGCGCCGGGGAGTGTGCGACGTGGTTGACCCTGGATGAACTGGCGAAGTTGACGCAATACCCGCCGGCGAGCATCTCGGCGCAGTTGCGGCACATGCGCAAGCCGCAGTTCGGGGCGTACGAAGTGCGAAAGCGATGCCGAACGCTGAACAAGGCGATGCGCGCGGAAGGATTCGGCGCAGTGTGGGAATACTCGGTGATGCAGGATCGGCGCTCGCCGGTTCGCAAACGGAAGCGTGACCGGCGGCATAAAGCGCGGGCGCATGCACGAAGGGCGCGGCGCACCACGAACTACTGACGGCGTTCGGTGCGGACCGCAGCCGTTTTGTTGACGATGCTGAGGCCAGGGCAACAAGCGCGCTGAGCGTGCGCGGTGCGGCGGAGGAGCCATGAGCGTAAAACCGGAGCTGGCATTTGATGTCTGCTGGGAGGTGTATCGCGGCGCACGTGAAGTGCTGGACGCAAAGCGCGGCATCTCCGCACTGAACATGAAGGACATGGGGAAATTTTTGTGGCGGCCTGACTTTCGTCCGCGAATCAACGAATGGGTTGCGGACTTCGCGCTGGCGGGGCAGAAGGCTCTCGATGGGCCGGATTGGGCTTCGCGCATGGTGCTGTTCCGCCTGTACTATCTCGGGCTCGCCCCTTACGAAAATGCGCGGCATTTTCTGGGGTTGAGCGAGCGGAGCTGGGTGAATTGGACGGAGGAAGTACGCCATCGCTGCGGGAAAGAGTTGCTGGCGCGCGGGATGTTCCCGCCGAGGAAGTATTTTAGCGGCGGCGAATGATTTGGCGGTTCACGCAACGCGCGTGCTTCGCTTGGATCTCCTCAGAAGACGAGTGGATCGCCGAGGCGGAGGAGTTTGCCGTGTTCGGTGCCGGGGATCCGGGTGTTAGTGGCTAGGCGGTAGAAGTGGTCGAAGCGGCCGGCGGGCGCCCATGGCGGGAGTTGCGCGCGACGCAGATCGGTGAAGCGTTTTTGGAAGCCGTCATTGTTGATGCCGGTTTGCGATTCGCGGGCGGGGACTGGGCAGCGGGCGCAGGGGTTGCTGCCCTCGAAGGCGACGTCGCCGATTTTGAAACGCACGGTGCTGGTCTCGCTTTCGGCGAAAAGTTGATCTTCCCAGAACGCCGGCAGTTTTCCGTTCGTCGTTGAGCCGGCAGCGTCAATCTCCAGCGTGGTGCGGAAACGGCGGCGCGCTTCGTCGAGCGACATCCCGGGAAACCAGCCGCACACCCCTTCCAACGAAGCCGTCGAGACAATCGTCGGTCCGGGCGCGAGGCCGTCATCGGGAAAGCCTTCGCGCGTATAACGCACCTGAATCACCTGTTCAAAATACATGCTGAACCATTCCGCGGCGCCTTCGGTGTCCTGCGGAAACGCGAAGGTCATCGCGGGAATGTTGCGCCGATCGCCGGGAACGGTGAGCGTGACGGAACTGACGTCGGAAGCGTACGTGGCGCGGATGAGTTGAATCGCCGCAGTCCGCTTGGCATTGACCCAGCGGCCGTCGAGGGAATAGAGCGCCCAAACGCGGTCGAGTTCGAGGCCGCCATTGGGGCCGATGCGGGCTTCGTTCACGGAGACAGGATCGAGCGCTTTAATTGGGTGAAGACGGATGTTCGCCAGGCGCGGCGTAGCTGTCAGGGAATTCACACGAAGAGTCTAGCAGAGCATTGCGCGCGGGGAGTCCGGTGGCGGTGAGGAAAGGCTCGCAGGTACGCGTGCACGAAACCGCAGGTCGAAGCGATCAATGCAACGCTTGCAACGCTCCAGCATAATCCGCGGCCTTAGCTTGCAGCTTCGGCGGCGGCCGCCGGCGACTTTTTCTTTTTAGCCATTTGCTGCACGGTGAAGAGCAGCAGGGAACGATCCTGCGGCTCCATCTTGCTGAGCAGGTGCCGCAGCTTGCGCATGAAGCGCAAGTCTTTGCCGGAACTTCCCCAGGCGTTGTTCGAGGATTCGGTCCAGGCGGCGGGGACGTCCTGCTTGGGCGGCTGGTCGCCATCGTAGAGAAGCTGATAGAGCGGCATTTCCAGCGCACGCGCCAGCTTTTCAAGCGTTTCGATCGCCGGAACGGTGTGGCCGTTCTCCACTCGAGAAAGGTAGCAGCGCAACAGCCCGGTGCGTTTCTCGATATCGCCTTGGGAGAGTTTTTTTTCCTCGCGCAGCACGCGCAGGCGTTCACCAATGATCATCGTAGCACCTCAGTAGGACCGCTCTGTCTCAGCGCCCTTATTCAAAATTAAGTAACGAGACTATAAACTATTCAATCGATGTTCGTCGAGCACATTAAGTTACGCGATTCTGTGGAAATTTCAGCGCGGCACCCCAGGGAGCATGGTCCTGGTCGCAAGGCCCGCCGCCAATTCTAAGCGGACACACCCCAGCGAGCAATCAAAAGCCGCGGCGCTACCGACGTCGCTGGCCTGGACTGGGGCTGCTCCTCGATTTTGGGGCGCGAAGGGAATCAGGATCCGGCTGATGACGCCTTGGCCGACGCTACGACGGACTTGTATCCGCACGTGCCGGCCTTCCGCAGGGCTTCCACAAATTGCGCTGAGGTCATCAACGCCGTCGTCTGCACGTGGGAGACAGAGCCGCCCGCAGCGAAGGCGATGGCGATGGCGGCGGCTGAGACATTGTCGGGCATTTCGGTGATGGCAATCGCGTCGAACGGCCCAAAGGCAAAGAAAGCGGTGTGCAGTTTTCCACCGAGCTTTTCGATGGGGACGCGCACAATCTCCATTCGGTCCTGCGGGTCCTTTATGAGGTGGGCAAAGACTTCCTTGGTATAATTGACCTGGTGGCAATAAAAAGGCATGGTGGGCCTCCTTGCGAGGAAAATTAACTGCGGATGTGGCGACTATGCTCTTGAAAACAAAGGCAGTCAAGAAAAAGCAAAAAAAGTTGAAAATAACTCTTGACAAAAAACCGAAATGTGATAGACTTTCTCTCGTAGAAAGCCACGCCCCGACTTATCGGGGCGTTTTGCTTTTTGGGACGACTTTTTGCGCTCCCTTCAAGCACCGGACTTCCGGGCGATTCCTTCCCGGAGCGACCATAACTCTAGCCTGACTTTAGAAAATTAGCGCCGCTAACGGACGCGGGCGCCGAAGTGTCTCTGCACAAACGAGTTTCCAACGCATTCGCGCGTACGCAAGTCGCGCACACAAGGAGCCAAGATGCCGAATTATCAAAACGCGGTTCCACCGAGTTCGCTCATGCCCGGTGACGTAGGCTTTAGCTTCAACAACGAGACGTTCCCGGGCAGCGCCCAGGCCGGCAGCCAGTTTGCGATCCCCGCCTACGCTGGCCGGAATGACAGCGGCACCGCGGTGCGCTGGCAGACTCTTTTTGGAACGGCGCCCACGGCCGTAAGTATCGTTCTACAGGGCGCGATGGCTGATGTCGACGCGGAATATTTCCTCATCGATACGACCACGGCGACCAGCGGCGAGGCGCGCACTGTGACCGGAGTGCAGGCAAAATTTCTGCGCATCAAGTTTGTGTCTTCGACCGGCGGCAGCGGACTGACCGCGAAGCTGCTGGTCTGAGCGGCCGGAGTCACGAAGATTCACGATGCGTTGCATTGCTTATCGCGCTTCCAGGACGTGCTCGAACACCTGGACTCACTGCAAACGATGCGCTGAAAAGCACTCCGTCTTCTGCCGAAGCCATCTCAAAATGATTTGCGGGGTTTACCTCGGCCTTTGCATTACAGGTTTCGCGCAGCACATGCGCGGCCGCAAATCGGCGCCGAATTCCGGGCCAAGTAGATCCAAACCGCAGTGAATGCAGCAATGACCCGCACGAAGTCGCCGGAGCGCCTCGCGCGCTCTGCAACGACGCCCGACCCCGGCTCGCCGGGGCAGGACCGCTGGACGCGCGGCGTTACCCCAACAAAAGGGAGCAAACCCCAAAATGAAAAGCAATGGCCATGACACGAGCGCATCGAGACTGAACGGCCATGGTCTCGTTTCACCTTCGACCGCGGCGCAGGACATGGATGCGCCGCCCGGAAAGGGCAAGGCTGCGTCTGACGATGCACGTGATTTTCCCTCTGCGGCCGCCGCGTCTTCCGCCGCGGCCGGTAAGGAACGCGATGCGTGCGCTGAGGTGGCTAAGCCTCTCGAAGGGGAAGCGAATCGCCGGCCAGGGAAACAGCAGACCCAGGCCGGCAGGGGAACGCCGCGCGGCCCGAGCGAACGAGCGGCAAACGAAAGGGCCGCAAGCCAAAAGAAAGACAAGGGCACAGTCAATATTCCGCCCGGTTCGGAAATCCTGGCGGAAGACGGGATTGGATTTGTGGACGCCATACACGAACACGTGGATCTGTATCTCGCCTGCGCAAGACTCGTGAAATCAACCGACGAAAAGATTGCACAGCGCATGGTCGAGCGGCTGCTGGAAATGTCCTACGGCAAAAGCCCAGCACCGCCCGAGGATCAACCGCCGCAAATTATTTTCGACGCGCCGCGGCCAATCCGCGATTGAAGCACTCTGCTCCATCCCGCAGGGAGAGCCGTGCAGGGGCGCGCCTCCTTGGCCTGAGCCTCGAAGGCAGCGCGTTCCTCTGAACTTCAGAAGAAATATTTTTAAGGGAGAAACCATGGCAACAATCAGCACCACAGGAAACGCGCATCTCGAATTCATCGGAATGATCGTGGAAATCGCTGGCGTCGCGTCGGCCGTAGCCGGCGTGGTCCTCAGCCTGCACCACTGGCCCGCAGCCGTAGCGCTGATCGGCGGCGGCGTAGCCTACGTGATCGGCAAGAAGCTACGCGCGTCGTAGAAGTCATCCGCGTTCGCCTCTCGCCAAGCGGTTTCAATACTAGGTTTTAAGGCGTTCACGATGAAACTGCGAAAAAAGAGCCATTCGCGGCCCCGGAAGAATTTGAAGCGGGTGGGGCGGCGAAATCGACCTCGATTCGACCCCTACTGGCCCGATCTCTATTACGAGCCATTCGAGCGACAGGGGGAATTTCACGACTCTGACAAGAAATACCGGCTTTTTGGTGGCGCGGCAGGTCCCGGCAAAAGTACGGCGCTGCTGTGGGAAGCAATTCGACAGGCAAATCGTGTTCCCGGCAGCAACACGCTGCTGCTGCGGCGCACTTATCCGGAGCTGGAATCGTCGCTGATCTCGCAATTTAGGCGCATGGTGCCGCGCGATAAATACAAGAAGTTCAACGAATCAAAGCACGTCGTCACTTGGCTCAACGACTCAACGACGCACTTCGGCTACTGCCGAAACGAAAACGACGTTTACCGCTACCAGGGCGCGGAGTTTCTGTTCATCGGCATCGATGAACTGACGCACTTTACGCTAAAGCAATGGCAATTTCTCAGTTCGCGAAATCGTTGCCCGATCAAAGGTTACCTCGATAAGAACGGCAAGCGCCAACCGGTCATCCCCGGGATGGCTGGTGCGACGAACCCCGGAAACATCGGCCACGCCTGGGTAAAAGCGTTGTGGGTGGATCACCAAGCGCCTTCGGGATTCGACCGGCCTGAGCTTTACGATCCCAGGGACTACAAATTCATTCGCGCGCGGCTAGAAGACAATCCGATTTACGCGAACGACGCGGATTACCGCCGCACGCTCGAAGTGCTGCCCGAGCATCTGCGAAAAGCATTTCTCGACGGCGACTGGAACGTTTTCGCCGGCCAGTACTTCGACATTTTCGATTACGGGCGCCACAGCGCGCGTCCCGAAGAGATACGGCTCGAAGCGTGGTGGCCGCGCTGGATTTCGATTGACTGGGGCTTTCAGCATCCCAGCGCGGTCTACTGGCATTGCGCGGTTCCAGGAAACGTGTCCCGTGATCCGTGGCCCGTGTCCCGTGACAAAAACCGGCAGGTGGACTCGCCGCCCAATTCGGCGGATTTTCACGGAGCACGGAACACGGATCACGGATCACGCATCGTCACCTACCGCGAGTTCGTGCAGAACGGCCTTTCGCCCCGCATGCTCGCGCAGGGAATTGCCGAGCGCAGCGGCCGCGAAAACATCAGCGAAGTGTTTCTCTCGCCCGATGCGTTTGCGCATCGTACCGCCGAAGCCTCGATCGCCGAGCAACTCGGCGACGTGTTCACCGCCAACGGCTTGCCGCGGCCCGCGCCCGCTGACGATGACCGCATCGGCGGCTGGCAGTTCATGTACCAGATGCTCGAGTCAGACGCGTGGGTCATCACGGAGAATTGCACCAAGCTGATCGAGTGCATGCCGACGCTAGTGCGCGACACTGGCCGCGTCGAAGACATTCGCAAAATGGACGGCGATGATCCCGCCGATTCCGCGCGTTATGGATTGGTCTCCGGCGGAAAATTCGCCGGTGTTGGGACGGCCTTCGCGCCATCCAGGGCGGGGCAACCCCCGCCCTTAAAACCGCCCGGGAGCGGCGCACATTTTGTGACGGGCATGCCACTCAGCGAACAAATCGCGCGGCAAGTCAGCGCCACGGATCGCACGTCGCAGGCCATCCATTATCAACGCCTCGAAGGCGAAGCGCGCAAACACTTCGCACCAAAGAAGTTGCCGCGCCGCCGCTGGTGATTTCTAATCGCCGTCGGCGTCGAAATCGACCGCGGACGCAGCGTGTCCTAGTGCGCGCTCCAGTTTTTGCTCTTCGCGCAGGGCTTCGCCCGACAGAGACGCAAAGTAGGCGGCCGTCGCTTTCGCAAGTCGGATACGGCGCGTTCGCTTCGTATTGCTCCTGATTTTGGGACGTTTTTTCTTTTTCGATGACTCTCTCATGGCGGGGGCTTCCTGTCTCACCAGCTGCAGGTAGTGTAGCGCAGAGGCGAACAAGTGCGAGATTTTCTGGAACGGTTGCTGAGAGGCAAGTACGTGGGCTTACTCGAAGCGGATGTCGCGCGGCTGCGCGCGGAGAATCGCGCGCTGACAAACTCGCTGCTGGGAACGGCGGGATTCCCGCCCGTGGAGTTTCCCGAAGCGCCGAAGCCGCAGGCGTTGCCGCGATTGAGGAAGCGCTCGTGGCACCAGATTCAGGCGCTGCGCGAAACGGGCGCATCGCGAAACGCGGTGCCGGACCAAAAACTGCACACCACGGGCCTGGATGCACTGGCCTGAACAAAGCAAAGGGCGGCTCGAAGGAGCCGCCCGCAAAACCGCGTACTGGACGCGAATGAGAGCCGCGCAACAAGAATAACTCAATTCAGAAGAAATGAAAGGCCGGAATGGATCCGTACTTCACAACTGATAATTTGAACGGTACGCCTGGCGCGATTGCTCCTGCGGACGGGAACTACGCGCCGAATGTAGCGCAGGGCGGCAGCCCTGCAGCTTTTTCCGCGCGCGGCGACGAAGGCGATTTCGGAGCGGACGACGCCTCAGTTGTAGGGGCGCAGCATGCTGCGCCCCTACTCGGCGCGATGATCGATCTGGGCCCGAACAATGAGCGCCTTGAGGATCTGAAACCGGAGCTTGTCAACGCGCTGCGCGAGTTAGTCCGCCAATTTCGTCAGGAAGGGATTGTCGCGCGGCGAAGTGAAATTCGGCGCATCCGCCAAGCGCGGCTCTTCTGGCAGGGGCTTCAATATGCGTGGTGGAATCCGAACGACATGAACTGGCATTTGCCCTACGAGAATCGCTCGACGGACGATCGCCAACTCGAAGAAATGCCGCGGTATCAGTTCGTCACGAATTTTTATCAGGGATTTGGCTTGTCGTTCATCGCGGTGCTCTCGCAGGATGTGCCGAGCGTGCGGTTTTATCCCCAATCGGCACAGTCTCTCGAAGACATTGGCGCGGCGCGCGCGGCAAGCGATGTGGCTGAGCTGATCGAGCGGAATAACGAAGTCGAGACTCTGCTCAGCACGATCGGGTATTTTTTGTGGACGGACGGGAAGCTCGGCGCGTACGTGCGGTACGTCGCCGATGGTCAGCGCTTTGGTTTTCACGAAGAGCAATTGCTTGCGGCGCTCGAGATTCCGCTCGGCGAAGACAAATATGTTTGCCCAAAATGCGGAAAAGAAACCGCCGCAACACAAGTGCAAACTCAGGGCGAGGACGCGGATCAGCCCTCGGTTGTAGGAGCGCAGCATGCCGCGCCCCTGCAGCCAACCAACTGCCCGGGTTGCGGAACGGAAATGTCCGAGATGCATCTGCGCAAAGCCGAGCGTGTTACGGTGCCGCGCGTCATCGGCACCCG
>DASXMM010000259.1:0-6176 GCA_036495665.1 Candidatus Acidiferrum sp. | reverse complement strand
GCTCAACACAGAACGAGGCTCTTCGGCAACGATATCTTTTTGCGATGCATATTTGTCGCGGTGCTTGATCAACAACCAGGACTTGCCGGACTTACTGCCGAAGCCGCGCGTTCGCACGAGCACCCAGGAGCCGTGCAATTTTTTTCCCATCAAAGTAAATTTCAAATCGCCCTTTTCGAGGGCCACCGCGACATCATCGCTCTCCGGAATCCACTGGCCGTTGTCCCACACCATGACCGTGCCACCGCCGTACTCGCCCTCGGGGATTACACCTTCAAAGTCTCCGTATTCAAGGGGATGATCCTCGACCTGCATGGCGAGACGCTTGACGGAAGGATCCTGCGACGGCCCCTTAGGTATTGCCAAGGAGAGCAGAACTCCGCCCCATTCCAGTCGAAAGTCGTAATGCAATTGCGACGCGCGATGTTTCTGTATGACGTAGAGCAGGTCGCGCTTCGAGCTTGTGGTCTTGTGCGCTTCTCCCAATGGCTCTCGTGTGACTCGAAAGTTCCGTTTTTCCTTGTATTTTTCCAGCGACATGATGGTTAGCTCACTTTGCGCACCGGTTGCTCAGATCTCTTCGATTTCCCGCCGAACTTTTTCTTCTCTTGCGAGCCAGAAGCGGATGCAGCCAAACTTCGCTTCAACGCGCCTATCATATCAATGACGGCGGCAAGCCAGGTTATATCAGGCGTGCGCGGTAGAAAGGAATCACCTTCAATGCAGCTTTCCGTAAGTCAAGTATTTACCTGAGGGCGCTTAGTATTGCTTTTGTGTGATAACCAGAACTGGCCCTGAGTTCCCCGTCCGGCTCCAGCCTTTTTACATGTGACAAACAAAACTTTGTTTTTGAAACCTTATGAAAAATTAACGCATCTCAGTTCAATATAGACCGAATCCCCGAACGGACTATTTATGGACCACGTTAGCGCTACACCATACAAGCCTGCCGCTCATCTCTATGTCTTAACCGAGAGTCGGCTCGTCCGCGAATCACTTAGCCGTACGCTGCAAAAGCGTGCGGATCTCTGCGTGGTCGGAGCCAGTGGCTTTCGAGATTTCGATTTGGATTGGATTGCCACGTCTGGCTGCAACGTCGTCCTCATGGATCGTCTGACGTCGCCTCAGGACACCGATATGCTTCAGGAACTGCTGAGCCGGGCGCCTTCGATCAAGGTTCTACTTTTCGGGATGGACGACAATCCTTCGATCTTCTTGAAGTCAGTTTGCCTCGGCGTCTGCGGCTATCTATTGAAGGACGCTTCGGCCGCAGAAATTCTCGCCGCTGTGCGAGCCGTCTCCCGCGACGAAGCCGCCTGCCCTCCAAGTCTGTGTATGGCGCTGATCCAATATGTTGCCCGGCAATTTCGTTCCGTGCCGGGCGGAATCGAGATGGATGCTCAACTCAAGCCTTCCCTCACTTATCGTCAGCTCGAACTTGTGGACCTGGTCGCCAAAGGCATGACCAACAAAGAGATCGCCGCCAACCTTAATCTGTCGGAGTTCACGGTGAAAAACCACATAAGTCGCATCATGAAGCAAGTCGACGCAAACGATCGCCATCATGTTGTCAGGATGATTCGCGCGCGCGGTGTCGAACTCCACTCCTAACCCTGCCACTCAAGCCCAATCGATGCCCGTTGGCGATTGCACAGCACTTCTCCCGCGATTTCTTGACGCCGGGCCGCACCTCCGTTAGCGTCAATGAGTGCGGAGCGCCGTCCCACTTCGCCACACGCGCCTAACAAACATCTTGGGCGGGAGAACCTAGTGTCCAACGCCATCATCACGCTGACGACTGACTACGGCACCGACGACCATCTCGTCGGGACGCTCAAAGGAGTCATTCTCCGGATCAATCCCGAAGTCACCATCGTCGACATCACGCATCATGTGACACCCTTCGATTTGCTCGACGGCGCGCTTGCCATTGGCGCCGCCTACTCTTACTTCCCCGCCAAAACAATTCACGTTGTGATCGTTGACCCAGGCGTAGGCACAGAGCGCCGCCCTCTGCTCGTCAGCGGGCAAAATCATTACTTCGTCGCGCCCGATAACGGCGTCCTCTCGCTGGTCTACGAGCGCGAACCCAACGCCGTCGTGCGCCACGCCAATGCCGAACACTATTATCTCCAGCCGCTCAGCAAGACGTTTCATGGACGCGATATCTTTGCCCCGGTCGCCGCTTGGCTCTCGAAGGGTTGGCAAACCCCGGCTATGGGAGACGAGATCCACGATTACAAAAAGATGGCCCTTCCCCGCCCAAAAGCGGGAGCTGCCGGCGTCAAAGGCTTGGTATTAAAAGTCGATCCCTTCGGGAATCTGGTCACGAATTTCCGCGCCGAAGATCTGTCCAGTGAGACAAAAAACGGCGGCGGCTTGAAAATGCAAGTTGGGACTCACGCAGTGAGCCACCTCGTCGATACTTTTGCCAGAGGCAAAGCCGGCGAACCTATCGCATATTTTGGCTCGAGCGGTTATTTGGAAATCGCCATCAATAAGGGAAATGCTGCACGCACCCTGGCTGTCGGCCGCGGAGCGCCGGTAGTTCTGACCCAGAAGTAGTGGGGCGCATCGAAAACGTGGCCGCGGGCACCGGCTGCACCGCAGCCTTGCCCCAATGAAGAGTCCCTAGGCAGCGGCTGGGGTCGGTTGCTTTCGTCTTTGCCAGTAACCCAATGCCGCGAACAGAAGGACGGCAGGCAATCCGGTCAGTCCGCAAGCGATAAAGAAAATGCCATAACCGTGAATGAGGCCGTGCGTAGCGCTCAGCCTTTCGACTGCGGCGCCGGAGAAGCCCTTCAAGATCTTTCCCAGCCAGGCATAGGTTGAACTCAAAAGCGCATACTGCGTCGCGGTGTATCCCAGATTGGTGAGACTCGACATGTACGCGACTAGCGCAACGCCGGCGAAGCTTAGGCTGAAATTGTCACCTGCCATGACGAACGCGAAGAGACGAATGTTAAAACCCGCGAATGCGAGAGTCGCAAATGCGGCAGTCGCAGCTGCCTGTAAAATACCCCCGATAATAAGGGCGCGCATGTAGCCAAGCTTCAGCGCGCAGTATCCGCCCGCTGCGATGCCCGCAAACGTAGCGACGAGCCCGATGGAGCCGCGCACCGCTCCGACTGTTTGCTTCGTAAGGCCAAGGTCGTGGTAGTAAGGGTTCGCCATCGGCCCCATCATGAAGTCCGGCAACCGGTAGAGGCTGATGGCCGCCAACATTACAAGTGCAAGCCAGCCATGCGCGCGGAAGAAAGCGATGAACGGTCCAACAATGGCGTCGAAAAAGCCGCGAGGTGTCCAGAGTTGCCCTGCGCGTTCTCTTTCACTCATCAACGCATTCGCGCGCTCGGGTTCTTTCGCAAACCAAACGGCAATCATGCCGATGCCCATACAAGCGCCGTAGATACCGTAGGACATTCGCCAGCCCACGGCCGCCGCCACAATGAGGATGAGGGAATCCGTAGCCAGGAGAGCCAGTCGGTAGCTGAACTGATAGGCAGACGCGAGCAGGCCTTGTTCGTCTCCGTCGTCTGCCGACTCAATTCGCCAGGCATCCACCACAATGTCCTGTGTCGCTGAGGCAAGCGCAACGACAAGCGCAAAAGCGACAAGCCGGCCAAGCCCCGCTTTGGTGCCAGTTCCACCCATGGCGCACAGCGCCAGACCGACTGCGATCTGAGCGAACATCATCCATCCGCGCCGATGTCCAAGCCGCTTAAACAACGGCAAGTCGACACGATCCAACAATGGCGCCCAGAGAAATTTCAGTGAATAGGCAAGACCTACCCAGGAAGAAAACCCGATCCACGTCAGCGAGGTGTGTTCATCACGCAGCCAGTAGCCAAACGTGTTGCCGACCAAATAGAAGGGGAGTCCTGAAGAAAACCCGAGCAACAACATTGCTAGCGTTTTGGGTCGCAGGTAATCGGCTACCCGGTGTTTGTGCGGATCCACGCGTTCATTTTCTACGGGACTCTCACGAACCTCAATGCTCATGCCGCCGAATCTTGTCCATCCTGACACTCTACCGAGCGTCAGCAATCGGTCCGATAGCAAACCCTCCTAAGCTGGCAGCATCCCGGAAGGAATGGCAACGACGGCGAAGACCATCAGCGCCCAAAAATGCCCGAGCCGGCGTCGTAGGATCAGGTTGTTCCGGAAAAATAGCGCGCCATGATTCGTTGCTCTAGGAATCCGAGGCAGCGGCTTTCGTTTCTTTAGCCATTTTTTCAACGCTCCCTGCGGGCTCCGCGGCTCGCTCTCCTTCCGGCGCAGGACGTACCCGCTGAATCTTCACGCGCGCCACGCGCCGTCCATCCATCTCCACCACGGTGAATCGAAACTGTCCGTGTTCGAAGCTCTCTCCGCCGCGGGGAATAAAGCCAAGCTGATCCAGCACAAAACCGCCCACCGTCGCGTACGCCGGATCCTCCGGCAAAGTAATGTTGTACTGCGCGTCCAAATCGCGCACATTCAGCGCCGCATCAAAGATCACCGCCCCGTCCGCCAGCGTCAGAGGCCGTTCAACAACATCAAACTCGTCGTGAATTTCCCCAACAACCTGCTCGATAATGTCTTCAAGCGTCACAAGCCCGAGGATGCTCCCAAACTCATCGACCACCAGCGCCATACCCACATGATGCGAGCGAAGTTCCTGCAACAACTCGTTTGCCGGTTTCGTTTCCGGCACGATCAAGACTTCCCGCAATACGCGCCGCAGATCAAACGCCGGTGGCGGCAAATTTTCTTCCAAACGTCTCTCACGATCGAGCAGAATCCACAACATATCTTTGATATGTACGAAACCAAGGATGTGATCGCCTGACCCGCGATACACCGGTATGCGCGACCGCTGCGAAGTCGCAAACGCCCTCATCACATCGTCCATGTTCGCTTCGATGGGAAGTGTATGCATATCCGGCCGCGGCACCATAATCTCGCGAACCTGCACCTGGCCAAGCTCGATAGCGCTCACGATGAATTTTTCTTCGCCCGGCGCGATCAACCCACGCTCCCGCGCCTGCTGAATCTGAATCTGCAGCTCCTCAGTCGAATGCGCAGTTCCGTGGCTCTGCGGCGCCGACACGCCCATCGCTTTCACGATGACTCCCGACATTCCGTCCAATAAGTTGATGGCCCAGCGAAAGGTGTGCAGAAACCACTGGAACGGCAGCGCCACGAGAAGCGCCACGCGCTCTGCTTTGGCCAGGCTAACGGTCTTGGGCACCAACTCACCGAGCACGACATGCATCGCGCTCAAAAGCGCAAAAGCACAGGCTAGCGCGACGGCGTGAGCGAAAAACGCACTCCGCGTACCCAACGTTCCATGCCAAATTTGCTGGAATGCCGCCGCGAGGGTTGCTTCGCCGAGTGCGCCGATCGCCAGGCTACAAAGTGTGATCCCGACTTGCACGCCGGAAACGACCCGGTGTAAATCTCCCAGCAAAGTCTCAACCACGCGCGCTCGCAAGTCGCCCTTCGCCACAAGTTGCCGCACCCGCGAAAGCCTCACCGCCACAAGAGAAAACTCCGCGGCCGCAAAAAAGCCGTTGAGCGCGACGAGCGCAATCACACCAATCAGCCGCACCGCGAACATAGCTTCTCAGTTGTCCTCTAGCCGCATTGTAGCAGTCCGGAAGCTCTTCGAAAGGCTGGAGTGTCTTCTCTACACACTCGAAACGTGCTCGAAACACGCACCGAAGCGAGCGCCTACGCGCGCGTAATGGTCACAAAAATATCTTCACCGCTCAGCGCCAGCTTGACTCCGCCGTTCGGCGTCGCGTTCAGCTCCAACCGTTCAGCGAGCAACTCATTCCGCAGAAACGCCTCGTGCGCGTGAATCGCCTCCGCAATCCGAGGCGAAGCCGAATACTGCACGACGATTCGATCAGAAATGTCCAGGTTGAGCGCCTTCCGTTGATCCTGTAGCATGCGGTTAAAGTCCCGCGCCAAACCCTCCTGCAAAAGCTCCGGCGTAAGCGCCGTATCCAGCGCCAAAAAAGTCCCCTGCTCCAAACTGCACTTCAAACTCTCCGGCCCCTCGAAAAACACCACAATCTCTTCAGGCGCCAACTCGAACACCTGATCCGCCAGCTGCACCGAAAACGCTCCACCCTTCAGCACTTGGGCCGGGTCGGCCTTGTCCAAAGCTTCCCCGATCGCCTTCAAAT
>DASXMM010000258.1:0-7742 GCA_036495665.1 Candidatus Acidiferrum sp. | reverse complement strand
TTACAACGACACGGAGCGAATGGCGCAGGACAATCCTGAGGATTATCCGATCTGGGGTTACGGGGATTGGAACCAGGTGCGCGATCCGCTGGCAGCCTTTGTGGGCGCGACGCGCGACGAGCTTGCGCTGGTGCGCAACTCGACGGAAGCGAATTGCTACGTTTGCAATGGGCTGGATTTCAAAGCGGGCGACGAAGTGTTGATGACGGATCAGGAGCATCCCGGCGGCGAGCAGGGATTTAATTTGCGGGCGAAGCGTCACGGCATTGTGGTGAAAAAAGTGACGCTGCCGAAACCGGTACTTAATGCGGCGTCGGTCCTGAATCTTTTTGATGATGTGATTACACCACGCACGAAACTGATTTTCTTCAGCCACATTACTACGGTGACAGGAACGGTGTTGCCTGCGAAAGAGATTTGCGCGCTGGCGCGTTCGAAAGGGATTTTGAGCGCGGTGGACGGGGCGCACGTGATTGGCATGATGAAGCTGAACGTAAAGGAAATTGGCTGCGACATGTATTCGTCAAGCCCACACAAGTGGCTGCAAGCGCCGAAGGGGTCGGGATTTTTGTACGTACGCGATGAAGTGATTGATCGGGTGTGGAATACGATTGTGACCGGGGGCTGGGACGATCCCAAACTTCGCGCGCTGCGCTTTCAACAGATTGGCAGTTCGAATGTGCCGATTATTTATGGGTTGCGCGCAGCGGTGGAGATGGCAAATTCGATTGGTATGGAGAGGATCGAGCGGCGGCACCGCATGATAGCTGATTATATTTTGAAGGAAATGATGAAGCGGGGCGCGGAGTCGTGGACGTCGCCGGAACCGGCCATGCGGTGCGCGATTGCCACGGTGAACGTTGCGCCGGTAACGATGCCGGAACTGGAAAACTGGATGTGGAAGGAAAAGAAAATACGGATTCGCGGCGGCGCGCCTTCAAAGATACGGCTTTCGACGCCGTATTATTTGTTGCAGAAGGATGTGGACCGGTATTTAGCGGCGTTTGATGAGTATAAGAAGATGAAAGCTGTGGCCTAGAGAGCACGCCTTCCAGATGGCGGACTTGAGGGAATCGCGTATGCACTTGCAAGTCTCGATGTTCGACCCGAGTGTCTTCTATGTTTAGTAAGACTTGACCCGCCGTCGAAACTGTCCGATCCTAATAGGAGTAGTGGGAGTGAGGAGAAGAGCTATGACCGAGAACCTCCGGAAATTGGCGGAGTCTTTTGCCGAGGCGGCGCCTGACGGCGCGCTGGCGAGCCGAATCCTGAAGAATGCCCCTGCGATCAGACTGGCTCTAGCGACCACTGGGGAATACGTTTTGACGGATCAGAACGGGAACGAATATCACATCACATCAAGAAACGGCCACAAGACCACGGCCAAGTAGCGCTATCGCGGCCCGACGAGGATGATAGCCCTCATCGCATCCGCTGGCGTGGTTCTCTTCCTGTTGATTCCCGGCATTCTTTTCAAAAGTGTCTTCTCTCTGTTTATTCCACTGGACAAGTTCAACCGGACGAGAAGCGAAGAGCTTTCCTTTAGCGCGTTTGCGGCGATCGTGCCGTTTGCTCTGACGTTTCTTGCGGTCACAAGTGTGGGGTGGTTCGGAAATCATCCGTTCTTTTTTCCGGACTCGAGCGTGCAAAGGGCCAGGGACTATCAATCCGCATTCTCCTCACTTTACAGCGAACCATTCTTTTCGCAGCATCAAGCGGAGTTCTGGGGCGCGTCCTTACGAATCGCGTACCGTCAGGCGAGGATCCTTGTGTGGCTATACTCCTTCACCGCGTTGGAGTCGCTGCTTTTTGGCTGGCTAGGAAAGAATTTTGGGCGCTTCCAAAAATTCAGGCCGTACGGATTCGTCGCGAGCAAATTTCTACTTCCGAATATTTCATCGTGGTATGTCCTCCTTACGCCATTCCTGTGGCCTCCAGAGCCAGAAAGAAAGGTGTTGGCCGATTTACTCATGTCGGACGATCATTTGTACCGGGGAGAGGTCGTAGGGCACGAAGTGGATAGGGACGGGAACCTTCGAGGAGTGCTTATCAGCGGAGCTCTACGATTTGACCGGCGCACCTACCTGAAGGACAAGGATTCCGGCAAGCCTACTAATCCCGACGACTACTGGAAGAAAATCCCAGGAAAAAATCTTTTTATCTTCGCGGATAAGCTCTCTACACTGAACCTGAGCTACCAACCGCCGGCTTCAACCATTCCGGATATTCTCGAACAAACCCTGAAAAAGCTTAACATTGAAGCACAAGTTTCCGTGGAGAGCCCGCGGCCGCGCCATTCAGAAAAGTAGACAGGCGCGGCAAATTTGTTTCTGCGACTACGGACTCATGACGGCGCGGGCGAAGACGGAATTGGAAATTTGGTGGCCGCCGGAGTCTGAGAAGAGCAACTCGCCGAACGTGAACGACAGCGAATAATCTGCGAGCATTTCCTTCAAGAATGATTTGAGTTGCACAGCTTCTTTTGCGGTTTTGCCGCGCGTCAGAACAGTTGTGTACGTATTCAGCAAAACGAAAAGCGGAGCGGGACTCAGGAGTTTGCGGCATTCGCGCAGCAGAATGGGCAAGGATTCTTCTACCTTCCAGAGTTCGCCCTTCGGACCACGGCCAAAACGCGGCGGGTCGAGAATGAGGCCGTCGTAGGTGCGACCGCGGCGGGCTTCGCGTGCGACGAATGACAGCGCGTCGTCAACAATCCAACGAATCGGGCGGTCCGCAAGTTGCGACAGCGATTGGTTCTCGCGGGCCCACTTCACCGCTTGGCGCGATGCGTCTACGTGCGTGACGTGTGCTCCTGCGGCGGCGACACTCAGCGTTGCCAGGCCGGTATGGCCGAACAGCGAGAGAACGTTAGGTGGGGTGCGAGCAGGTTCGATGAGCGACGTGAGCCAATCCCAATGGGATGCTTGATCGGGAAAAACGCCCAAGTGTCCGGACGGTGTGGGCTGTACCCAGAACGCCAGATTTTTGCGGCGCATTTCCCAGCGTGGCGGAACAGGCCGTGAAAATTTCCATTCGCCTCTTTTTGATCGTTGCGGCTGAACGAATTCGCCGTTAGCTGCGTCCCAACTTTTTTGCGGCAGCCTCGGCTGCCAAATTGCTTGCGGTTCCGGGCGAATGAGAGTGACGCTGCCGAAGCGTTCGAGCTTGCGGCCCGCGCCGGTATCGACTAACTCGTATTCGGTCCAGTGCGGAGAAAACTTCTCGAATTTAGCGGACGGTTGCGTTTTCACAAGTGGACTCTACGCGCTGCTGATTATGCGGCATTCCAGCGTCCCAAAACGAGCGAACGGCGCTGAAACGCCGGACGCGCTGTCCCGTTATACAGGGTGACCAGTTGGGGCGGCGCGAGTTCCACTGGGCACGGAGCTGGTTATTCTGCAAGAACGATCCGGACCTCGAAGTCTCTTACGCTTGCTTGGCTCGCAACGCCAGCGGTGGCGCGTTGCGTTTGTTCTCCTCATTGTTCTTCCGCTTGGAGCCTGTACGCAGCACGGTTCAACGCCCACGGCGACCACTTCCGAGACGCAGAACGCCAGCGAAGAAGCCGTGCATTTTGCGAACGGGAAGATAACTCTTGCGGGGACACTCGTGCTTCCTGCGGGTGCTGGGCGTCATCCGGCGATTGTCCTTTTTCACGGTTCGGGTCCGCAGGAACGGGACCTGTTCATGGCGCGCTGGTTCGCATCGCAAGGGTTAGCAGCGCTGGCTTATGACAAGCGAGGTGTTGGTGAATCCACCGGCGACTTTCGTGCGGTCCCATTCATGGAACTCTGCGACGATGGGCTTGCGGCGATTGCCTATCTGAAATCGCGCAAAGAAATAGATTCGAAGCGCATCGGCGTGTGGGGACTGAGCCAGGGCGGTTGGCTGGGACCACTGGCGGCGTCGCGCTCCGCGGATGTCGCGTTCGTGATCGCGGTCTCCGGCCCGGGCGTTTCTCCCGGTGAACAAATGATCGTCTATTACGCGAATGAACTGCGGTCGCAGGGCGTCTCGGAAAGCAATGTTCGAGAAGCCAGCACGGTCCGTCGCGACATCTGGAACTACATGTCGACCGGGAACGGATACGAGAAGGCCAAAGCCGAGTTCGAACAAGCACGCGCCAAAGCGTGGTTCAGCAAAGCAAAAGAGCAGCAGGACGATTCGTTCAGCACACTGCCCACGCCCGCGGAGCTGAGCAAGCAGCCAGCTCACAGCGCGCAGTGGTTCAAGCAGGAGGCGATTTACGATCCCGTTCCGGCGCTGCAAGCGTTACACGTGCCGGCGCTGTTTTTGTTTGGAGACAAAGATCAGCTCATACCGGTGAAGGAGAGCGTCGCCGTCATTCGGCGAGTCCAGGCAGAAGGCGCCCGCCAATTTTTTACCATTCGAGAATTTCCAAACGATGACCACGGAATGCGCCTGGAGACAACGGAAGCATACGGCGAAATCGATCCCGAATATCTGACAACGATGCGAGAGTGGCTGGCGACTAAGGTTCAAAAGATGTAGAAACACAGCGCCAGCTCTCCGAGACGCGCGCCACGCCTTTGCATTTCTTGACCCTGTGCTGAGCGGTCGACTACACTAATAAATTCGATACCTGTCGCTCATGCGGCTTGACCGTCGCTTTGTGTTTACAGGAAGAACCGGCCGCGTCCAGATCATTTTACGAGGCCGTGCAACTAAAGGAGAATTGCTTTGCCAAAGCGCACATATCAACCGCGGAAACGACGCCGCGCCAAAACGCACGGATTCCGCGCGCGCATGAAGACCGTAGGCGGCCGCAGAGTACTCGCAGCTCGCCGCAAGAAGGGACGCCATCGCCTCACGCCCGAGTGATGCGGGGCGCCTGGATTTTCCGCGCGAGGCGCGGCTGGTGCGGCGCGGCGAGTTCGACGCCGTCTACCGAGCCGGGAAGCGCCGGTCGAGTTCCCACTTCACAGTTTTTTTTCGCGCCAACCAATTGCCGGTGAGCCGCTTCGGGTTCAGCATTAAGAAAGCGCTGGGCGGGGCGGTGGTCCGCAACCGCATCCGGCGTCGGATACGCGAGATTGTGCGCTGTCATCGCGCGGAGACTCCCATGGGTTGGGACATCGTGATTCATCCGAAGAGCAGTGTGGCGCGGGCGGAATTTGCGGCGTTGAGTGCGGACTTGGTCCGGTTGATGAAAAGCGTGTGACGAAAACAATGGAATTCAGCGCCAGAAACGAAGCGGCAGAAAGCGACAGACTGAAGTCTGTCCCACCAACTGCGATCGAGAATCCGTCGCTTCCAGTGAAAGCCGCATTGACTGCACTGCGTATTTATAAGGTGTACTTGTCGATTTTGTTCGCCGGGAATTGCAGGTTCCAACCGACGTGCTCGATGTACATGTATGAAGCGATCGAGCGGTTCGGTGTGATGCGGGGGTCGTGGATGGGATTGAAGCGGTTGCTGCGGTGCCAGCCTTTGTCGCGCAAGTTTGGTTATGACCCTGTGCCGGAGAAAACCGACGCGGCAGAATTGCACACCGGCGGAGCTGGGCGCGATGACGGCCGCTCCGGTGTAAATCCCAAAGAGGCACATTCGTGAGCGACGCGCCGCAAAAGAAAAAAGAGCTTTCTTCCGAGATGCGCATTCTGATCGCCTCGATCCTGTCGATGGCGGTCATTTTGTTGTGGGCCAAGTTTTTCGCACCGAAGCCTCCGCCTCAGGCAAACAAGCCGACGATCACGACGCCGGCGACGAATTCCGCGAACGCGACGACTTTTTCATCTTCTCCGACTTCGCCGGCCGCCGCAAACACGCACACGAACGCTGCAGGGGTCGCCACCGGCATTGCACCTTCCAATGCCGCGGCAATGCCGCCAAAGGCCGCCGAACAAGAACGCACGATCATCGTCGAAAACTCGCTTTACTACGTAGAGATTTCGAATCGCGGCGGCGTCGTTAAGAGCTGGCAACTGAAAAAGTACATGGATGATTCGAAGCCGCAGCGCGTCTTGGACGTTGTGCATCAACAAGCCGCGGAACAAGTCGGCGGCTGGCCCTTCGCGGTGGTGCTCGACGATCCACAGCTTCAGACGCAGGCTAATTCCGCGCTGTATCTCGCAACAGTTCCGCATCCAGGCAATCCCGCCATAGACGTCCAGAGCTACGTGACGAACGTTCCTGATGGGCCACTCAAAGCTCCGACGGAATTGCAGCTCACCTGGAGCGATGGCCATCTCGAAGTGACCAAGACTTTTCGCTTCGATGATTCTTATGTCGTGCACGTCGAGACGGCCGCGAAATTCAACGGCGCTCCGCTGAAGGCCGGCCTGGCATGGCTCGGCGGCTTCGGCGATTTGACGGTGCAAAACCCTATTCCTGTCGAGACGGTGAGCACTTTCTACAACGAAGGCGGCAAACTGACGGACCTGCCCTACAAGAAACTTGAGGGCCCCGAAAAATGGGGACCGGGCATCTGGGCGGGCGGCAAGGATTTCGCAGGAATCGAAGACCGCTATTTTGCGGCGGCGTTTCTGCCAGCAAACGGCGTCGCCTCTGGGTCGATTGAAACGCGCTATTGGAAAGTGACGCGCACCATACAGAAGGACGGAAAAGACGAGCAGGAGCCAGTGTCGGAAGTAGCCGCGTCCACTTCGTCCCAGCCGCTGGCGTTGCGCGTGTACGTCGGTCCAAAAGATTACGACGATTTGAAAGCGATGAAGCCGCCGCTGCAATCGCTCGTAAACTTTGGATTTCTCGAGTTCATCGCGGAGCCGCTGTTCCACGGGCTTAAATGGCTGCACAAGTACATACCGAACTACGGCTGGGCCATCATCGTTTTGACGCTCGTCATCAACATGCTGCTCTTCCCGCTACGCATTTCCAGCTACAAAACGACGCTGAAGATGCAGCGTGTCGGTCCGGAAATCAAAGCCATCCAGGAACGTTACAAAAAATACAAGCTGAACGACCCGAAAAAGCAGGAAATGAACAAGGAAGTGATGGCGATTTACAGCCGCGAGGGCATCAACCCGGTGGGCGGCTGCTTCCAGATGTTTTTGCAAATGCCAATCTGGTTCGGGTTGAACAGCGCGCTGCGCGGCGCCATCGAGTTGCGCCACGCACAGTGGCTGTGGATCCACGACTTGGCCGCGAAGGATCCTTACTACATTTTGCCGGTGGTGGTTGGCGTCTCGATGTACCTGGTTTCAAAAATGACGCCGATGACGTCGGCCGATCCGCAGCAGGCACAGATGATGAAGATCATGCCTATCATGTTCGCGGGCAGCTTCATTGTTTTTCCATTTTCGAGCGGCCTCGCGTTGTATATTCTCACCAGCAGCTTGGTGGGCATTGTGCAGCAGTGGTATTTGAACCGCACGCATCCCGCGCCTGCCGCGGCGAAGCAAATCTCACGGGGCAAGAAATAAGCGCTTCGCGAGAATCACCCCGGGTACGCGGGCAAGAACGACCACGTTTCGACGGAGACGCATGGCACAGGACCTCATCCGGGATGGCCAGCTCGATCGGCAAGCGGCGGCCGACGCATTACGGAATTTTCTGGAAGAGATTGTGCGCGTGTCTGGACTGGAGCTGAAGGTAAAGGTCCACGCAGTCGAAGCGTCCGCGGCCAATGCTTCCGGCGATGCGGAAGTTGTCGCGGACCTCGACGGCCGCGATAAAGAGATTTTGCTGGAGCGCAACGGTGAAGTTTTAAAAGCCTTCGAACACCTTGCGTACCGCGCTCTGCGCCTCGAGCCCACCTATCA
>DASXMM010000257.1:0-2827 GCA_036495665.1 Candidatus Acidiferrum sp. | reverse complement strand
CCAGGATTGGGATTTTGATCGCCGAGGAAAGGTCTTGATGCGTGACCGCCCAGCGGTCAAGTCAAAGTCGAGCACGGCCGGTCGTGCGGCTTATTCTGCCGCGCGAATTGGCGCGAGGGTCGCGGAGCTGGGACGAGAAATCACGCGGGCGTACCAGGGGCGGCGAGTCGATGTAGTTGTAACGCTGGACCGCGGATTTGTTTTTGCCGCCGATTTGATTCGCGAGATTAACACCGCGGTCGTTTGCCATTTCGTGCGCGAGGATGTACGCGATGTTCAGGACGGCGGCGGCAACGAGAGGCGCGAAGTTTATTTTGGTTCGCGGCCGGAATTGAAGGGGCGCGACGTGCTGCTGCTCGATGCAGTGCTGGAGAGCGGCGTAACACAAGAATTTCTTCTGCGGCGACTCGGTGAAACCCAGCCCAGGTCGCTGCGATTGGCAGTACTGCTGGACAAACCCGCGCGGCGGCGCGTGGGCCTGGAGCCCGATTACTTTGGGTTCCGGACAGCATCTAATGATGTATGGGTCGGTTATGGCTTGGCTGCGGACAACGGAACGGGGCGGAATCTTCGGGCTCTTTCCAATGGAGCAGCGCAGGTGAAGCGACGGCAAGGACGTACGAAGTAAGGTCGAAAGTTTCGCGCGTCGCTTCCTCGTGGGATGAGATTCCGCGAGGCTGAGGACAAAGGTGAGGACAACGTGAATTCCAGTTCTACGGCAAAAACAATTCTTTTCTGGATCTCCATCGTGTTTCTCGGCGTGATGCTGTGGAAACTGGTGTCCGCGAATGGGAGCCAGGCACGGGAGCAGCAGCCCAGTTACAGCGAGTTTATGGCCAAGGTAGACGCGGGCGACGTCAAGGAAGTGACGCTGTACCTCTCGCCAAACAGCTATGAGATTCAGGGCGAATATCTTCGTCCCGCGAACACGAAATTTGTGGTGACGGTTTTCAAGGAAGCGGCTCCTGATCTGGTCAAGGAACTGAAAGACAAGGGAGCGGTGATCAAGGGCATGAAGGAAGTGCGCAGCGGGGACTGGATTTTGATCCTGTTGAACGCCGCGCCATTGATTTTGCTTGTGGGCTTTTGTTTGTTCCTGATGCGGCAGATGCAAGCGGGCGGAAACAAGGCGCTGAGCTTTGGCAAGTCGCGCGCGCGGTTGCTTTCCGCGCAGCAGAAGAAGGCGACGTTCAAGGACGTTGCGGGAACAGACGAAGCGAAAGAAGAGTTGCAGGAAATTATTGAATTTTTGAAAGACCCTCAGAAATTCCAGAAGCTTGGCGGACGCATTCCCAAGGGCGTGTTGCTGGTCGGACCTCCTGGAACGGGCAAGACTTTGCTTGCGCGGGCGATCGCCGGCGAAGCAAATGTTCCGTTCTTCTCCATTTCGGGTTCCGACTTCGTGGAGATGTTCGTGGGCGTTGGCGCAAGCCGCGTGCGCGATTTGTTTGAGCAGGGCAAGAAGAACGCGCCTTGCATCATCTTCATCGATGAGATTGACGCTGTCGGACGCCACCGCGGCGCAGGCTTGGGCGGCGGACACGACGAGCGCGAACAAACGCTAAACGCGTTACTGGTCGAGATGGATGGGTTCGAATCCAACGAAGGCGTGATTTTGATCGCAGCGACGAACCGGCCGGATGTGCTCGACCCGGCGTTGCTGCGCCCTGGACGATTCGATCGCCGCGTGGTCGTTGCGCGGCCTGACGTGAAAGGCCGTGAAGAAATTCTTCGTGTGCACACCCGCAAAGTGCCTCTGGCCGATGACGTGGAGTTGTCGATCATCGCGCGCGGAACACCGGGCTTTTCCGGCGCCGATCTCGCGAACCTGGTGAACGAAGCGGCACTGTGGGCCGCGCGGCAAAACCGCAAGTTCGTCATGCAGGTCGACTTCGAGATGTCCAAAGACAAAGTGTTGATGGGCGTCGAACGCAAGTCGATGATTCTTTCGGACGAAGAGAAGAAGAACACGGCGTATCACGAAGCGGGACATGCGTTGGTGGCGGCGATGACGCCGGGCGCCGATCCTGTTCACAAAGTGACCATCATTCCCCGCGGAATGGCGCTGGGCTTGACGATGCAGTTGCCCGAAGACGACAAGCACACCTACACGCGCGAATATCTCGAAGCGATGCTCGCCGTGTTGATGGGCGGACGCTCTGCGGAAGAGATTTTCCTCGGACACATCACCACCGGCGCCGGCAACGATATCGAGCGTGCTACCGATCTCGCGCGCAACATGGTTTGCGAATGGGGAATGAGCGAGCTCGGCCCACTGGCGTACGGCAAAAAGGATGAAGCAATCTTCCTTGGCCGTGAAATTACCCAGCATCGCGACTACTCCGAAGACACCGCGATCCAGATCGATAAAGAAGTGAAGCGCATCGTCAACGGCGGCTACGAGAATGCGAAGCGAATTCTCTCGAACAACCGCGAGACGCTCGAGAGAATTGCGCAAGCGCTCCTTGAGCGCGAAGTGATCGACGCTCTTGAAGTGAAGATGCTGATGGAAGGCAAACCGCTGCCGGAAAAGCCGCGAACGCCTCCCCCACCAGCGCCTGCAGCACCGAGCACGGATCCTAAAGTGGTCCGGCCAGAACTCCGGCCCGCGCCGGGATTCACGCGCGGCGAAAACCCCGCCAAGGCATAAACTCAAATTAAGGTCATTCGAGGGGCGCGACACCGCGCCCCTCTTTTTTTATTTCCAGAGTGCTCATCAGCCGGTGAACCTCTGCGCCGCACCCACTCCCTTACGTCCTTCGCGGAAAAGTCGTACAATGTGCTCATGGGAAATCGCAGCGGCGAAAACCTGCAGGTAACGTGCCCG
>DASXMM010000256.1:0-5131 GCA_036495665.1 Candidatus Acidiferrum sp. | reverse complement strand
GACTTCGTGGCTCATGACGTCGGCGGCGCGAAGGCGGGAGAGCGTTTCGCGGATGGCGGCTTGCGTGATCGTTTCTTGCGCGGCGTTCAGCAGGAAGAAGCCGATGAAGACGCTCCAGAGACCCCATACCAGAGCGCCCTTGAAGACTATGTAGCCTCCAAAAAGAATCAGCGCGTAGGCGATCAAGCGGCCGGTGGTTCCGGCGATGCGCGTGGCACGGGAGAAGTTTTTGTTGAAGCCCCAGATGATGGCACGGAAGATTCTGCCGCCGTCGAGGGGAAAGCCTGGAAGAAGATTGAAAAGGGCTAGCATTCCGTTGGTTACGGCGAGCGAGGAGCCGAGTGCCTGGGCCGTTTCGTTCGACGGAAGGAGTACGGTCAAACCATAGAAGAGCAGGGCTAGAAGACCGCTAGAGAGTGGTCCTGCGACTGCGATGTTGAATTCCTGGAGGGCTTTGGACGGGTCGCGCTCGATGCTGGCGACGCCGCCGAAGAGAAAAAGGGTGATGGAGAGGACGCGAATTTTGTAGTGCTGCGCTACGACGCTATGGGCGAGTTCGTGAAAGAGAAGCGAGGCGAAAAAAAGGATGCTGGTGAAGACGCCGATGGCCCAGTGCTGGACGGGCGGCCATTTGGGGAAGGCGTGCTGGAACTGGTCGGAGAAGGAATAGGTGATGGCTGCAAAAATGATGACCCAGGTGGAGTGAAGATAGATGGGTATCCCGAGGATTTTGCCGATGCGCATTCCTGGGCGTGAGGGCATTTCTAGTGGTTTCTCTCAGAGCGAATCTGTTTGCCGCGGGGATTCCGCGCGGCGGATTCGCATCCGTGTCCCTTCCTGGGCGATTTGTTGACGCTACTAGAATAGCTCTCTTCGGTTGCGAGGCCAAACGGAGTCGGGCGATGGGTTGGTCGGTCAGTTTTGGGTTGTCGACTTCCCCGGGGATTTGTGTGTGGGCGCCTTGGTCAGCCGTACTATTCGCAACACACGATTCTAGGCTCCCATTGGTGACGAATCAACGGCATAGCACAATGGATACGAAACGGATGCTCAAACGAAATGAGAAGTTCTTGCCGTTGAGGTGAGTCGCGTCGACGCGCTTTTTGAGACCATTCGGACGGGCGGGCAGCGCCGTCGTGCTGTTCGCAATTTTGCTGTTATTCGGGACTCTCGCGAGCATAACCGCGGACCCCGGAGCGGCTTCGTTCGCTTTAGGCGGACTGCAATTCAAGAAAGAACCGCGTATCTCGATGGTAAGGGAAAATCTGAGGTTCGACGAAGTGTCAGATCCCGAATCAGACCTGCCTGAGGTGGACTTCAAAGTAATCGCCGAATACGAATTTCAGAACAACACCGACCAAGCAGTCACGATTCCTGTTGCGTTTCCGTTGCCCGATGACTTGTGCTGGGCAGCGGTCTCGCCTTACGGGAACTTTGTTGAGTCCGGATTCCATGTGTGGGTTGAAGGACAGAAAATCAAATATGCAACGGAGGCAAGAGCGTACCGGTCGGACGAACCTTTGCCGGACGATTTGCCTAAACCCCCGAGCAATCTGGGTAAGGAGTATACAAAGCTGCTGCGCGAGTTTGGTGTTGCCCCGGCGTCTTGCAGGGTGAGTGAGTCGCTGTCAGAGTCAAAACTAGCAAAACTCAAGAGCTTGGGCCTGCTCATCGCGGACAACAACAGCGCGAATTGGACGGTGCGGCGGAAGTACTACTGGACCCAATCGTTTCCCGCAGGCAAAAGCACGCACATCAAAGTGGAATACCCCGCGCAGATGGGCTACTCGGATGTGTATCTGGGAAACGGTTGGGACGAAAGCGTAGTGCAAGCCACGAGGCCGTTTTGGAGAGCGGAACTGAGTCACTCCTGCGGCGGTGCCGGACTTGAGAAGAAAGTGGCGGCTGAAATGTCGCGGTCGGATGGCTTAATAAAGGTCTATTGGCTGGATTTCATCCTGGTGACAGCAAACTATTGGAATGCCCCGATTAAAGATTTTGTTCTCACCGTGAATACGTCGAACCCGCACGTCAGCTTCTGCTGGGATGGGCCAGTCAAGCGGGACGCCAAGCACATTGTCGCAACAGCGCACGATTTCTCACCCAAACGAGATTTGCACATAGATTTCATCCTTGCTAGCGACTAGGCAAAACCGCCTGTGATGCCTGGTAATGCCGTAATCGGAAACTGACCAATTCCTAGCCCAATCCTTTGCGTGCGCGTCTGGTTGGCCACGGCGTGTTTGCTGACCCACGAAGCCAAAATCCCTCCGCCGAAATAGGTCCTTTATTTGCAGCGTTTTTAGGTTGGTGTGCGGCGTGCCACTCCTATTGTCGCAGGACAGGGAGAGACACGATGATCGCCATGCTGCACTTTGCAACGCTTGTGGTTACCACGCTTTTTGCCGCGGCTGCCGCTGTGGCGCTTAATTCGATGTTGTTGAAGGCGATGTTTGTTTTGATGCGGCCCGCTACGGCGCGGCGTGTGACTGCGCCTACGCAACTGGTGAATGGGACGGCGCAATTGACGCGGGCTTATGCATCGCAGCGTTGAACTTGGCAGGCGGAGGAGCGGGAGGGGCCCTTCGTAGCTCCCTTCGTGCCTCAGGGCAAGCAGGGAAAAAAATATTCCCCGCCAACGTGAGCGGCGGAGTTGGCGGTCACCGCTTCGCCGCAACGTCCGGGAGTGAGAGGGAAGGGAGTACGACGATGCTGGCTTTGAAGTATTTGCTGATGATTCTTGGGGTGGGATTGTTTGGCAGCGCGGGCGCTTTGGTGGTGTACGACATTTATGTGTCGGCGCAACTACGGCGGCTCTTGGCGCGCAGTAAGACGACGGAAGCGGAAACGCCGGCGGAGGTGGGACTGACGGTACCGCGCCCTTTCGGACCCGTGCGCTGGGGATTGGCGCAGCGGCTCGCAATTTCGGCGGTGATTCCCATTTTGCTGGCGCTGAGCATCATCGTGATTCCGGACGGGTTCGCCGGGGTACGCGTCAGCCAGATATGGGGCGCGCGGCGCGGCACGCTGTATCCGGGAGTGCACTTCGTAACGCCGCTCGTCGATAGCGTGTGGCTGTATGACACGCGGGAGCAGGTGTACTCGACGGTGGCTAGCGCGACGGCTAAGTCGGACAACGAGGTACTGGTGGTGCAGGCGCGGGAAGGGTTGAACATTGGATTGGCGGTGTCGGTGAGGTACCGGCTGGATCCGCGGCGGTTGGATACGATTCACGCGAATTTGCCGCAGCCGGTGGGCGAGCTGGTAGTGGGGCCGGTGGTGTCGACGACGTACCGACAGATGGCGCCGAACTATATCACGCAGGAAATTTTTGCAACGAAGCGGGAGGAGCTGCGAGCGAAGGCTGCGGCGGCAATCACTGCGCGGCTCGAGAGCGATGGGATTTTAGTTCGCGAAGTTTTGCTGCGCGATTTGCAGCTTCCAGCGGAATACGCGAAGGGGCTTGAGGGGCTGCTTTTGAAGGAACAGGAGAACGAGCGGTTGGGGACGGAGCAGGAGATCAAGCTGAAGGAAGTGCGTATCGCGGAGTTGGAGGCGGAGGCGCAGAAGGCGCGCGACGTGAAACAGGCGGAAGGGCAGGCGGCGGTGCGCGTGCTGCAGGCGAAGGCGGAGGCGGACGCGATGCAGTACACCTTGCCGCTGAAGCAGAAGCAGATCGAGCAGACGAAGCTGGAAGCGGAGGCGCGGAAGGAGTCGACGCTGCAAAACGCGGAGGCGGCGGCGCAGGCGAAGATTATTGACAGCAAGGCGGAAGTCGAGCGGCAGAGGAATTTGTCGGACGCGGAGGCGAACCGCATTCGGGTTACGGCGGCGGCTGACGCGGAGCGGATGAAGTTTGAGGCCAGCGTGTTGAAGCAGAATCCGATGCTGATTCAGAAGATTATTGCGGAGCGGCTCTCGGACAAGCTGCAGATCATGATGGTGCCGATGGATGGGAAGAACTTTTTTGCTAATGACGTGATGCGTTCGGCGTTTTCGGGGGTTACGAATGGGAACGGGAATGCGGCGTCGGATGATACGGGGGATTCGGACGGAGTGGCGTCGGTTCCGACGGTGAGTGCGCAGAAGAAGCCGGCCAAGAGGCCGTAGATGGGTTTGAACAATTTGCAGGATATGAAGTTCAGATTGACACAAGATTGCACAGACTGAAGTCTGTGCTACCGGTTCCGCTAGCCAATACCCCTGCGGGTGGCTCGGGACGTAGCACTGGAAGGGAGGGAAGATCATGAGCATCGAGGCAAGCACCGCCGCGCTTGACCGATTTTGCCAGGAGATTATTCCTCCGCCGGGGATGCGGGTCGGGCCACTCGGCTAGCGGTTGAATTTTCCGCACAACAAAAAAGAATGGCCGCGTGATTCCCGGCCGTTCTTTTTTCGTGACGCCAAGAACCTCTTGATTTTTATGGTTGCGGTGCGGGGCTAAAGCCCTGCACCTACACGAGACTAATTTGAGCCGGGGAACTTCGGCCGAGGCGGCAAGCCTTTATAGTCTTTCAGGGCTTCTTTGGCCAGGTCGATGGCTTTTTCTAGTTGGGGGTCGTGGCCTTCGACGACCAGGTCGGGGCGTTGGGGGACGACGTAGTCAGGATCGACGCCGTGATTTTCTACAGCCCAGGAGCCGCCTTTGTCCCACGAGTAAAAGCCGGCGGCGGGTGCGGTGACGAATCCGCCGTCGCGCAGCGTAATGCCGCCGTTGATGCCGACCAGGCCGCCCCAGGTGCGCAAACCGACGACGGGGCCGATTTTTTCGTGTTGGAAGAGCCACGGGAAAAGATCGCCGCCGGAGCCGGAGAGTTCATTGACGATCATGACTTTTGGGCCGTAGATGGCGACGGGTGGATAAGGAACGTCTTTGCCGTCGCGCGCCGAGATGACGGCGAGCAAGGTGCGCTGGAGTTTTTCGGTGTAAAAATCGGGAACGAAGCCGCCGGCGTTGAAGCGCTCGTCGACGATCATGCCGTCTTTATCGAGCTGGCCGGTGAACTGCTTGTCGAATTCCTGGATGCCCGGGATCGCGGTGTCCGGGACGTGCATGTAGCCGATGCGACCGCCGGTGGCTTCGGCGACTTTGCGACGATTGCTGGCGATCCAGTCTTCGTAGCGGACATTG
>DASXMM010000255.1:0-7145 GCA_036495665.1 Candidatus Acidiferrum sp. | reverse complement strand
GCGCAAAATGCGAGCGGCACGCTAGCGTGGCGCAACACCAGGAGCGATGGCGATGAAGCAAACGGCGGCGGTAATCGGTGTCGGATTTGTCGGCAGAGCGCACGTAGACGCTCTGCGTCGTCTGGGGATTCCGATACGCGGAATTCTTGGCAGCAGCAAAGAGCGCGGCGCGGAATCCAGTCAGGCCCTCGGTCTCGAAAAAGCTTATGCCTCGCTGGACGAACTCGCGGCAGACCCGAGCGTGACCGCGGTTCACATTTGCACGCCGAACTACGTGCACTTCGAGCAGGCCAGCAAATTGCTCCGCGCCGGGAAACACGTGCTCTGCGAAAAGCCGCTGGCCATGGATTCGCGCGAATCCGAAATGCTCGTGAAGATTGCGAAGGAATCGCAGCGCGTCGGCGGCGTTGCGTACAACCTGCGCTACTACCCACTCTGCCAGCAGGCGCGCTCCATGATCCAGAAGGGTGAAATCGGCACGCCGCACACGGCACACGGAAGTTTTTTGCAGGACTGGCTGCTGCGTCCGACGGACTGGAACTGGCGCCTCGAACAGAATCTCGGCGGGGAACTGCGGGCAGTCTCCGACATCGGCACGCACTCGATGGACCTGCTGATGTGGCTGACCGGGAAAAAAATTATGGAAGTGTGCGCCGATCTCGCCACCGTGATCGCGGTGAGACGCAAACCGCGCGGGCGTGTCGAAACGTTTAAAAAAGCCGACGCTTCCGGTTACGACGAAATGCCGATGACCACCGACGATTACGCCACCATGCTGCTGCACTTTCAAGATGGCATGCGCGGCGTTGTGACCGTTTCGCAAGTCAGCGCCGGCCACAAAGCGAAGCTTGGCTTCGGCATCGATGGGTCAGAAGGCTCGCTGTGGTGGAACGCGGAAGATCCTAATGTGATGTGGATTGGACGGCGGGATACGGCAAACGGCTCGATGCTCAAGGATCCGGCGCTGATGACGCCCGAAGCGCGGCCTTACGCCGTGTATCCCGGCGGACACACGGAAGGGTATGCGGACACGTTCATGCAATTGTTTCGCGATTTTTACGAGTACATCGATCAGGGCGATTTCAGCGCGCCGCGAAAATTTCCAACGTTTGAAACCGGCCACGACGAAATGCTGCTGTGCGATGCGATTATGAAAAGTTCGCAGACAAGATCGTGGCAAGAAGTTCAGTGGGATTAAAGCTGGGACGGGCTGAAGCCCGCCCCCCACAAATGCAAAGATACAGAAAAGACGGCGGCGGCTATTTTTGTTGCGGATAGTGGTAGGCCAGGCTCGGCGGCAGACGGTCGGAACGCTGGCGCGTGTTGTATTCGAGTTGATAGGCGAGGTGTTGCGCATCGTCGGGATATTCTTTGCCGGGCGGATACGGGTAGGGAATCATGCCGTGCTTGGGCAGCGGTTCGACGGTGAATGCGTGAGCGGCGTAGAAATCTAAATCCTTCTCGAAGCCGTTCGCGTAGAAGAAATAGTCGCGCACCCAGCCCGCCGGTAACGCAGGTAACTTGCGCGGGTCGAAATCGAGTTTCATGCCTTCGCCGGTGCCGAACACGACGAAGCGATCGTCAACGGTGGTGAGCAAATCGAGGACGTCGCCGTAACGCGTGAAATTGCCCGCGGCGTACGCGTAAGGTCCGGTCATGCTGCGATTGGTGAAGGAATAGGTTGTGTCGCTGGCTGGCGTTAAACGAATTTCGCGAGGATAGCCCAGAAATTCGAGCGAGGCTTTTGCGAGCGGGACTTCGGAAGCGCGAATTTCTTTGGCGTCGAGAGTTTGATCGATGTGAATCGCGTCCCAATAAATTTTCAGGTTGGTGACGATTCGTATGCGCCGCGTGCCCGGCGGAAGTTTTCCGGTGAGGTCGGTGACCATGGTGCGTTCGAGACCGGCGGGAAAGCCCATGTCTTCGACGACGCGACTCCATTTGCCTTGAGCGTCGAGCGCTTCGACGTATGGCGCGATCACTTTGACGCCTGCTTGATCGGCGGCGTACATCGAAGTGGCCATGAAATAGTCAGTGTAGCCATCGATGATTAGGCGTAGCGGTTTCGCCGCGTCCCATTCGCCGAGGTCGAGTTCGACCCAGTGAAGTTTTGCGAAACCGGCGAACGGCAAGGTCTCGAAATCGGTGATGTACTTGCGGTCGCGTTTGGAGATGAGGGAGAGAACATCGTTGCCGCGATCGTCCCACGCGCCGACGGGCGGATGAGTGTTCTGGCTGGCGATCACTCGGAACTCGGGGAAGGGCGGATTGGAAACGAAGCGCTCGTTGGGAAAAACTTCGTAGCTTGCGGGATGATCGATCGCGAGCAAGCGGAGCTGATCGATATAAACGGTTTCTTCCATTGGCTCCATGAAGCGGAAACTCAACATGCCACGAAGCGGTTGAACGCTTGCGGCGGGGACTTTGAGATATTCATCGGGATCGGGAACGTCGCGTTCGGCGACGCCGTGTTCGCCGGGACCAACCCAGTGGCCGACGACTCCGGGGCCGAGCATGTCGGCGATAAATTCGTACTCCTTGCCGTTCCAGGAAAATAGAACTGGGCAGGAGCTGCCGCGACGGTCGAGTTCGGAGATGGTGTGTATTTGTTTGGCGGCGAGATTGATTTCGTCCTGCGGAACGCCGGTGGGCCAGAGCAGGCGAACGACTTCGGCATTTTTTTCTTCGGCAAGCCCCGCAAGAATTGTTGGAGCATTTTGGCCGAGGTAGCCGCTTGCTCCTTGCAGTTCCCACTTTTGATAGAGCGTGCCTGCGTAAATTTCCACTTTCGTGCCGATGGCACTTTTGTTGTCAGCGAGCGCTTTGAGATCGATGTTCATCCAGTTGTGCTGATTCGCGCCTTCGTTTTTGAGAATGACGGGCGGACCGCCGAGTTGAGTGACGACGAGATCGGGGCTGCCGTTGCCAGCGAAATCGGCGATTGCGATGGCGCGCGGTTGCGAGAGCTTGACGGAATCAAGGTGGACTTCTTTTGTGACGTCGGCCCAGCCTTTTGCACCCTGATTGCGAAGGAGGCGGATTTGTCCGACACCGTTTGCTTCGCCTACGGCGATGAGATCGAGCCAGCCGTCGTTGTCGTAATCGATGGCGGAGATGCCCCAGCCTGCTTGCCAGCCGAAATCGGGGAGTGGGACGCGCTCGAGATGTTTGCCGTCGACATTTTTCCAGAGGCTGATGCCTGGGGCGCTGGCGTGGGTGAAAGCGAGATCCATCCATCCGTCTTTGTTGAAGTCGAAGGCGACTACGCCGACGGCGGGCGGAAGATTTTCTTTTTTGAAGTCGATCGCGGAGCTGGAAGTGAATTTTCCTTCGCGGGGATTTAAGTAAATCGAGGCTCCATCGTCGCCTCCGGCGATGACGAAATCGATGGCGCGGTCATTGTTGAAGTCGGTGGTGACGAGGCCGGCGCCGTTGGCGTCAATCCCGAGGGCGGTTTCCGCGGAGACATCCGTGAAGGTGCTGTTGCCATTGTTGCGCCAGAGGATGTTGTGGGTTTTTGTTTCAGGCGTCGCGGCGGTGATTGGCTGTATCGTGACGTATAGATCGAGGTCGCCGTCGTGGTCGTAGTCGACGAAGGTGAGGCCGACGCAGCCGGGTTCGTGGCGGATACCGACTTTTTCGGTGACGTCTTCGAATTTGCCGTCGCCGGAGTTGTGGAAGAGGCGGACGCCATCCATGAAACAGACGGCGAGATCGGTGTGGCCGTCGTTGTCGAAATCACCGGCGGCGCAGCCGAGTCCGGGGCCTTTGATGGCGAGGCCGGCGGATTGGGTTGTGTCTTCGAATTTGCTATTGCCGAGATTGTGGAGGAGATGGCTGGTGCTGTCGGCTGAGGCGCTGACAAGGAAGAGATCGGGTTTGCCGTCGCCGTTGTAGTCGAAGAAGCAGGCGCCGGTGCTTGGACCGATTGGCGAGGAATTGTTAGCTGCCGCTTGAACGATCGACGCGATAGGCTGCGGCGTGAAGCGCACCGGAATGGCGGGCGGGGCGTTTTGCGCGGCGCTGCGGGGGAGTTCGGCGAGGGAGAAGCGGCCTTGATCGCCGTAGCCCGCGCCGAAAGGAGTGGCGACGTGGTCGGCGGTCATTTTTTGAAATTTGACTAGGTGCGCTTTGGCGGCTTCGGCGTTGCCGCTGCGTTGATAGGCGCGGGCGATGCCAAATTCGGCGCTGGCGTGGAACGGAAAAATGTCGAGAGCTTTTTGGAACGCGGCGATGGCCTGATCATAGCGTTGAAGCTGGGAATTCAGATAGCCGATGAAATACCAGGGATCGGCTTCGTTGGCGAATTGCGTGACGTGAGTGAAGGCGACGATGCCTTTTTCAGCGTCGCCGAGATCTTTGTAGACGAGGCCGAGGTTGTACCAGGCGTAAGGATCTTGCGGAAGTTTTTCAGCGGCGGCGGCGAGAGCGGCGCGCGCGGGTTCGAGCTTTTGCTGCGCGAGAAGAGAGATGCCGAGATTGACGCGGGCGACTTCGAACGTTGGGTCGGCGGCGAGGGCTTGTTCGAAGAGTTTTTGCGCTTCCGCGGGGCGCTGCTGGTTCATGTAGGCGACGCCAAGAGTGTTGAGGCGATAGGCTTCGGCGGGGTTGCGCTGCGGGGCGGCTTTTTGCGTGGCGGAGGGCGGAGTTTGCGCGCCGTGGGAATGAAACAACGCGGCGGCGACGGAGAAGAGCGAGAGGCAAACGACGGCTGCGACTGCTGCGCGCCGAAAGGGAGCTGGCATGAAGATATTTGTCCTGTCCGGGCGAAATGCGGCGAGTGAAATTGGTCGCGCCACGGAGCAGTAAAGATTCTGTGTGGAGCGGAGGGCAGCGTCAACCGTTTTTGTGGGAGGGCGCTGAACCGGCGTTTACTTCCATACTCTTTTTTCACGACGGCTTGGCTACCCGATTGATAGTTTCCGAATTGCCCGTGATCCAGGCGCGGTACTGGATCAAAAACAGGAGAGTCCCATGGCGATCCCCGAAAACGCTGTGCTACCGCATTCCCTTCCACACCATGCGATGAAACACTTCGTCGATAGCCTGCGGGGATTCTTTTGCGCCGCGATCCATCCACCACTTCAAAAGTGATAGCAGGTTTCCGGCCAGCCCATGGGAGCAAGCGTCCAGTTCATGTTGACCGGGATTCGCAGAACTGATTTCCTTGAGTCGGCGGGCGATGCCGCGAGCAAAGTAGCCTTGGGCAAGATCGAAAAACGCCTGGATACGGCCGGAGTCAACCAGTGAGTCATATAGCTTCCTTGCATCTGCTACATGTGCAAAGAATTCTCGCACTGGCGCCACGCGACGCGACTTCTCCTGATTCTTGCTAAGAGCAGTGGTCCACATTTCCAGGCCGTCCTCGAGTTGGCTGAGGAAGAGGTCATCCTTGTCGCGGAAATGAAGATAGAAAGTGGAACGGCCGACGCCGGCGCGATTTAGCACTTGCTGGACCGTGACCTTGTCGATCGGCTTCTCCAGGATCAAGGCGATCAGCGCATTGCCCAGGCGGTTGCGCGTTCGCAGAATGCGCTGATCCGGCTTCTGTCGAGATTCTCCATCCCTTTTGACCGGCTTGGAGCGCTCGTTCTTGGACATCGACCACCTCTTTGTTCAACAACGCAGCCAGAATCCTGGACTCCCGTGCGTTTAATGCTTACATTCGCGATGGTACGGCAACTGTCGCAATAGCAGAACATGACCTGGCTTCGGCGGCTCGAAAAAACTACGACACACCGGCCAGACAGTTTGACGCTTTCGATCGCCGGTTGAGATACGCAGGAGGAAAAAGATGAATCGGATTCGCTCATTTGCAATTGGGACAATATTGATGTTCGCGCCATCCATGCTCGCCCAACAAACCAGCAGCAATTCCAGTGGCGGCCTACCAACCGTCGAAGAACAGTTGAAGGTGCTGACCGGGAAACTTGATCTTACCGGCGATCAGCAAACCAAAATCAAGCCTATCCTGCAGGACCTGCATGATGCCACGCAGAAACTCATGGAGGACAAAAGCCTGTCGAACGAAGAGCGTTTGGCCAAGGTGAGGCCCCAGCGCATGAACGCCGACAGCAGGATTCGCAGCATCCTTAATGACGACCAGAAGAAAAAGCTCGATCAATACGAGCAAGGGCCGCACGGTGAGATGCATGGCAGCCTCCGCGGAACGACACAGCCGCCGCGGCAGCCGCCGAACGTTTAGCCCTCCGTCTCTCTTATGTTTGAGATCTCAAAGGACGGTTGGTCGGCTACTCTCCAGGAAACAAACGCGTAAGGCGTTTGTTTCCTGTCACCACTGACAGCGTCCCGCTGTCCCCTGCTCGGAAGCGATCGGAGCAACGGTGTAGCGTTCACATTACTTCTGGGTTGCTCGCCATACGACCAAAATCCGGCGCAGACCTGGGTTCCAGGACTTTGGGCGCAATTGCCTGTTATCACCAGTTACGCCGACTGGCCGGATATCTGCGCTGCGCCCATGTCGCCCAAACAACCAGTGGTGCTGATGCTAGGGCGGAACGTGGTATAACGCTTCGCATTGCCCCGGCGTCCTCATCTTTAGCTTCTTTTTCGCAGCACGAAAAGGGGCGCGACGCGCTTGAGATTGGAGGACTCGCATGATCCGAGAGCGCAGCCTCAAGATTCTCTTGGTTTTGACGGGATTAGCTTGCCTAGCCGGCCTTTACCCACTCGGCGGGGCGCTCCGGGACGGTGCCGCAACGACGATCAACCGGCAGGACCAGATGATCCTCAGTATCTACATCGCGCTTGGCGTCTTCCTGCTGATCGCCGCACGAAAACCGCGCGAGCACCGCAGCCTCCTCCTCTTCGCTGGCTGGTCCACGCTCGCTCACGACGGCGTCATGATCGTGCAAGGCATTCAGTATCACGACCTGCGCGGTGATCTGCTCGGCTTCGCCATTATCGCCGTCATAGGCCTCGCTCTCATTGCCTTGACTTCCGCAAAGCAGCCGCGAGCATCTGCTGCTGGTGTGTAGCACCCGTTACCGTAAAGCGTTTCGACTTGGCGATAAATCGTTATAGCATTCACAATACTGGATCAGGTCAGTTATTTGGTGGAGGGTCGGCAAACCGGAAGCAATCGGAGCAACGGCCTAAGCTCGCATTACTTGTAGGTTGCCCGT
>DASXMM010000254.1:0-2736 GCA_036495665.1 Candidatus Acidiferrum sp. | reverse complement strand
AATTGACAGTCTCGACCCCCTCCAGTAACAACGATAGACAACGCATTCCGTTCATTCTGTTAGGAGAGTCTCCGATGAAGACGAAGTGCCCTTTTGCGCTCGGCTTGACGTGTTTGCTTTCATTGGCGATCGCCATTCCGGCGGACATTTCGGCCGAGCCACAGGCCGCTGGACAGAGAGCCGGCGAAGTCGCTCGATTGATCCCTGCGGTGAGCATTGCCCGCGGCTCAAAAACCATCGGCGCAGCCGTGAAAACGCCCGTCGACTGGCAGGATCTGGTAAACACCCAGGCCAATGGGCGCGCGCGAGTCGCTCTCGATGATGGCTCGGTGCTGAACGTGGGCTCGGACTCCTCGATGAAGGTCGTCAAGCACGACGCCGGAGCGCAGCAGACGGATCTCGAACTGGCGTATGGCAAGCTCCGCACGCAGGCCCAAAAAATTGCGAAACCCGATGGGAAGTTTGAAGTTCACACCGCCGCGGGAGTGGCGGGCGTGGTTGGCACGGATTTCTACGTTGGCTACGAAAACAATGTGATGAACGTGATCGCTTTCGAGGGCCTCGTGCGCGTCTGCAATCCAGCGGGCGCCTGCGTGATTTTGAAAGCCGGTCAAATGACCAGTGTGCGCAACAATGACCCTTCCGCTCCGGCGCCCCCGACGCAGGCGCCGCTCGATCTGCTCGTTGCCGTCAGCAAGGATACGGACGTCGACACACGGCCGGGCAGTGGACTTGAGAACGGTGGACAGATCAGCAAAGGCGTAGGCATTACGATTGGCGTGATTGCGGTGATTCCTATCGTGGTCTTGGCGGTGCTCGCGAGCCATCAGAGCCCCGGCCCGGCTCCTAAGCCAGTGACGACAAATCCTACCGGCGGCTGCAGCCCGACCAATCCCAACGCTTGCTGATCGCTTAGACTCAGTGGCGAAGACGTTTCACTCAGGCCCGCCTGCTTGCACCTATGCAACTCCGCGAGGCTGGCAGCCGTCTTATTAAGGTAACCAACGAAACGGGACGTAGCTGACTCCCTCATTTTGTGCCGTTACCCGCGGTAGCGTACACTGGATGTTCGGTTGTTCCGTCTAACTGCAAGTGAGGCAATCCTTGAAAATTTCAGTCCGTCATCAACTCAGTTTTGTTTTGTGCACTCTTGGTATTGGGGCTTCCCTGACGCCTTTCGCTGTGCCCGTGGCACAAGCCGCGCCACCTCCCGACGCACAGGCCAAGAAATCTCCGCTGCTTGCGGCGCTCCAGGCCGAACTCGATCGCTCCATGAAAACTCTGAAGGCCCAGGATCCGCCGGCGTACTACCTCGGCTACACCATCACTGACACCGAGCGTGCCGACGTCTCGGGCTCAAATGGCGCGCTTTTGAACAGCACCGAAGCGCGTAATCGCTGGCTGGAAGTGTCCGTTCGCACCGGAAGCTACGAAACCGACGACACGCATAGAGTGGGCGAGCGCACCCAGACAGCCGCAGGCCCGGGCGTCTCCGTGCCCCTCGATGACGACCCTGCCGTCATCCGTCGCGCCGTGTGGCTCGAGACGGACAGCGAATACCGCGCCGCCGCCGAAGCTCTCATCAAAATCAAGACCGGCAGAGAAGTAAAAGTGGATTCAGCCGAAAACCGCGCGCCGGATTTTTCGCACGAGCAGCCGCACACTTTTGTCAGCGAACCTGTTCATTTCTCGCTGGACCGTAAACCTTGGGAAGACAAGGTTCGCGCCTACACTCGCACGTTCCGCGAATCCCCCGCGATTATCAATTCAATTGTCACCTTCACAGCTCAGGCTCAGAACGTTTTTCAAGTCACCAGCGAAGGCACGCAGCTGCAATTCGGCCAGATCCGCTACCGCCTCGAGTTGTTCATTCAGGGCAAAGCACCGGACGGCATGGACATCGACCGCTACTACAATTTTGACTGGGTCAATCCCAGCGACGCGCCCGATGAGAAGGCCGTCTCCGTGGCGCAAGCTTCGATGCGCAAAGAACTCGAAGGCCTCGTCGCAGCCCCGATTAACGAGCCCTCCGTTGGGCCAGCGCTCTTGACCGGCCGCGCGGCAGCCGTATTCTTCCATGAAGTCTTCGGCCATCGCGCCGAAGGGCATCGCCAGAAGGACGCCGCCGAAGGCCAGACCTTCGCGAAAATGGTCGGCGCCCCCATCCTGCCGAGTTTCCTGAGCATTGTGGACGACACCACGATGAAGAAGCTGGGTTCTGAGGATTTACTCGGCTACTACCAATTCGATGACGAAGGTGTTCCCGCGCAGCGCGTTACCCTTGTCGATCACGGCGTGCTGAAGGGTTTTGAAATGTCCCGCTCGCCGCTCGTCGGCTTTCCCACTTCCAACGGCCACGGACGCCGCCAACTTGGCGCCACGCCGGTTTCGCGCCAAGGCAACCTGATCGTGGAAAGCAGCAAGACCATGACCAACGCGCAACTGCGCGTCAAGCTGATCGAACTGATCAAAGAGCAGGGCAAACCTTTCGGCCTGCTCATTGACGATATCGCCGGCGGTTTTACATTCACCGGCCGGGGCCAGCCCCAGGCCTTTCAAGTCCTGCCACTTGTCGTTTATAAAGTTTTCCCCGACGGCCGTCCGGATGAACTGGTTCGCGGCGTCGACATCGTCGGAACCCCACTGGCCGCTCTGACGAAAATCGTGGCGACCGGCGACACAACGGAAGTTTTCAACGGCTACTGCGGCGCGGAGTCCGGCTCCGTCCCGGTTTCC
>DASXMM010000253.1:0-8777 GCA_036495665.1 Candidatus Acidiferrum sp. | reverse complement strand
ATGACGAGTTGGATGAACGTGAGATTGCCAGCGTAGGCGATGGCGGGGGTGCCGATGATGGTGAGGGTGGAGGTTTCGGTGGCGACGATGGAGAGAGCCAGCGCCCACCATGGAGTGGTGCGGCCACCGAGAAAATAGTCGAGAGAGACGGCGTCGCGATTGCTGGCGGCGACGTCTTTTTTGCTGCGGCGGAAGCGCATGCCTAGCGCGGTGACGGCTAGAAGGTAGGCGATGACGATAGCCAGGTCGAGTGGGTGGATGCGCATTAAAAGTGAAGGTGAGAATAGTGGCAGGGCGCACGCAGGTCAAGAAAACCCTGTGGCTTGGCGAATGATTGTGAAATGGGCGGTGAGGCGGTTGACCCAGACTTGCCCTTACAGGCAGGGCGTTGTTTTGCGCACGCCGTTTTCTTCCGTGAATGCATTGCGTGCGGTTCTCGCTTAGACTTTTTCTATGCGCTACGTGCTGGGGTTTGATGGTGGCGGGACGAAGACCGATTGCGTGTTGATGGACCTGTCGGGAACGATTTTGGCGAAGTCGCAGGGCGGGCCGTCGAATCCGTTGCGCGTTGGATTTGGCGCCGCGATGACGGCGATTCGCGACGCGACGCGGCAGGCCATGGCGCAGGTGGAGTTGGCTGGCGATGAGCGTGCGGCCGCGGTTTGTGCCGGGCTTGCGGGGGCGGGACCGCCAGAATCAGCAGAAAAGATTCGCGCGCTGTTTGCGGCGGAGTTTGCGCAGACACCGATTCGTATTTGCACGGACCTCGATCTTGCTTTGGCCGCGGCAGGAGATGGGCCTGCGATTGTTTTGATTGCCGGGACCGGGTCGGCCGCGATTGGGCGCAACGCTGCGAACGAATCGGCGCGCGCGGGCGGGTATGGCTCGCAGATTGGAGATGAGGGCAGCGCTTACGATATTGGGCGGCGGGCGGTTTTGACGGCGATGCACGAGAATGACCGGACCGGCAGGGATTCGGCGTTGGGGCAGAGGTTGTTGCGCGAACTGGCGTGCGCGGACTGGTCGGAAGTGAAGGCGCGGGCGCAGGCCGCTTCGGACGAGGTTTTCCCGCGTTTGTTTTCTGTGGTGGCGGCGTTCGCCGAGTCGATGGAGCCGGAGGCGAGCGGAACAGCCTTGAGCGTGGCGAAGAGTGCGGCTCAAGGGATTCTGCGCGCCGCGGCGTTCGACCTTTCGTCGCTCGTGGAAAATCTCGCCGAACGATTGCAATTGCGGAAGATGCCATTTCTGTTGGCAAAGTCTGGTGGGATGATTGGGCGGTGCAAATATCTTGAGGAGCAACTTGACGCGCGGCTTCGCGGGTCTTTTCCGAAGGCGGAGATTGGAATGCTCCGCGTGGCGCCTGCGGAGGCTGCCGCGAAGTTAGCGCTGCGAATGCTGAGCCCTGGGAATGCGGCAGGCGGAACGACCACAAGCGAGAACCTAATCGTGCACTGAAATGGCTGGGACAGATAAAAACCGAGAGCGAGCGACGATAGCGGTGGGCGATGAGCTGACGGCGTTAGTTCACCACCACGACGCGGATGTTCTACTGGCGCTGCTCGACAATCCATCGCTCGAGGAGACGCAGCTCTGCATTCTGCTCGAACGAAAAAATTTACCGGGCGAAGTTCTCGAGGAAGTGGCGCGGCGCAAGCCGCTGTTGAAAAGTTACCGCGTAAAGAAGGCGCTGGCGTTTCATCCACGCACGCCGCGGCTCGTCACCATGCGCTTGTTGCGCGATTTGTATTTGATGGATCTTGTGCAGATCACGCTTCTGCCGGGGATTCCCACGGACTTGAAGCGCAACGCCGAAGATCAACTGGTTTCGCGCCTGCCGCAGTTGCCGCTGGGGCAGAAGATCACTTTGGCGCGGCGCGGCCCTGGGCGTTTGGCCGGCGCGCTTCTCCTGGAAGGGCACGCGCAGATTGTCAGCATCGTTTTAGACAACGCTTACCTGACGGAAGCTCAAGTGTTGAAGGTGCTTTCGCGCGACAAGATTCCGCCGGGGGTTGTGCTAAGCATATCGCAGCATCGCAAGTGGTCCATCAGCTATAACGTTCGGCTCGCGTTGGTTCGTCATCCGCTGTCACCGTTAGCGACCGTGTTGGCGTACTTGCCCGAGCTTACGGTCTCCGATTTGCGGGAATTGGCGTCGCCGGGAATCGTTTCGGAGAGCCTGCGCAAATATCTTCAAGCGGAAGTGCAGCGGCGGATACGCGCAGGCGAAAAAAATCAACACAAGAACGGCGCGGACGACACCCCTGGGCCTTCCCCCGCGTCTAAGTAAAATTGAGTGGTGTCCTTTTACCGCTGAACTGGAGCGCACCCTCGAGACACTCTCGAAGAAGTGTGCACCGCGTATGGAATCCAGTGCTGGGAACAAAACACCCGTCAGCGGCGTCGTATGCGTGTGCTCGCAGCAGGCGTATGCTTAGAACGATTGAGCGGCGAGATAGCCCTGGCGCCGCGCCTTGGGATCCTTGGCAGGGGTGTTCACCAGGTTAATGGGCAGTGGGGACCAATCGTCCCGGCGGTCCGACCGCCGTTGGGCGCCGCGCTACTCGTTTCGCGCCAACCTCGAGATCGAGTGGGGTTCGGCCCTCTTGCGTGCCAGCACGCGCGATATCAGCTCCAATGGAATGTTCATCGAATCTACCGATCCTCTTTGGATTGGCGCGGGTTTTACGGCGCATATCGTTTTGGACAGACCCGTCAAAGTCGATTGCTCGGTGAAACGCATCGAGCCGGGTTTAGGCATGGGCGTTTCCGTAACGCTTTCCGAAGGGCAGCACGAACAGCGGTATCAGGATCTTCTGGCTTCTCTCTCCAACACAGGTTCCTAAGCTCGTCTTATACTATTCTTGGCGCTGCGCGAATTGGGTCGCGCGGCTGGACCTGCGTGAACGTGTATTCGTTTCCTTCGTTTGGAATGGCCTTTGAGGTGCAATGACCAGATGCCTTGATTGCGGTTCCCCGCGAACCGCCGACCAATGTCCCTCTTGCGGGCTGACGTCGACTGCCGCTGAGTTGGTGTTCCGGCGGCGGCTTGTGGGGCGGACTGCGGTCTTCTTGGTAGGCTCGCTGGCGTTTCCCTATGTGAGCCAGATTTATCCTCCACTGGATTTGGATTTGATGCTGGTGTTTTTTGGGATGCTGTTTTTTGTGGCGCTGACGATTGCGGTGATTCTGGAGAGGCGAGCGCGGGAACACAAAGAACTCGAAGTGTTGAAGCGGATCTATGCGGGATTCATTCCATTGCCGTGGATTCTGGCAGCTACCCTTTTTGTGAACGGGCGGTTCGATTCGCAGAAAAACCTGTCGTACCATCCGACTTCGGTCGTCAGTAAATTCAATATGAAGGGCATTGTACGCGGCAGCCGGAGGTTGCACGTGCAGTCGTGGCGTCAGGGCCAGAAAGTGGAAGCATTGGCTGTGGACGCGGATGATTTTGGCCGGTTTCAGGTGGGGGATACGGTGACGGTGGCGGTCGAGCCGGGGGCGCTGGGGATTCCGTGGTATTACGGGGTTTACCGGCGGTGAAGAATTGGCCCGCGACATGACGATGAATTTCGCGGGAAGCCGTAGCGCTCCGCCGTGCGCTACATTGCGTTAGTAGGCGGGCTTGCCGTCAGGCTTTAGCGGCAGGTTAATGTCCACGAAGTGGCCGGTCTTGCCGAAGCGAAACCGCACGAGACGCACCATCAAACCCACATCTTTCACTTTCCATTCCGAAGTTTCGACCGGATCGCTGGGCAGGTCGGACGTAGACCATTCGACGTTATCGCCCTGCGCTTTGACGGTTTGCGGATCGATCTCATAGACTTCCTGTTCTTTAAGGTCCAGGTAGAGGTAGCGCTTCCATAGTTTCACCAGGAGCGCGTCATGCTTCTCAGCATGATAAATGTTCCACGATTGCGGCGCTTCGCCATTGAAACGCACAATCGCGAACTGCACTGGTTTCCAAACGGTCTTTTCGCCAGCAGGCGCGGCTAGTACTAAGTTCCAGCCGAACGCAGCAAGAAAGACCGTTGCCAATAAACGAGAAAGCATCATTCGCTCGTCGCCGCTGCAAACCACAGGAAGATCATCAAAAAGGAGAGGCCGCAGGTCGGCCACCTTAGTTTTCCTTTTCCGGCGAAACTTGTGAGGAGCCCTGCAGCACCCGTCAACAATCCCCAACGATAGAAACTGAGGACCGTCGGGTCGTAAAATGGGAAGCCGCCAATCACTATGGCCCAAATAGCCAAAATCAGCCACAGCAATGAAGACACGCCAGCTAGGCCGACCGCAGCATACGCCACGTAATAGCGCCAGGGAGGTTCACCTATCTTCGGAAAGCTATGCGCCCATCGCCAGATTGCCCAGGCGAGAACTAGCAAAGGCAGCCCTAGGAAAAAGTCGTGAAGGATCTGGCGAAATATGAACCGGGCCATGAATCTCCGCTCAGTTCTTCACTTCGCTGAAGGACTTGTCGAGGAGGCGGATGGCTTCGTCGACGTCGGATTTGGTGGTGTTGAGCATGGGGGCAAGGCGGAGGACGTTGCCCATCAGGCCACCTTTGCCGATGAGCAGGCCGTTGTCGCGGGCGCGCTCCATGACTTGCGTTGTTTGCGCCGGCGCGGGCTCCTTGGTCTTGCGGTCTTTTACCAGTTCGAGGGCTTGCATCAAGCCCATGCCACGGACGTCGCCGATCAGCGGATACTTTTGCTGAAGGTCTTCGAGCTTGGCGCGGAAGTAAGTGCCGACGGTGTGGGCATTCTCCAGCAAGTCTTCTTCTTCGATCAACTCAATCGTCGCGCGGGCGGCTACGCTCGTTACCGGATTGCCGCCAAAGGTGGCGATGTTCAATCCCTGGAAGCCGGCGGCTATTTCGGGTGTGGTAACCGTCAAGCCCACAGGGACGCCGTTGGCCATGCCCTTCGCGCTGGTGATGATGTCCGGAGTCACTTCCCACTGCTCGATGCCGAACCATTTTTTGCCGGTACGGCCCCATCCGGTTTGCACTTCATCCGAAATGAAGAGGCCGCCGTATTTTTTTATGATGTTGAAAACAATTTTGAAATATTCCTTGGGCGGCGTGATAAATCCGCCGACGCCTTGAATCGGTTCGGCGATGAAGGCGGCGGGACTGCCGCTCGTGCCAGTCTGGATGAGATTCTCCACGTCGCCCGCGCACGCAACTTCGCATTCGGGATACTTCAGGTGCAAGGGGCAGCGATAGCAGTAGGGGTTGATGGCGTGCGCGATGCCAACGCTGATGACGGCTGCTTTGCGGTACGGCGCGTGAGCCGTGACGGATTTCATGAGCGACGAGCCGCCCGAATAGGCGTGGCGCAGCGCGACAATGTCGTAGCTGCCGGTGGACATGCGCGCGATCAGGATGGCCGCTTCGTCGGCTTCGCTGCCGGAACTGGTGAAGAAACTCGACGAAAGATTGCCGGGAGTGATTTGCGCAATTTTTTCCGCGAGCGCAACGATTTGTTCGTTGGGATAAAGTGTGGAAAGGTGTTGCAGTTTGTTGACCTGCGCGTTGACCTTGCTGGTGATTTTCGGATTGCAATGGCCCACCGAGACCGTGAGGATGCCGCCAAAAAAATCGAGGTACTTGTGGCCTTCAACGTCCCAAACATGCTGCATTTCCGCGTGATCGGCGACGAGCGGCTTCTGGTAGTAGTTGGTGACAGACGGCCAAATGTACTTTTTGTGCTTGGCGACAACTTCTTCGCTGCGCGACATCGTTGAAGGCACCGGCTTTGCGGGCGTGGTCATGATGCTTCCTCAGGCTGGATTATCTGCGGTTCGAGTGTACGACGCGCTTTAATACGCGGCAAGCGTGGCGCTTATTTTGACGGTAGAATACTGGATTGCCATGCGGAAGAAAATCAAACCAGTACATCCAGGCGAAATTCTGCGGGAAGAGTTCATGCTGCCGCTAAAGCTGAGCATGAACCGGATGGCGATGGATCTTCGCGTTCCCGTGACTCGGATCGTCGACATTGTTCACGAGAGGCGCGGGATCACGGCGGACACGGCGCTGCGCTTCGCACGTTACTTCAATAATGCTGCCGTTTTTTGGATGAATCTTCAGACCCGCTATGATCTGGAGGTTGCGGAGGACGAAATCGCGGTCAAGGTCGCGCGCGACGTGCAACCCTTGGAAGTTCCGTCCAACTAACCTGTTTATTGCTGCCTCGCGTGTCCCAAACCGACGGGAGAAGAAAGAGATGAAGATACACATCCGGAAAGAGCGGCCTGCCGCTTGGGCGGAACGCAGACGACAAACGAAACACGCGTGGCTTCTGCCATTCGTCGCAGTGGAATGGATGTGGGAATGGGTTGCCTACGGGCTCAGTAACTGGACCTTTCTGGAGGTTCTAGATTACCTGGAAACTTTCAGCGTGCTCATCGCGGTAATTTTTTATTTCTCGGAATCGGGCGACCGCGTGAAGCAGCGACACTACCAGGCATGGCAAGTGGTCAACACCTCGCAGGGAAAAGGCGGGAGCGGCGGACGTATCGACGCGCTGCAGGAATTGAACGCCGACCGCGTCCCGCTCGTGGGCGTCGATGTTTCGGGTGCATTTCTTCAGGGGGTGCGGCTGGAGAAAGCCCGCCTGCTGCGCTCGAATTTTTCGGCTGCAGATGTGCGTGACGGCAATTTTCTCTCGGCCGATTTTTCAAACGCGAATCTGCGTTCGGCCAATCTACGAAGAGGCAATTTGGAGCAGGTGTCCTTTCAGGGCGCGAATCTGGACGAGAGCGATCTTACCGGCGCCGATCTGGCCGGAGCGGACCTGACAGACGCGACTCTGACGGACGCGGATTTGACGAACGCCGATTTGCGCGGCGTTCATTGGGAGCACATCGCCGCAGTGAAAAACGCGAATATTTTTGGCGTCAAGAACGCGCCCCGGGGCTTCGTGGAATGGGCCGTGAAGCACGGCGCGCTACAGCAGGACACCGCAACGCGAGAGCCGGATTGAGCACAATGCTGATTCGCGCAGCAACCAGCAGCGACAGCGACGCGATCTGGAAGATCCTCGAACCCGCCATTCGCAACGGGGACACCTACACCTTGCCTCAGAACATGAATCGAGTGGACGCGCTCGCGTATTGGAACTCGCCCGGGCACGAAGTGTTCGTGGCGGAAGCGGAAGAAAACCGCGAAATTCTCGGCACCTATTACTTGCGCGCGAATCAAAAAGGCGGAGGCTCTCACGTAGCGAATTGCGGCTATATGACTGCTCCCTGGGCCAGCGGCCGCGGCGTCGCGCGTGCCATGTGCAAACATTCGCTGGAGCATGCAAGGGAGCGAGGGTTTCTCTCGATGCAATTCAATTTTGTAGTGAGCAGCAACGAACGTGCCGTGCGTCTGTGGCAAAGCATGGGTTTTGAGATTGTAGGCAGGCTTCCCAATGCGTTCATGCATCCAGCGCTGGGCCCCGTCGATGCGCTGGTGATGTACCGCCACCTGTAGATCAGGCTGCCAACGGCCGGCCGGCAACGACCACACAGCAAATCCGTTACTAAAGTACGACGGCAAGCCCGCGATGCGTATAATGGCGCGCTATGGCTTTGAGCTACTCGTCCCTCATCGGCCAAACATTTCGAATGTTCCAGCGCGTATTACCGCGCTGCGGCATGATTTCGCAAGCCATCGCGTTCAACTTGTTTCTGGCATTCTTCCCGGCGCTTCTGATCCTCGTGGGCTTCGCAACGAGCCGCATTGGCGGACGAACGAGCCTCTTCGATTTAATCAGGGACTTCACGGTATTTCTGCCCCCGGGGAGTCAGAGTATCGTTTCTGAGTTTTTGGTGAAACGCGGCCCAGAAGCGTGGAAACTGGCTTTGGTCGGATGGACGGGAACGTTGCTGGCGGGTACCCAAGTGATGCGATTATTGATGGACGGCATTCACAAAGTCTACGGCGACACGATCCAACCCGGATTCCTGCACCGCCAAATTCGAGGCCTGGCGTTGCTGTTGGTGACGATCGCGCCCTTGCTCGTGGCGGCAATCCTCGGCGTGCTTGGAAGGCCGATCCGGCACTGGCTTTCGGAGGAATTCGGCGTGCCGCACATATTGCAGGGTTGGTGGACGTTTTTCTTTCCGGCGGTCGCGATTGTGCTGGCGATGCTGGCGCTCACGGTGATTTATTGGGTAGCGCGGCCGGGTGACGAGAGTTTGCGAAACGTGTTGCCGGGGGCCATGGTGGCGACCTCGCTCTGGTGGCTGGTGAACATGCTGTTTGGCTTTTACGTCCGCCGCGTGCCATACAGCATTGTTTATGGAGGGCTCGCCGCCGTCATCGGCTTGATGGTCTGGATGCAGCTTTCGGCGGTGATCGTCTTTCTTGGGGCCGCCTGGAACGCGGAGTTGGCGGAAAATCGCCGCGGTGCCCGGGCTTAGCGCGATGGCTGAACAAACGGTGCGCGTGGAAACTTACTCGGGTTACAAAGCGGATGAACGGCCTTTGCGCATCGTGTTTGCAGCGCAGACGCTCGAGATCGCGGAAGTCGAAGACCGCTGGTATTCGCCGGGCGCGACGTATTTTCGTGTGCTCGCCGAGAACGGCGATCGCTACGTTTTGCGCCATGACGACGCGCAGGATACTTGGAGCCTGACGGCCTTTCGCGCGGCTGGCGGTGGTGTCTCAGTTTGAGCTGGCTTTGCTATTCAGTAGGAGGTGGCGCACATGAGACGAAGAACTATTCAGACGCTCGTTGCGTTATTGCTGGTTGCATTCGGTTGGGTCGCTGGAAGAGCCCAAGCACCTC
>DASXMM010000252.1:0-3010 GCA_036495665.1 Candidatus Acidiferrum sp. | reverse complement strand
TGAGTCGGCACGGATAATCGCTGGACTTGCGCGAATCACACGCGATGTCGGGCTTGCCGAGGAACTTGCGCAGGACGCGCTCGTTGCCGCTCTCCAGCAGTGGCCCGAAGAGGGCATTCCAGATAATCCAGGCGCGTGGCTCATGGCCGCCGCGAAGCACCGAGCGATCGACATGTTCCGCCGAAACAAACGTCTTGAGCGCAAGCATGAGGAACTTGGCCGGGAGCTTAAGGCCCAGGAGAAGGCGGTACCGGATTTCGACACCGCGTTCGAAGAGGACTTCGGCGACGACCTCCTTCGGCTCGTCTTTGTCTCGTGCCATCCAGTTCTTTCAACGGAAGCACGTGTTGCGCTCACGCTGCGCTTACTCGGCGGTCTGATGACGGCGGAGATCGCGAGGGCGTTCCTGGTTGCAGAGCCAACGATCGCCCAGCGCATCGTTCGAGCCAAACGAACGCTCGCCGAAGCGCACGTACCTTTTGAGATTCCCCGAAAGGACCAGCTTGCTTCGCGTCTCGGATCCGTACTAGAAGTCGTCTATCTCATCTTCAACGAAGGCTATTCAGCGACCTCTGGCGGTGACTGGATGAGGCCGGCACTCTGTGAGGATGCGCTGCGACTCGGACGTATCCTCGCTGAACTTACTCCGGACGAACCGGAGGTCCACGGGTTGGTTGCTCTGATGGAGATCCAGGCGTCGCGTTCGAAGGCGCGCGTGGGCCCGTCGGGGGAACCCGTTCTGTTATTTGACCAAAACCGGTCGCTGTGGGATCAGCTGCTGATTCGTCGTGGGCTCACAGCGCTCGAACGAGCCGAAAAGCTGGGCGGCATGCGGGGGCCCTACGCGCTGCAGGCTGCGATCGCGGCTTGCCATGCTCGTGCGGTTGCTCCGGAGGAGACAGACTGGGCGCGCATCGTGGCGCTTTATGAGGAGCTTGGGCAGCTCACGCCGTCACCCATCGTGGAGCTGAATCGCGCGGTGGCAGTGGGCATGGCGTTTGGCCCAGCCGCAGGTCTCGAACTTGTGGATGCGTTGACGGCGGAGCCGTCGCTCGCGGGCTACCACCTCTTGCCAAGCGTGCGCGGCGACCTACTCAAGAAGCTCGGGCGCTTCGAGGAAGCTCGCGTGGAGTTCGAGCGCGCTGCATCGCTGACGCGCAATGCCCGCGAGGTTCAACTACTGCAACAACGTGCGCGAGAGTGCGCGGACAATTCGGCAGTCGCAGGGCACAACTAACAACAAGGCCTCTCCCATGAGAGGCAGCAGTCCGCAATCGTCACGCGTCACTCCGCGTGAACGACTCTTTGTTGGCTGACGTTTTGGCCGTCGCCACTTTTCAGGCTATGAAAAATGATTGTAGACACGATGGTGAATCCACCGAGGGCGAATAGTGCTCTGTGGACGCCGTGAATCATTTCCACCGGATTGGAGTGGGCGCTGGCGGGAACGAAAAAAGCGGTGGCCAGTCCAGCGGTGGCGACGCCAAAACTGATGGACATTTGCTGCATGGTGCTGGCGATGGAGCTGGCATTGCTGGTTTGCTCTTCGTTGACGTCCGCGTAGACGAGCGTGTTCATGCTGGTGTACTGCAGTGAAGTGAAGGCTCCGTAACAAAAAGCTTGCAGCACAATGACCCAAACCGGCGTGCCGGGGCCGATGGTGGCGAACAGCAGCAGAAGAAGACCGAGGATGACGGTGTTTGAAATCAGCACGCCGCGGTAGCCGAGCCGGTTCAATATCTTGGGCAAAAGAAATTTCGTACTCATGGAAGCCAGCGCCTGCGGCATGATCAGCAGGCCAGACTGGATGGGAGTAAATCCGAGCCCAACCTGGTAAAGAAGCGGCAGAAGGAACGGAACGCCGCCGATGCCAAGACGCGTAAAGAAGCCGCCGACTACCGCCGCGCTGAATGTTCGAATTCGAAATAGACTGAGCTGTAGAAGGGGAAATGCGATTTCTCTCGCATGAAACAAATAGCCTGCGATGAGTGCCAGCGAAACCGCCAATAGGCCTAGAATGCTGCCCGGACTCAGTGTGTGTTCGCCGAAGATCTCCAGGACGTAAGACAGCAGCGCGATACCGGAACCGAAGAGGATAAGGCCGACAATATCCAGTGGATGGGTTTCTTCGCGGTAGTCAGGCAAATGCAGATAGACCATCAGTAAGCCAACGAGCCCTATCGGTATGTTCACGAAGAAAATGAATCGCCAGTGGAGATAGCCGACGATGAGGCCGCCGGCGATCGGTCCCAGCATCGGGCCGACGAGAGCGGGGATGGCCACGAAGCTCATGGCGCGGATGAGCTCGGATTTGGCGAACGTGCGAACCAGCGTCAGGCGGCCAACGGGCACCATCATTGCGCCGCCGCAGCCTTGCAGGACCCGGCATGCGACGAGCAGATCGACGTTGGTCGAGATTCCGCAGAGAAAAGAGCCGAGCGTGAAAAGCCCGATGGCGGCGGCGAACACGCGACGGGTGCCAAAGCGGTCCGCCATCCAGCCGCTGATAGGAATGAAAATAGCGAGACTGAGGGTGTAGCTGGCGAGCACGGACTTCATGCTGAGCGGCGTTACCTTGAGCGCGGCCGAAATGGCGGGAACGGCGGTGTTCAGAATGGTGGTGTCGAGCGACTCCATGAAAAAGGCGACGGCCACCAGCCATGGCAGGAGGCGCTTGCTCGAAGCGGAAGGCGTCGATGGAATCGAAGGCGGGCTGGTGGCGCTGACGGGGCTTATGGCCATGGAGTCGAAGAACTATTTTACTAACGAATCGGAGAATTTGCTCGAAGGCTGGGCGACACTGCTTATGCTCCCTTACTAGGGTTGGACTGCTTCCCCGAGCCGGGAGGTCCGGTTGGCTCGTAACCAGTTGTACAAAATCCTGTTCGGTGGACTTTGGCCCCGCGCTTTCCTTGCTACGATAAAAAGACCCTAGGAAATGTCTCCTTTTTGGAGTTGGAAACGCTCGTTCTTATGTGGAGAGCCGTTTTGTGTAGATCATGCCGCCATG